>JAGGVA010000056.1 GCA_021158195.1 bacterium | reverse complement strand
CTTTTGTATCCTTGTGCCACCTCATGAGAGGAAAGAGGTGTGCCGCATCTTGGACAATAAGGAACTACTTTATAGTCCTGATATAGCAATCCTTTTTTACTTATCTCTTTCAAAATCCACCAAACAGTTTCCATATAATCTGGCATATAAGTAATGTAGGGATTTTTTAAATCAATCCAATAACCTATCCTTTGGGTTAAATCTTCCCAATCTTTTTCATAATTCCAAACAGATTTTTTACATTCTTGATTAAACTTTGCTACTCCAAACCTTTCTATTTCTTTTTTTGAAGAAATGCCTAATTTTTTCTCTATTTCCAGTTCTACCGGTAATCCATGCGTATCCCAACCGGCCTTTCTAATAACCCTGTATCCCTTCATTGTTTTATATCTGCATATCAGGTCCTTAAACGCCCGCGCCAAAACATGATGAACTCCGGGTTTAGCATTGGCTGTGGGCGGGCCTTCAAAAAAAACAAAATTGCCCCCCTGTTTTTCAAGAGATTTTTTAAAAGTATTATCTTTTTGCCAGAATTCTCTTATTTCTTTTTCTATTTCTTTGAGCGGATAAGACATATTTACATTTTCCTTGGAGCGTCAATTCCCATTAATTGAAACAAGTTCTCTAAAGTATTTTTTGTAGCAAGAATTAAAGCAACTCTTGCTCTGGTTAAATTATCGTCGCTAGTTAATACTTGGCAGTGATGATAAAACTGATGAAATGCTGATGCTAATTCCAAAGCATATTTCGGCAACCTTTGAACTTGATAACCCTGGACTATTTCCTCTATCACCTCTGGGAACTTTAAAATTTCTTTGATAAGTACTAATTCGTATGGACTGGTTAACAATTTTAACTCTTTGCTCTTGGGTTCAAAATTTTCAACACCTTTATATCTTCTCAAAATAGAGCAAATTCTTGCATAAGCGTACTGAACATAATAAACCGGGTTCTTTTCTGACTGCTCTCTTGCTAAATTAAGATCAAATTCTAAATGTTTGTCTGCGGATTTCTCTAAAAAGAAAAATCGCACAACATCTTTACCTACCTCGTCTAATAATTCTTCCATAGTAATATATCTTCCTCTTCTTTTTGACATTTTAACTGGCTTTCCTTCTTCAATAAGAGTAACAAACTGCAGGAGAATAATATCTAACTTGCCTTTATGCCCTAAAGCAGACATGCCTGCTTGAAGCCCGGCAACATCTCCATAATGATCTGCTCCCCAGATATTGATTACTTTGTTAAATTTTTTCTTTTCGAATTTATATCTATGATACGCTATGTCTCCGGCAAGATATGTTTTTGTGCCGTCTTTTTTAACTAAAACTCTATCACGCACATCTCCAAATTTTTTGCTTTTGAACCAGATTGCTCCATCCTTTCTATAAGTAAGTCCTTTTTTGGTAAGCAAATTTATTGTTTTTTTTATACTGCTAGATTTATATAATGTGCTTTCAAAAAACCACTCATCATACTTGATACCAAGTCTTTCAACCACAGGTTTAATTATCTTTTCTAAAATAATTCTCGCCCCTTGTTGCCCTGCTCGATAAAAATCTTTTGCTTTTATTTTCTTTCCGATCTCTTTAATGTATTCTCCCTGATACTTCGTTCCCTTACCCAGCAAAGATTTACCCAGTTCCATAATCTGTTTGCCACAATCATTAACATAATAGGCCTTTTCTACTTTGTAATTTGCAAACTTTAACACATTTGCTAGACAATCGCCAAAAGGCCCTCCTCGAGCATTACCAATAGTAAGCGGTCCTGTAGGATTTGCCGAAATAAATTCTACCTGTACCTTCTTTTCTCTTCCTAAATTAATTTTTCCAAAATTTCTACCCTTTCTAAGAATTTCTTTTAATGCATCTTGTAAAAATTCCTTTTTCAAATAAAAATTTAAAAAGCCCGAACCTGCTATTTCTATTTTTGAAAAAATCTTCTGAGCAGTTTTATTTTTTTCTAAACGTTTTTTTAAAAAACCTGCTATCTGCCGAGGATCTTTCTTTTTTTCTTGTCCTATCAAAAACGCTATATTACAAGAATACTCTCCAAATTTTTCAAGAACCGGTCGCGAAATCTCTACCCTAAGGTTTTTTACATACAAACTCTTCTGTTCTCGACAAAGATTTTTATACTCTTTTGTAATAATCCGCTTAATTTTTGTCTTTACCATAAATTTATAATAATAATTTTCCTGTCTTTTGTCTATCTCTTACGGTGACCGATAATTAAAAAAATGTTATCATAAAAAAATGACTATTGTGGCTGAAAATAAAAAAATCTTCTTTAATTATCAAATTCTTGAAAAATTTGAGGCTGGTATAGTTTTGAAAGGATTTGAAGTAAAAGCAGTTAGGTCTGGTAAGGCGAATATCCGTGGCGGATTTGTTGTTTTTCAAAAAGGAGAGCCTGTTTTGATTAATATCAATATTGCCCCATACCAGAAAGGTAATGTGCCAAAGAATTATAATCCTAAAAGACCAAGAACCCTTCTTCTCAAAAAGCGTGAGATCAAATATTTAATCGGTAAAACTCAGGAAAAAGGCTTGACATTATTGCCCACTAAATTATATATTAAGGGAGGCAAAATAAAGGTAGAGATTGCTCTTTGTAAGGGAAAGAAAAAATTTGATAAAAGAGAGAAGATTAAGAAAAGAGAAATAGAAAGAGAAATGAAAAGAGAAATGAAAAAGGGGAAATTTGTAGAAATTTATAGAAATTGATAGAGATAAAGAAATTGATGGAAATAAATAGAAATTTGTAGAAATTGATTGTTTATTGTTTAGAGTTTATTGTTTAAAGTTAAAAATGGGGGTGAAGGGATTCGACAGAAGTTCTTTGCCAAAATGTGCGGGCCCAGGTCCGGGACCTGGATAATCTCCCGGAAACAAAAATAAGTGCCAACTTATTTAAAACCCCTGCTTACGCCTATGCGTAAGCATGTCCCTTTATAATCGGGACCGTCTTTTTCCTGACTCCCGATAGGGAAAAAGGCGCCAACCATCGGGATAGGCGACAATCTTCGGCCCTGAAAGATTGTCTACTCGCTGAAATTTGATTCAGGGCAGGGGTTCTAAATTTTGCCTGTTTAAAATTAGAACCCTGATAAAAAAACAGGCTACGCCCGTAGAGTCATTTTGGTGAAACTTCTGGACGGGGGTTCGATGCCCCCCACCTCCACAGTCAATTATCGATTGTTTTTCTTGTCTCGATTTGAGAAAAACTAATAACTAAATTTCTT
>JAGGVA010000021.1 GCA_021158195.1 bacterium | reverse complement strand
TAGCAGTGGTGATGCAGGCAATAGCCAACCATGATGATTATTATGCTAAAATACTAAATCCTGTGGCGGCTGTTTTGATTTTGGCTGATAAATCAGATGTAAGAAGAAGTCGGGTAATTATTAAAGATAAAAAGATTATTGAGCAGGATATTCACAACCGAGTCAATTTTGCTGTTATTGACAACAAGTTTAGAACAGATACTTCGCGAAAAAGAATTATTTTGCAATTAAAAATAGATACAAAATTTGTTCCTGTAATGGAATATTTTGAAATTTTCACTGAGAGAATGGTTCAATGTCGGAAAGCGGCTGAATTTTTGGGATATAAGTTTGCTTTAATCATCAATAATTTTAAACTTCTTTAATGGTAGACAGAATACAGTTTCCAATAATATTTATCATTAAGAAAAGATAAAGCACTTAAAATACTTTTAGATTTAGAACTACCTTTTCTATACCGTCAGCATTTTATTGCCAGCATTTTTTATTTTAACAAAAGCAAAAGATTGATTGCTCCTGGCAGAACCGGCATAGAAAGAAGAATTAGTGTTAAAGGCATTGAAAAGGATATAGAATATTTTCTAAAGAGAGGAATTGATAAGTTTGCCTTTTTCATTCCTTACCTTAATTACTTAGCAACTAAAGAAGAAAAAAAGAATGAAGAAAGAAGCAATATTATATAAAACTCTTAAAGGGAAAGAAACACAATGTTTAAATTGCGCCCATTATTGTGTTTTGCAGGAAAACCAAACAGGAATTTGTGGAACGCGGAAAAATATTGGTGGCAAAATTTTTTCTTTAAACTATGGCAAAATTTGTGCTTTAGACATAGATCCTATTGAGAAAAAACCACTTTTTCATTTTCTTCCCGGAAGTTCTATTCTTTCACTTGCTTCAGTTGGTTGTAATTTTTCCTGTGCCTCTTGTCAAAATTGGCAAATTTCTCAGATATCAGAAATGGATGAGATTTTTGGAGAAGAATTTACTCCTCAAGAAATTGTAAATATTGCTTGTCAAAAAAACTTGAAATCAATTGCCTATACTTATACCGAGCCCACTGTTTTTTCTGACTTTGCTCTTGAAACAATGAAGTTGGCAAAAGAAAAAGGCATTAAAAATGTTTGGGTTTCAAACGGCTTCTGGTCAAAAGAACTTTTTGAAACAATCTCTCCTTTTTTAGATGCAGCAAATATAGACCTGAAAAGTTTTGAAGATGAATTTTACATTCGGTATTGTGGCGCAAGATTACAGCCAGTATTAGACACCCTTAAAAGAATTGTTTCTAAAAAAATTTGGTTAGAAATTACTACTTTAGTTATTCCTACTCTTAACGATAAAGAAGAAATTTTTAAAGAGATTGCTCATTTTATTAAAAAAGAACTTAAACCCGAAATTCCTTGGCATATTACTCGATTTTCCGGTGCTCTTTCCTGGAAGTTGAAAAATTTGCCAGATACACCTCCGAAAACTCTTCTTTTGGCTCGCGAGATAGGGTTAAAAGAAGGTTTAAAATATGTTTATACCGGCAACATTCCCGGCCTTGAAGGAGAAGATACTTTTTGCCCGAAGTGTGGAGCAAAGATTATAGAAAGATTTGGCTATAATATCAAAAGATACGATAAACAAGGCAAATGTCCTAAATGTGGAACCAAAATTGATTTAATTTTAGAATAATATGAAAGAAATTATTTTTGCTGCTATATCACCTCATCCGCCCATTATTCTTCCAAATGTTGGATCTGCAAGCGAGAGAAGGCAAGTTTCCAAAACAATAAATTCTCTGGAATACTTAGGAGAGAAGATAAGAGAAATTTCTCCTGACAAAATTATAATTTCTTCTCCTCATCCAGATTGGGGTTTTGATGTCCCTTTATTTTTTTTAGCCAGAAGTTTTAAAGGCGAGATAGAGAAAATATTGATCGGTTTAGGTGAACCCCGTGACTATTTTGAGAAGGGAAAGAATTTCGAAATAGGAACAGGAAAGATAGCCATAATTGCTTCTGGAGATCTTTCTCATTGTCTACGGGAAGACGGACCTTATGGCTTTCATCCCGATGGTCCCAAATTTGATAAAGAACTTATTCAAGCCCTAAAGAAGAAAGATTTAGAAAAAATTTTTCAACTTGACAGATTGTATCCCCAAGCAGCAGAATGCGGATTACGTTCTTTTTGTTTTGCTTTAGGAATTTTGGAAGGAAATAATGTTGATTGGCGTCCAGAGATTTTATCGTATGAAGGTCCTTTTGGGGTAGGGTATTTAGTTGCCCGGTTGCTATAGAAACTTTCCTAAAGCAAACCGAAAGTCTTTTAGTTTTGTTCTCAACAGTACCGCTGTAATAACATTGCCATGGCAATCTTATTACAGCGGTTTCAGATAATTTTAAAATTAGTGAGAAATTAGCGAGAAACGTTCTCGATAGACTTGACAAAAAATATTGAGTTGAGTAATATAAAAATACCGAAAGGCCCTTTCGGGCGCGAGAGCCCGGAAGGAAAGAGGGGGAGTCACCCTCTTTCTATAGTTTTCTTAAGCCATAGCCTTTCATTCAGTGGCTCCCCCTCCCATCCCTAAGCTCCTTTATCAGCCCTTTATGCTAGACGTGCTACCTCCTCACTTTAAGCCCCGGCCGAAAACCCCTCGCGGCTGGGGCTTTTTTATTTGACCAGAAAGAGAAATACATCCTATACTGAATATAGGATATGAACGATTATCTTAAATTGGCAAAATTAGCAGTTGAGGAATTTGTAAAACAGGGCAGAATTGTTAGACCGCCAAAAGATATTCCCCAGAGTTTATTAAAGAAAAAGTCAGGAGTATTTGTAAGTATTTATAATAGAGGAAAGTTAAGAGGATGCGTTGGAACTTATCTTCCTACCAAAGATAATATAGCAGAAGAGATTATTTCCAGTGCTGTTTCTGCTGCTCAAGATCCTAGATTTCCTCCTCTCAAAAAAGAAGAATTGTCCTATCTCTCTTATGAAGTTTATATTCTCCATCCTCCTCAACCTGTAAAAAGTATCGAAGAACTCAATCCTCAGAAATATGGAATTTTAGTAAAATCTTTGGATTATCCTTTTAAATCTGGGCTACTTTTGCCAGGTCTTAAAGATATAAAGACAAAAGAAGAGCAGATAATTATTGCCTGTCAGAAAGCGGGTATAGATTTGGAAAAGGAAAAAATAATTATTTTTAAGTTTGAGGCAGAAAAATATGGCCAGCAAAAGAAATAAAAAATTGGCAAAAATTTTTTTAGAAACAGCAAAACTCTTAGAAATTCAAGGGATAAAATTTAAACCAAGGGCCTATAGAAGAGCGGCTCAGGTATTAGAAAATTTAAAGAAAGATGTGGGTACAATTTATAAAAATGAAGGTATTAGGGGTTTAGAGAAAATACCCGGAATAGGGAAAAGTATTGCTCAAAAAATTGAAGAGTATATTAAGACCAAAAAAATAAAATATTTTGAGGAGTTGATGGAAAAAACCGCTATCCGTCAAATTGTAACTCATTATTTTGAAACAAAAGGAATAGATTTGAATCGTCTCAAGAGAAGTGCGAGAAAGCGAGAAATTGTTTATTCTCGCTACACAAAACCAGCCAAGGAATTATTAGAACTTGCCGGAAGCGTTGAAAAAGCCAAAAAGGCAATTGATATTGTGGCTGAATGGGCAAAATCAAGAGGGTTGGATTATGCTATTGAAACAGTATTTAAAAAATGGCTTGAATTAGATCGCCTAAAACCCAAAGAAATTGTAAAAAAGCCATATTACGATAACAATCCAATGGTTTGGTCTGAAACAAGGAAAAAGTGGTATGTTATTACTCCAGAGGGAGAATGGAAAGAGTTTGCCGGTGATGAAAAAGACATTGAATGGAGAGAGATGAGATAAAACTTCAAGAAGTGCTATGTGCCTTTAAGGTAGGCCCGCTCAGAGTGTGCTTTTTTTTAATTTCAGAATATGATAAATTAAAAAAAAGTTTATGCTGCATAGAATTTTTTTAGCAATCAATCTACCATCAGAGATAAAAAAGCGTCTCTTGAATTATCAAAAAAATTGGCAGAATTTACCCTGTCGTTGGACAAAGCCGGAAAATTTGCATATTACTTTATTATTTTTGGGGAATTTAGACGATAATCAGTTAAGTGAGACAATAAAAATATCACAAGAGGTAGCAAAAAGACACAATCCGTTTTTGATAGAATTGAAAAAAATCTGTTATGGGCCACCCAACAAAAAACCTCCAAGAATGGTGTGGGTAGAAGGAAAATTAAACCAAGAATTAGCAGAACTTCAAAAAGATCTGGAAGATTCAATTTTTCAACTAGATTCTTATAAATATAAAGCAGGTAAGCAAAAAGAAGCAAGGCCATATCGGCCTCATATTACTTTGGCAAGAATCAAGCAGTGGGAGTTTAGGAGATTAGAAGATCGCCCTGAAATTAGCGAAGATATTAATTTAAGTTTTGAGGTAGAATCTTTTGAAATAATGGAAAGTTTTCTTAAAAGAAGCGGGGCAGAATATGAAATATTAGAGACAATTCCTCTCAAAGACAATATTTAGATGAGCAACACAAAAACAAAAATTCATTTTATAGGCATAGGAGGAATTGGAGTTTCGGCATTGGCACAGTATTATTTATCTCAAGAAGCAGAGGTTTCTGGTACAGATTTAGTTTCTTCTGAAATTACAGAGATGCTGGAGAGAAAGGGGGCGAAAATTATAATAAATTCAAAATGCAAAATTCAAAATGCAAAATTACAACGAAAAGTTGCGCGGCAACCTCGTTGCTTTGCGCAATTAAAAATTCAAAATTTTATAAAAAATTCAGATTTAATTATCTATTCCAAAGCAGTCCCAGAAGACCATCCAGAGCTTAAATTAGCAAGAAAACTAAAAAAGAAATGTTTAAGTTATCCGGAGGCGTTGGGAGAACTTACCAAACAATACTTTACAGTTGCTGTATGTGGAACTCATGGTAAAAGCACAACATGCGCAATGATTGCTTTAATTCTAATAAAAGCCGGGTTAAACCCTACGGTAATTTTGGGCACAAAACTGAAAGAGTTTGGAGATTCTAATTTTAGAATGGGTGGAAAACCAAAACTATCCACTACCCATTACTCACTGATCACTGACAAAATTTTGGTAATTGAGGCAGACGAGCATTTTGCGTCTTTTTTAAACTATTTACCCAATGTTATCGTAATTACCAACATCGAGCCGGACCATTTGGATTTTTATAAAAATTTTAAAAATTATCTTAAGGCTTTTAAAAAATTCGTCTCTCGTCTGCCCAAAAACGGCATTTTGATTGTTAATGGAGATGATGAAAATATAAAAAAATTCCAAATTCCAAATTCCAAATTCCAAATTCTAAAATTCAGTATTAGTCAAAGAGAGACAAGAAGACTCAAAAAGATTTTAAAGGTTCCAGGGAGGCACAATCTTTATAACGCTTTGGCAAGTTATACTTGTGCAAAAGTTTTGGGAATTCCGGACAAAATTATTTTTGAGGCCCTTTCGGAATATAAGGGGGCGTGGAGACGGCTTGAAGAAAAGGAGATCAAACTAAACAACAGAAAAGTTTTACTTATATCAGATTATGGTCATCATCCTACAGAAATTCGAGCAACAATAGAGGCAATAAAAGAAAAATATCCAAAGAAAAAAATCTGGCTTGTTTTTCAGCCTCATCAATATCAGAGAACTTTTTATTTGTGGAAAGATTTTATTAAAACCCTTTGCGAGATTAAGGTAGAAAAAATAATTCTCCTTCCAATTTATGAAGTTGCGGGAAGAGAAAAAAAATCATTAAAGAAAAAAATTTCATCAGATATTTTGGTCCAAAAAATTAATAAAAAGTCACCCAAAGCCGTTTTTGTGAGAAATTTTCAGGAGGCAAAAAATTATATAATTAAGAATTTTAAAGGAGAAATTCTTGTAGTTATGGGAGCCGGAGATATATATAATTTAGGGCTTACTTTATCCACTTGACCCTTTTACTGGAAAGGGTTTATCATAAAATAAGGCAAAAAATTTAAAGGTCGCAAAAATAGTAATATTAATAATCCAATAAAAATATGTCTACAGGTTTAATCGTTTTAATAATTGTTCTTATTATAGCCATATTAGCATGCGTGTGGTATCTTTATAAAGGCAAGAAAAAATCCTCAGGTTCTTCAACTGGAGGAGCGCAATAATTATAGCAAGAAAGAGATGCCAAAAAGCCCCCGATTATTTCGGGGGCTTTTTAAATTAGAATCTTGATTTTATTTTAAAAATTGATACAATATCTGTATATGACAGGCCTTTCTTTTATTGATAAAATAACCGTAGCAATTGTAGCCGTCATATTAATTCTTCTTTTATTAGGTCTTATTTCCGGAAGTTCGGATGTTAATTTAAATATTCTTGGCTAAGCAAGCCTCTATTAAGAAATTCTATGAAAAAAGAAATTCAACTAACAGCCCATATAAGAGAAAAAGAAAAACCAAAACAGATAAGAAAAGAGGGATTTATCCCCGCAGTTTTATATGGTCCAAAGATAGAAAATAAAAAACTTAAGATTGATCAAAAAGAATTTAGGAAAGTTTTCAAAGAAGCAGGAGAGAGTTCTTTGGTTGAACTTAAAATAGAAGGAGAAAAAGAAAATTTCTTAGTTCTTATTCATGATTTTCAACGAGATCCCATAAGTGGTGATTTTATTCATATAGATTTTTATCAGCCAGATTTGGAAAAAGAAGTAGAGGCATGGGTGCCAATTGTTACTGTAGGAGAGGCACCGGCAGTAAAACAATTAGGAGGTACTTTGGTGAAAAATGTTACAGAAGTGTTGGTGAAAGCACTTCCCTTAAAACTCCCTCATGAAATTAAAGTTGATATTTCTTCTCTCAAAACTTTCGAAGACGAGATTCTTACAAAGGACCTTAAAGTGGAAGAAGGAGTAAAAATAATGAAGGATCCAGAGGATGTAATTATTTCAGTATCACCACCAGAGAAAGTAGAAGAGGAATTGGCAAAGTTGGAAGAAGAGGCAGTAGAGCCAGAGGTGATAGGAGAAAAGGAGAAAGAAGAATCTTCACAAGAGAAATCTTCTTCAGAATCAGAAAAAGAATAAGCAAAATGAAGAAAAAACCCTCCAAAATTAATTATTTATTACTTGTAGGGACCCTTTTTTGGATTATTTTTTTAGGGTCTTTTTTTGTGGTAAAAGGAGAGGATTTAAGTGTTACCTGCGATTTAACTAATGTAGATAAAAATTGCGCAGCGCTTGGTCCTGATAAATGTCAGGATCTTTTAAAAAAATGTCTTAATTACTATGAAGAGCAGAGTAAACTTTATGAGAATAAACTTAAGGAAAATCAATCAAAGAGAAAGTCCTTGCAAAGCACTATTTATTATCTAGAGAATAAAATTAAAAAACTAAGAAACGAGATTTATCAAAATAACTTAATGATAAAAGATTTAAATTATCAGATAGGAGATACAGAAAGTTCTATTAAAGAAAATGAAAAGAAGATTGAAGAAACAAAAGAAAAGATGGCAGAAATTTTGCGCCTTCTTTATGAGTATGATCAAAAATCGTTGGTAGAAATTTTACTGGAAGAAGATACTCTTTCTGATTTTTTTGACGAACTTGCGGCACTTGAAGCTCTAAATTATCAAAATCAAAGACTTCTGGAGAATATAAAAAATCTTAAAAGTAATCTCGAAGAGCAAAAAGAGAAACTGGCAAGAGAAAAAGAATCTTTAGAAAGAGCGGTGGTTGCCAGTAAAATCAAACAACAGGAGACCGAAAGCCTGATAGAGGAACAGGAATTGTTATTAAAAAAGACAAAAGGACAAGAAAGTCTTTATCAGGAATATCTTAAAGAGTTTCAGAAAAAAGCAGAAGAAATTAGGAAAAGGATTTTCGAACTTGCACAGGTGCCGGAGACAGAAGCCCCAAGTTATGAAGAAGCATATAAAATTGCAAAAAGTGTGGGTAATCTAACAGGGGTAAGACCCGCCCTTATTTTGGGGCTTTTAGAGGTAGAGTCAGCCATTGGTAAAAATGTGGGACAATGTAACTGTGCTGGTCATCCTTCTTGTCGTCATCCTGATATCCATTGGAAAGAAATAATGCCAAAAAGCCAGTGGGATTCCTTTATTAAAATTACCAGTGAATTGGGATTAGATCCAAATTCCACCCCTGTTTCTTGTGCTGTTAATGGAGGAAAGGTTCAGTGGGGTGGAGCAATGGGACCAGCCCAATTTATGCCAAATACTTGGCTTAACCTTGGCTATAAAGAAAGGATAGAGCAGTTAACAGGTATTAAGCCGGCAAACCCTTGGAGAATTAAAGATGCTTTTTTGGCTGCCGCACTTTATCTTGCTGACTGGGGAGCAAATTCTCAAAGATTACATGATGAGATTGGAGCCGTCACTGCTTATCTGTGTGGAACAAGCAGAATGACATATACTTGTAAGAGAGCAGGAGGAGAAGGTTATAGATATACAGTTATGCAGAAGGCAAATCAATGGCAAAAATGGATAGACGAAGGAGTATTTAAATAAAAATTCAAAATTCAAAATTCAAAATTAAAAATTCTACATTCTACATTCAAAATTCTACATTCTAAATTCTTACCCGAGGGTTTTTTCTAGTTCTTCAATAATTGGGTCTAACTCGCCCGCAAGGATTTCCTCAAGATTGTGCCAACTTTTTCTAATCCGATGGTCTGTCACTCGGTTTTGAGGAAAATTATAAGTTCTTATTTTCTCTGATCTCTCCATTCTTCCTATCTGAATTCTTCTTTCTTTCTGAAGTTTTTCATTAGCTCTTTTATTTTGCAATTCCAAAATTCGGGCTTGAAGAATAGAGAGCGCCGCTTCTTTATTTGCCGCTTGATTTCTTTGAGATTGAGAAGCAACAACTATTCCTGTAGGTAAGTGAGTAATCCTTACTGCTGTTTCTCTTCTGTTTACATATTGTCCTCCTGGACCTGAAGCCCTAAAGGTTTCGATTTTTAGGTCTTCGGGTTTGATTTGGATTTGAGTTTTTTTAGGTTTAGGAAGAATGGCAACTGAGGCAGTGGAAGTATGAATTCTTCCAGATTTTTCAGTTTCTGGTATTCGCTGCACTCTGTGAACCCCGCCCTCAAACTTCATTTTTGAATAAACATTTTGACCTGAAAGTTCAAAGATGATTTCTTTTAGTCCTCCAAGGTCTGTTTTGTGGCTGTCTAAAACTTTTAAACTCCAATTTTGAGAAGCCGCATATTTTGAATACATATTAAAAAGATCTGCAGCAAAGAGTGCGGCTTCATCTCCTCCTGCCCCGGCTCTAATTTCTACAATTACAGAATCAAAACCTTCATCCGGTTTTTCCTCTTCAAGCAGTTTTTGTATTTCTTTTTGAAGATTTTCTTTCTCTTTTTGGAGTTGTTTTTTCTCTTCTTGGGCAAGGGTTATAAGTTGAGGATCTTTTTCTTTTTTAAGAATTTCTTCGGCTTCTTTTAATTTTTTTTCAAGGTCTTTTAATTCGCGCTCTTTTTCAAAGACTTTTTCCATTCGTTCTTTCTCTTTTTGAAGACGTCCAAATTCCTCCCAGTTAGATTCTTTTTGGGCTTTTTTTAGTTCTTCTAAAATCGACTTGTATTGTTCTTTAAGTTTTTCTATTTTATCGCTCATTTTTTCAAATCAAAAACACCCCCAAAGAGAGGGTGTTTTAATTATTTTTTCTTTTTTGCCTTCAGCGATTCCGATTTTTTCATTCGTTCTCTGAACTTTTGAACTTGTCCTATGCTTTCAATAATTTTTTCTTTCCCTGTATAAAAAGGATGACACTTAGCACATATTTCTATCTCAATGTTTTCTTTTGTGGAACCAACAGTAAACTCGTTACCGCAACTGCAGCGGACTTTGGCTTTGGGATAATATTTTGGGTGAATATCTTTTTTCATAGTATAAAAATATTATCAAATTACTTGCAAAAAATCAAGGGTTAGAATAGAATAAGGGATACTTTAATCTTTACAAAAAACACAAAATTTGATATTTCTAAATATATGACTGAGAAAAAACAACCAGTTGAAAAAGAAAAGGCAACCAAGTCTACTAGTAAATATAATATTGATGTAGAGGAAATGGCACGGTGCGGTGTCGCTTTTGGGCATCGTTCCTCCAAAAAACACCCTAAGATGGATCCATATATTTTAGGAGTTAAAGGAGGAGAGCATGTAAATATTATTAATTTAGAGAAGACAAAAGAACTGTTCGAGAAAGCCCTTGATTATTTAGCGTCTCTTGCCAGAGAGAACAAGACCATACTTTTTGTAGGTACAAAGCCTTCTATTAAGCATTTAGTCTTGGAAGTTGCTCAGGAATGCAATATGCCTTTTGTAATTCATCGCTGGATAGGAGGAACCCTTACCAATTTTAAGGTAATCCGCAAAAGAGTAGATTATTTTGTTGATTTAAAAGAAAAGATGGAAAAAGGAGAACTTAAAAAATACACAAAAAAGGAACAACATCAATTCGAAAAAGAAATTGGAGATTTAGAAGAAAAATTTGGGGGACTGGTGAAATTAAAAAGTTTACCCGATGCTTTATTTGTTATAGATATGAAAAAAGAAAATCTTGCCATTCGCGAAGCAAAGAAAAAAAATATTCCGGTGATTGCTATTGCTGATACTAATGTAGACCCAACGCTTGCTGATTGGCCAATTCCTGCTAACGATGATGCGATAAGTTCGGTGAAATATATTTTAGAAAAGGTTAAAGAAGTAATCTTGGCTAATAAAAATAGTTAGTATAATTAAAAATTCAAAATTAAAAATTCAAAATTTATAAATATGGAGAATATTGAACTTATTAAACAACTTCGTGAAGAAACAGGCGTTTCTCTTGGGCAATGTAAGAAAGCAATAGAAGAATCAGGAGGAGATTTGGAAAAAGCCAAAGAAATATTAAGAAAATGGGGAGAAGATTTAGCCGGTAAAAAGTCATCAAGGAGCACAAATGAAGGTATTATAGAAAGTTATATTCATGCTAATGGTAAAATAGGAGTATTGGTAGTTTTAAAGTGCGAGACAGATTTTGTTGCCCGCAATCCAGAATTTAAAGAGTTGGCGCACAATCTTGCTCTTCATATTGCGGCTGCGGCGCCAGAATATCTTTCAGAAGAGGATATTCCTGAAGAAGTAATAGAAAAAGAGAAAAATCTTTATCGTGAACAATTTAAAAATTCGGGCAAGCCCGATGAGATTATTGAAAAAATTATTCAAGGAAAACTCGAAACCTTCAAAAAAGAAAAAGTTTTATTAAATCAGCCATATATTAAAGACGATTCTAAAACAATCCGAGAACTTCTCAATCAATATATCTCTAAACTTGGTGAAAATATTACCATAGAAAAATTTGTAAGATTGGAGATATAATTTCTCCAGATTAAAATGTTAAATATTATCGGCACAATTTTTCTCTTAATAGGCATCGGAGGAATTGTTTTTTTGATTGTCAGAAAGAAAGATCTTGTTTTTCAGGAGAACTTTACGCCGTTAAGAAAAAAAGAAAGGGGGAATAAGGGTAAAGACAACCTTCAGAAAGTGGGAAAAATTTTACCTTCATTATCAAAAACAGGAACTAATATTACAAAGAAATTTCTAATGAAAATAAAGATATTTTTTATTAAATGTGAAAATGGAATAGATAAGTGGCTTCAGAGAGTTTCTCAATCAAAGAGATTTGAGGAAGGATATTGGGAGAGAATTAAGAGGAAAAAATAATCAAAACCCTTCTCTATATAATATGCCTGGGTAGCTCAGCGGAAGAGCAGCTGTCTTGTAAACAGCAGGTCGTGGGTTCGAATCCCACCCCAGGCTCCTAGGCTCAGGCGTTGGCAGGCGGGTAAGCGGCAGGTTGCGGGCTTGCCCCGTATACATCGTTGTACGGGGTTCGAATCCCGCTCTCGGCTCAAAAAATTGTACAGAAAAACCTCCACAGAATGTAACGAGAACTATTCTCGTTACACCGGGTCCTTACACTGAATTTGTGAGTTTAATCAAAAATGTGCCATTTTGGAAAATTAGGGCCGGGGAGCCAGATTTATCAAGGGCTCTCAGCGCTCTCTTTTTGGGGACTGTCCCCGTGAGGTG
>JAGGVA010000027.1 GCA_021158195.1 bacterium | reverse complement strand
CTATAGATTTTAGAAAAGGGGTTTTGGTTGGGATAATAGAAAGCGATGGTAGCGTTTTGAAACAAAGAAATAATATTGTAATTCACCTTGGCAACGGCGAACTGATAGAAGATATTTTTATCCTTGCTAAGGGAGTAGGGGTGAACGCAACTAAATACAGCAGTAAAAACCGCACGGGCACAAAAGAAAAAACAGGATATACTTTACATATAACGGCTGATTTTCCTGAGTGGTTGAGATCTTATTTTGGCTTAAAGAAAGGAAAAAGCACTAAATATAAGGACTATGGCGATTTCTATGGAGTGAAGATCGTCAAAATCGAAAAAGAAAAATATACGGGCTATGTATATGATTTTGAGATAGATAGCAAAGATCACGCTTTTCAATTAGCCAATGGTATAATTACTCATAATTGCTGTCGGCTTCGGCTTAATCTTACAGAACTCTATAATCGAGGAGGTGGCGGTTTGTTTGGAAGCGGGTCTTTAACAGGTAGCATCGGCGTTGTTACCATTAACCTTCCAAGAATCGGATATCTTTCCAAAACAAAAAAAGAATTTTTTGAACGTTTAGAAAAGATGATGGATTTGGCAAAAGAAAGTTTGGAAATAAAAAGAAAGGTTTTAGAAAACCTTACCGAAAAAGGACTTTATCCTTACTCAAAGTATTGGCTTAAGGGTATCAAAAAGGCAAGAGGAAGTTATTGGGCGAATCATTTTTCAACTATTGGGCTTGTGGGAATGAATGAGGCCTGTCTTAACTTTTTGGGAGAGAATATTGCCTCAAAGAGAGGGAGGAGATTTGCTTTAGAGGTTTTAGATTTTATGAGGGAGAGACTGGTAAAATATCAGAAGGAGACCGGTCATATTTATAACTTAGAGGCTACACCCGCTGAGAGTACATCGTACCGTTTGGCTCAGAAAGACAAGGAGAAATATCCAGATATTATTACTGCTGGCACAAAGAAAGTTCCCTATTACACGAACTCTACTCAACTACCCGTGAACTTTACAGATGATTTATTTGAAGCGCTTAAACTTCAAGACGATCTTCAGTGCAAATATACAGGAGGATGTATAGAGAAAGGAAATAAAGTTTTAACCAATAAAGGACTTTTACCAATTGAGTACATTGTTGAAAATTTTGAGAAATTAAAACCCCTCAAAGTGGTCAGTTATAACAAAGAAGAAAGAAAAAGCGAATGGGACGAGGTAACAGATGCGGTAAAAATTAATGTCGCAAAGCATAATAAAATTCGGATAATTGGCGAAAGAGGGTTAGACATTACTACTTCTGACTGGCATCCTTTCTTTGTCTTGAAAAAGTTTAAACCCAACCCCGCTTGTCCTATTTGTCACACAAAAGTCAAGAATATTAAATCTTTTGCAACACATATAAGATGGAATCCTGAATGTAGAGAGAAATATCGCGTTTTTCCAAAATATGTAGTGGTAGAGAAAAGAGCGGATGAGTTGAAGCCCGGTGATTATATTCTTCAGAATCATTGGAATCTATATTCTAATAAGAAAACCACTCTAGATAGAAACCTATCCTGGTTAATTGGTTTTTATATTGAGGATGGCTGTATTTCTAAGTTCATTGATAATCGTGGAGGAAATAATTTGGTAAAATATAAAATACGATTCTTTAGCGAGCATAGATCGGCCCTTCGAAAAGCAGCAGACATTTTAAATAATTATTTCGGATGTAATGTTAAGATAATTCAAAACGACAAAAGAAGTAAAGCATTAAAAGAGGTCGTCACCTCAAAAAAGGAAGTAATTGAATTTTTCTTTAAATACGGGTTTACTCCGGGTAAAAAAGATTTCAGGGTTCGCGTGCCCCAAGAAGTAAAGAAAGAACTTTCCTTAGATAATGTTTTTGCCTTTCTTTCCGGACTAATGGATAGCGATGGCCATATTTCTAAAAAGACGGGTGACTTGGAATATTATACTATTTCTTCAAAGTTAGCCGAAGATATTTTAGAAATATGTAGCTTGGCGGGAATTTTGGTTTCAAGCAAGAAAAAAACCTCTGTTAGAGAAAACGAGAAACCTATTTGGAGGATTCGAATCCCCCGATATGAACTCACAAGAATAAAACAAAAGTTAGAAAATACAGTTTCTTCCGAGAGAATTTTAGATGAATCATTCAATAGAAAAAAACGATATCTTCCAGTGGTTAGAGTAAAAAGAGTTTCTAAAGTGGACGTGAAAGACGAAGTATTTTATGATCTAACCACAAGAAAAAATCATAATTACTTGGCTGGTAAAAGTACTTTAGTTTTTGTGCATAATACGGTTTTCCACATCTTTTTAGGAGAAAAAGCCCCGAATGCGGATACAGTAAAGGCGCTTGTTAAAAAGGTTTTTGAGAAATTTAAACTTCCCTATATCACTATCACTCCCACATTCTCGATCTGTCCAGTTCATGGCTATATCGCCGGAGAACATTTCTATTGTCCTAAGTGTACAGTTAAGCAACCCTGCGAAGTTTATTCTCGGGTGGTAGGGTATCTAAGGCCAGTTTCTCAGTGGAATATCGGAAAACAACAGGAATTCAAAGAGAGAAAAGAGTTCAAGATTAAGAAATCAAAAGTTGAGATTTAAATGGTAATTGGCGGCTTACAAAAATTTACTCTTTTAGATTATCCCGGAAAAATTGCTGCAACAGTATTTCTTGCTGGATGTAATTTCCGTTGTCCTTTTTGCTACAATCCAGAACTTGTTTTGCCAGAAGTGATAAAAAACGCTCCAAAAATATCTGAGAGGTCTTTTTTTAAATTTTTGAAAGATAGGAAAGATTTGTTGGAAGGTATAGTAGTATGTGGCGGAGAACCTACTATTCATCGAGACCTTCCTTTATTTATAAAAAAAATAAAGAAAATGGGTTTTGCTGTGAAACTTGACACGAACGGTGCAAATCCACAAATGTTGAAAAAACTTATAGATCAAAACTTAATTGATTATGTGGCTATGGATGTTAAAGCCCCAAAAGAAAAGTATCAGGAGGTAACAGGCGGAAAGGGCGACCCAGAAGTTATAGAAAAAAGCATCTCTATATTAAAATCAAGCAAAATAGATTACGAGTTCAGAACCACTGTTGTTCCTACTCTTTTGTCAAAAGACGATATTTTAGAAATCGTAAAATGGATAAGCCCGGCAAAAAAATATTTTCTTCAAAATTTTTCTCCCTCCAAGCATATTGATCCTAAATTTAATAATCAAAAACCCTATCCCGAAGAATATCTTTTGGAAATCAAAAAAGTTATCGAGCCATTTTTTGAGGTGTGCGGAGTAAGAAATTAGAGAAAGAAAAAATTTTTCTATTATTACTGATATTTTCAACTTTGGGTTTGAGCATTGGCACAATATTAAAACTCAGCCATCTATATTGGCTGGGTTTTTTCTTTTTTGTAATAATGCTTTTTTATAAAAGAAACATCTTATTGGCTCTTTCTGTTGCTCTTATCTTTATCTTTTCCGCTCACTATGCCTTTAATTTTACAAAAAACATTGCATCCGCAAAAGAGGTTCTTTTTTCGCAAAAACCCCCGATCTCAATATACGGAAAAATTATAACTTATCCTCAGGAAACCGAAAATTCTCAGAAATTTGTGTTGTCTGTTGAAGAAGTAAACCAGACCAAAATAAAAACAAAAATTTTGGTATATTTTGGGAAAGATAAAAATTTTTATAAAGGCGAAAAGATTAGGATTTTAGGAAAAATAAAAGAACCCCCAAGTTTTGAGGATTTTGATTATAAAAATTATCTTTACAGGCAGGGAATTGTGGGTGTTGTTTATTATCCAGAATTGAAAGAGGTCGAAGAAGCGAATTTTCTCTATAAGATCGTTAATGGAGCAAGAAAAAAAGCAGATAAAGTTTTTTCAGAAAGTCTTCCTTACCCGGAAAATTATTTTGTTAAGGCAGTTATTCTGGGGGAGAAAAGAGAACTTCCTGAAAAACTCAAAGAAATTTTTAACAAATCGGGCATCCGTCATATCACAGCAATTTCAGGAATGCATATAGTTGTTTTGCTTAATATTTTAACATCTTTCTTAATCGCTCTTGGTTTGTGGCGACAGCAAGCCGGCTTACTCTCGCTTTTCTTTATTGTTCTATATATTTTCTTTATTGGTTTCCAACCATCTGCGGTAAGAGCAGCCATTATGGGTGCAGGAGTTATTATTGCTCAAATCTTTGGAAGGTTGCCCGATACCACCCGTTTTCTTTTGCTTGCAGCCGTAGCAATGCTGCTTACTAACCCTTTTTTAATTTATGACATTGGTTTTCAATTATCTTTTTTGGCAGCCGCAGGCATTAATTATCTAACACCATTTTTTAGCCAAAAATTAAAAAGAGTTCCCAATGTTTGCGGTTTAAGAGATGTTTTATCAATGTCTCTTGGAGCGCAAGTTTTCACAATCCCTTTGCTTTTATATCACTTCGAATATTTTTCTTTTCTTTCTTTTTTAACAAATATTTTGGTTGTTCCTTTAATGCCCCTTTTGCTTGGCTTAGGAATTCTTGCTCTAATTTTTGGCTTTATTTCTTCTTGGTTAAGTTTTGTTGTCTTTCTTCCTCTTTTCATTATTTCCCGATATATTATTTGGGTGGCTTCAACTTTCTCTCAATTCACAAATTTCATTCTAAATATCAAAATTTCTCTTGCTCTTGTAATTTTTTATTATCTCTGTCTTTTTGTCCTGGTTAGAAAAATATTAACCAAACAAAAATATTGGTTTCTGGGAACTTAAGAAAAAACAAAAACCGGGACAGATGTCAGAAACTTTCTGTCCCGGCTCTTATGGAAGTTTGCCAATGATCTCGGCAAGGAGAGGAATAATTGTTTTCAAGTTCTTTCCTTTTTGAGTAGCCTTCCAGTAATATTCCATAGCAGCGAATTCTATTACCTTGGCGTCGAATTCTTTGTTAAAATCACCACGAGGAGGGTCGTAATGGAAAAGGCGATCCACGAATTTTACCACCTTTTCCATATAGCCATCCTTAGGAGAACAATCAGGAGAAAACCAACAGTTCTTTGGAATAAAATGTTGGAGCCGGTGGCGTACCTCATGGGCAGCGATTCCTACTATTAGAGTATCAACGGTCAGGACGGGGAGATCTTGTAGTTTGAAATTCTCTGCCAGAAGGATTAAGTTTCCTTTGGCAGCGTTCTGAAGATGTTTGGCAATACCCGGTACAAAGATATGATACTCTGGATGGCTGTACTCAATGAAATGGTCTTCATCAGGCGGGGGATTGGTTACCAAGACAATAGTAGCGGGCATCAGATAGCCGTCTTCATCCAAAAATACTATCCTATCTAAACTCCCTATTGTTTGAAAAAGCCGATTAGCAATCTTCCAATCGTCTGCACTCATTAGATATCACCTCCTCTCAAAGAACTAATTTATATACTACCACATTTTATTTATCTGTCAAATGAATTTTGTTCCTCAAACAATTTGCATCCTCCAGTAGCGCTGTAATAACATTGCCATGGCAATGTTATTACAGCGGTTTGATTTTCTATTTTTCAAAGAAGGAAAATATGAGATAATGTATTAATGCCTGTTTTAAAATTTCCAGAAAATTTTCTTTGGGGAACAGCAACTTCTGCTTATCAGATAGAGGGGGGCAATGTCTACAGCGATTGGGAAGATTATTATCCTGCTGGAATTGCTTGCGATCATTATCATAAATATCAAGAGGACTTTGACTGGATTGTCAAACTCAACCAGAATGCTTATCGTTTTTCTATTGAATGGGCAAGAATTGAAAAAGAACAAGGAAAGTTTGACCAGAAAGAAATTGAACATTACCGGAAAATACTTCTTTCGCTCAAAAAAAGAAACATTAAAGCAATGCTTACCCTGTTTCATTTTACTCTTCCTAAATGGTTTCAAGAAAAAGGAGGCTTCACCAAGCAGGAAAACATTTTTTATTTCAAGCGATTTGCCAACAGAATTTTTGATGAGTACAAAAACCTTGTTGATTTTTGGGTAATCATTAACGAACCCCAAGTTTATGCTGCTCAAGGATACCTTTTAAGAATCTGGCCTCCTAAAAAGAGAAACCCGATACTATATTTAAAAGTTTTGAGAAACTTAATTTTGGCGCACAAAATTATTTATAAAGGTTTTCACCAAAAACAATCTCAAGTTCGGATAGGTATTGCCAAAAACAATCAATTTTTCGAGCCATACAACCCAAGATCTAATTTTGATAAATTAGCAGTAAAAATTGCCAGCCGGTGGCAAAATCATTATTTTCTAAATAAAATAAAAAAACATCTCGATTTTATAGGGCTTAATTATTACTTTCACAATAAAATTAAATTCCCGTTTTTCATCAAAAACGATAATAAAATTGTCTCTGATGTTGGTTGGGAGGTTTATCCAAAAGGCATATATTTTACATTAAAAGATTTAAAGCAATACAATTTACCAATTTATATTACAGAAAACGGAGTAGCCGACAAAGATGATCGTTTAAGAGAAAAATTTATTAAAGACCACCTTTATTGGATATGGAAAGCAATTCAAGAAAAAGTAGATGTGAGAGGGTATTTTTACTGGTCTCTTCTCGATAATTTTGAGTGGGAAAAAGGGTTTAAGCCCCGCTTTGGTTTAATAGAGGTTGATTATAAAACATTGGAGCGTAAGCCCCGAAAAAGCGCCTTTTATTATGCCCAAATTTGCAAAACCAACCACTTAGCCACTTAGCCACTCAATCACTCAGTCACTTAGCCACTCGATCACTTAATCATTCGTACAATGCTTTGGCTAACTCTTACAATTATTTCCTATTTCTGTTCAGCCGTTGCCTCGGTTGTAGATAAAATCCTCCTTTCGGGTCCTATCCCTAAACCAAAAATTTACGCTTTTTATGTCGGCATTTTATCAATCCTTGCACTAGTTTTAATACCTTTTGGGTTTCAGGTGCCTCCTTTGCAAATAATTTTTCTTGCTCTTTTTGCTGGAAGTATATGGATGATAGGAATGATTTATTTGTTTAAAGGATTAAGGCAATTTGAAGCCTCCAGAATTATTCCCGCTATAGGGGGATTTTTACCTCTTTTTACTTTAGGGTTTGTTCGTCTTTTTTCCTGGCAGGCAAAGATATCAACGCCGTTGTTGACATCTTGGCATCTCCTTTCTTTTGTTTTGTTAATTTCGGGAAGTGTATTAATTAATTTACAAAAAGACAAACGCTTGACCGCAAAAAGCCTTGTTTTATCCTCGTGGACTGCTTTCTTGTTGGGTCTTAGTTTTACAGCCATAAAAATTGTATTTTTAAACCAGTCCTTTATTTCTGGCATTATCTGGACACGGATCGGAGTATTTTTAGTTGCTCTTGTTCTTATTTTCTCCAAAGAAGTGCAGGAGGAAATTTTTTCCAAAAAAAGAAGATCACATCAGCCAATGTTTAAAAAACCGAAACTTGCTTTAGTTTTTCTAGCCAATCAAGCAGTTGGGGCAATATCCGGCATTTTACAAGCGCTTGCTATTTATTTAGTTCCCTTAGGAATGCTTGCTTTCGTTAATGCTTTAGAAGGTACAAAATATGTTTTTGTATTGCTTTTAACCACTTTTCTTTCATTAAAATTTCCAAAGATTTTGTCAGAAACCCTCTCCAAAAAAGTTATTCTTCAAAAAATAATCGCAACCATTCTTATTGTGTGCGGATTAACCATTCTTTATTGTTTATGAGAAAGATATTCATAATTTTTTATACGATTTTGGGAACTCTTTTTATTCTTGTTATTTTTTTCTTCTTCATAGGTTGGCAAAAGCCGGCTCAAAATATAAACTGGGGAGTGGTCTTTTCTCAAAGACACGCTTATTATTTAGGGCTTGATTGGAAAGAAAATTACCTTGCCATTTTAGATGATCTTGGAGCAAAAAATTTAAAATTAATTGCCTACTGGGATTTAATTGAAAAAGAGAGAGGAGTATATGATTTCTCTGATCTTGATTGGCAAATTAAGGAGGCAGAAAAAAGAGGCGCTAAAGTATTATTGGTTATCGGAAGAAGAGTTCCACGCTGGCCTGAGTGCTTTATTCCAAAATGGGCTTTGTATCCTAAAGATATACACAAAAAAGCCCTGTTAGAATATATTGGAGAAGTAGTAAAAAGATACAAAGATAATCCAACAATTTGGGCTTGGCAAGTGGAAAACGAACCCTTTTTTCCTTTTGGTAAGTGCCCCCCACCAGACGAAGAACTTTTAAAAAAAGAAATAGAGGTGGTAAAATCGCTGGATACTCAAAAAAGACCAGTGGTAGTGAGCGAGAGCGGGGAAATTCCTTTATGGTTTAAGGCGGCAAAGTTTGGCGATATTGTAGGACATACTCTTTATAGAAAGGTTTGGGTTTCTCAACTTCATACATATTTTAAATATCCTTTCCCTCCAGTTTACTATGGCCAAAAAGCATGGCTTATCAAAAAAATTTTTAAAAAACCAGTTATTTGTGTAGAATTACAAGCAGAGCCTTGGGGACCGGTTCTTTTGTATGATTTACCTTTAGAAGAACAGAAAAAAACAATGGATTTAGAAAAATTCAGAGAGGTTATTAATTTTGCTAAAAATACTGGCGAAGATACTTTTTACCTCTGGGGAGCAGAATGGTGGTATTGGCTGAAGGAAAAACATAAAGATTCCGCAATATGGCAGGAGGCACAGAAATTATTCAGAAGCCAGATTAAATAGAAACAATACCACCATTCTCACAGAGAGAATTGGGGAAAATTTATTAAGATAAAAAGATGATTTCTATTATCATTCCAACTTTAAACGAAGAAAAACGCCTTCCAAAACTTTTAAAAAGTCTTCAAGATCAAGATTTTCAAGGCGAATATGAAATTATTGTTGCTGATGCGGGTTCATCTGACAAAACAATAGAAATTGCCAAAAGTTTTGGATGCAAGATCACAAAAGGAGGCTTGCCAGCAAAAGGAAGAAATGAGGGAGCAAAGATTGCAAAGGGTAAAATTTTTCTATTTGTAGATGCCGATGTAATTTTACCCAAAGATTTTTTAAAAAGGGCAATTGAAGAATTTTCTTCAAGAAATTTAGATTGCGCAGGTTTTGCTGCGGAGCCCTTAAACAAGAAGCCGATTTATAAATTTATTTTTTGGGTTTATAATTCTTTTGCGACGTTGTCAGAAAGATTTTTTCCTTTGGGATGGATGGCAATTTTAGCAAAAAGAGAAACTCACTTTAAAATAAAGGGCTTTGATGAAGAAATAAAAATAGGGGAGGATCATTGGTATGTAAAGAATGCCCAAAAAATTGGTAATTTTGGATTTATAAAATCAGCAAAAATTATGGGGAGCACGAGAAGATTTGAGAGAGATGGCGTAATTATTACTTGCTTGAAATACATCTTTGTTGGTATTTATACGCTCCTTTTTGGTCCGCTCAAAAGAGATATTGTAAAATATGAATTCAATCATTACAAAGATAATTGATATAAAAATTACAAGAAAGCATCAAATTACTCCAAAAGTTTCTTTAATATTAATCTTCTTTTAAAATAAAGTCATAAGTGATATTATAATAATAAATATATAGCATTTATCTTAATAAACCTATGAAAGAAGAAAAAGATTTTTTTGACAAAGATTTTTTTGACGACGAATTATTAAACAATGAACCGGCAAAAACCTCTAGCCTTAATAAACCCTCACCTGCCTCAAGGCAGTTTCCCAAAATTTTTCTTGTTACCCTTCTTTTAAGTATAATTTTTGGTGCTTTGGGAGGATTTGCCTTTGTTCAATTGTATTGGGAGAATCAACTCGATCAATTATTGAAAAATCTAAAAATTGAATCGCCAATAATTAAAAAAGAGACGATTGTTCAAAACCAATATATTCCCCAGACCTCTCAGGAAGAGAAAGTTATAAACGCTGTTAAGAAAGCATCGCCTGCGGTTGTAAGTATTGTTATTACCAAAGATGTTCCCATAATCGAACAATATTTTATAAACCCCTTTGGCTCAGATTGGCCCTTTGAAATTCAAATTCCTCAGTACAGAGAAAAAGGTACCAGAAAAGAAAAAGTTGGCGGAGGTACCGGCTTTATTATTTCTTCTGATGGCCTTGTTTTAACAAACAAACATGTGGTAAGCGAGCAGGATGCTGAATACACTATTTTCACCAGCGATGGCAAAAAATATCCGGCAAAGATTTTAGCAAAAGATCCTTTTTATGATCTGGCAGTTTTAAAGATAGACCAATCAAGTATTCCCATCAGTCAGCGAAAAACTTTCCCCACCCTGAAATTGGGTGATTCTTCTAAAATTCAGATAGGGCAGACAGTAATTGCCATAGGTTATGCTCTCGGAGAATTTCAAAACACTGTATCTGTAGGTGTGGTTTCCGGCTTGGGGAGAACAATTACCGCTTCGGGAGGTGGTATGGTAGAAACACTAGAAGATGTAATTCAAACAGATGCGGCAATCAACCCCGGAAATTCTGGAGGTCCTCTTCTCAATTTAGCCGGCGAGGTTATAGGAATTAATGTAGCCCGCGCCTATTCGGGTGAAAATATTGGTTTTGCTATACCTATTAATAAAGCCAAGAGAGCGATAGAACAGGTAAGAACAATTGGCAAAATTGTATATCCATTTTTAGGCGTATATTACACCATTATTACTCCGGAGATGAAAGAGCAGTTTGACCTTCCTTTTGATTTTGGAGCATGGGTAGGAAGAAATTCTAACGGGCAAAAAACAGAACAGGCAGTAATTCCCGGCTCGCCTGCTGCCGCGGTGGGTTTGAAAAGAGACGACATAATATTAGAGTTTAACGGAGAAAAAATTACCCAGTCCAATTCTCTTGCCAAAATTATTCAGAAATACAAGCCAGGTGACCCCGTAGTATTAAAAGTATGGAGGGACGGAAGTATTATCACTGTTAATGTTACTTTGGGAGAAAGAACAGAATAAATTATTGACATTTTAAAAATTATGTACTATCATAGATTGTCAATTTAATATCAATAATACAATTTTATGTTTGTAAATCCAGGAGGAGAATTTACTCAAAAAGCCCAAGAGGCATTAATGAAAGCCCAAGATATTGCCTCACAGAGAAAACAGCAACAGGTCGATGCCTTACACCTGTTGGCTGCTTTATCATTGCAACAAGGAACAATTATTGAAACAATTTTAAGGAAATTAGGTATTGAACCGGAAGAAATTTATAATCTAGTATCAAGAGAACTTTATAAAATTCCCACCAGCACCGAACTTTTTGTACCCAAAAACCAGTTCTACCTTACTCAAGATCTGGCAAAAGTTTTAGATAGAGCCAAAAAAGAAGCAATGGGAATGGGAGATGAGTTTGTCTCTGTGGAACATTTTCTTTTGGCGCTTTTAGATATAGATACTGAAGCGAAAAGAATTTTAGAGGTTTTCAAGCCCAGAGGGCTTGTTTATGATAATGTTTTAGAAATTCTAAAAGATATTCGGGGTGGAGAAAAAATTACTGATCCCAACCCTGAGGCAAAACAGCAAGCCATTGATAAATATTGTAAAAACTTAACAAAACTTGCCCGTGAAGGAAAACTTGATCCAGTAATTGGACGGGAAAACGAAATAAGAAGAGTTATTCAAATTCTCTCTCGAAGAACAAAAAATAACCCAGTATTAATAGGAGAGGCAGGCGTGGGAAAAACAGCCATTGTAGAAGGGTTAGCCCAGCGAATAGCGCAAGGCAATGTTCCCGAGAGTTTAAAAGACAAAGAGATTATTGCCCTCGATCTAGGCTTACTTATCGCCGGCACAAAATACAGAGGAGAATTTGAAGCCCGGCTTAAATCTCTTTTACGCCAGATAGAAAAATCAAAAGGAAGATACATATTATTTATTGACGAACTTCATACCATTATCGGCGCTGGCGCTGCTGAGGGAGCAGTAGATGCTTCTAACTTGCTTAAGCCGGCTTTAGCAAGAGGAGAAATAAGGGTAATAGGCGCCACCACTATTAAAGAATATCAAAAATATATAGAGAAAGACCCTGCCTTTGAGCGAAGATTTATGCCGGTATATGTAAGCGAACCTTCTATTGAAGATACAATTGCCATTTTGAGAGGCATTAAAGAAAAATACGAACTTCATCACGGAGTAAAAATTACTGATGCAGCAATAGTAGCGGCAGCAGAGTTGGCAGCAAAGTATATTACTGACAGACACCTGCCCGATAAAGCAGTAGATCTTATTGATGAAGCCACCTCATCTTTGCGGCTGGAAATGGAGTCAGAGCCAATTGAAATAGAAGAACTAAGAAAAGAAATTCAGCGGCTCGAAATTGAGAAAGAGGCACTTAAAAAAGAAAAAGGCAAAAAAGTTCAGCAGCGATTAAGAGTAATAGAGAGATCTTTAGCAGATCTAAACGAGAAACTAAACAATCTTGAATTAAAATGGCAAACCGAGAAAAAATTACTTGATCGGATAAGGGAGTTAGAAAAAGAAATAGACCAACTTAATTTTGAAGCAGAAAAGGCGCAGAGAGAGGGAAATTTGGAAAGAGTAGCAGAAATTAAATATGGAATCATTCCCGAAAAGATAAAAGAGATAAAGTCAAAAGAAAAAGAACTGGAAAAATTTAGAAAGAAACACCGCCTTCTTAAGGAAGAAGTTACCGAAGAAGACATTGCTCGGGTTGTCTCTCGCTGGACAGGTATTCCAGTAACAAAACTATTGGAAAGCGAGGCGCAAAAATTAGCCCGTATGGAAGAATATCTTCACAAAAGAATTGTTGATCAGAGAGAAGCGATCAAGGCAATAGCAAACGCAATTAGAAGAAGCAGGGCTGGTATTTCAGAAGAGGACAGGCCTATGGGATCTTTCATCTTTTTGGGACCTACCGGCGTTGGAAAAACCGAGACGGCAAAAGCATTAGCAGAATTTCTCTTTAACGACGAAAACGCCCTAGTGCGTCTGGATATGTCAGAATATATGGAAAGACACTCAGTTTCCAAAATTATCGGCTCACCTCCAGGATATGTTGGTTATGAAGAAGGAGGGCAACTTACAGAAAAGATTCGCAGGCGTCCATACAGCGTGATTTTATTTGACGAAATTGAAAAAGCCCACCCAGAAGTTTTTAATTTGTTACTTCAGATTTTAGACGATGGTCGCCTCACCGATGCCAAAGGCAGAGTAGTGTCTTTCAAAAACACAATTATTATAATGACTTCAAATTTGGGCTCTGAATACATCTCAAAGATGGCTCCTTTGGGCTTTTCAGCCAAGAAAGAGAAAACCACAGAAGATCACAAAGAAAAAATAATGGAAATTCTTAAAGAACATTTCCGACCAGAATTTTTAAACCGAATTGACGAAATCATTATCTTTAATTATCTTGGTCCTGAAGAAATCCGCCAGATTGTTGAATTAGAATTAAGAAAAGTAGCAGAAAGATTGGAGAAGAAAGGCATTAAGATAAAAGTTACAAAGGCGGCAAAAGAATTACTTGCGAAAAAAGGGTATGATCCAAATCTAGGAGCAAGGCCTCTAAAGAGAACCATTCAGAAACTAGTTCTAGACCCGCTGGCATTTAAAATTGTAAGCGGAGAAGTAAAAGAGGGTGAAGCAGTAACAGTAGACGCCGCAGGAGATAATATTGTTATAAAAAGCCCCCGCGAAATGGTGAAAACACTAAAAGAGCCAGCAAAAGGATAAGGGAACAAAAAGAAAAAAACCAACTCGCATTATGGGGACAGTCCCCAAGAAAAGGGGGTGGCTGAGCCCTTGAAAATAAAGGCTTCCCGAGCCATATTTTTGCAAATGGCACGATTTTGATTATTTTCTCATCTGGGGACTGGCCCCAAAAGAAAACAACTTCAAACCCTTGTTATCTTATCTTTAGCAGGTATAATAATATAATATTAAAAAATTTATTATGAGGCGGAAAAAACTTTGGTTTTTTATAATCGGAGCCCTCATTGTTATTGCGGGCTTTTTTATTTATTTACTCCTTACTCCGGAACCCTCTGAGGAGGAGTGGGTAGAAATAGGTCCCAAGTTCGAGGAGCCGCAATATTATGAACTTCAAGAGACAGAAGAAGGGACCTTTCTGGTAAACAAGCATGCCGGTTTCTCTCTAAAAGTGCCAGATGGCTGGAAGGTGGAGAAAGTAAATACCGGAATCGATCAGTGGATAGTAAATTTGCTTTCTCCGGACGCGATTCTTGAAAATTCTCAACTCCAACAGGGATGTGGCGTGAGCGTTTGGGTAGAGTATGATGAGCGTTCCTATAATCACACGCTTGCGAATCTTGAAAATCCAAAAAGAATTTCGGAATACGTTTTATATCAAAAAGTAAAAATTCATGGGATTAGCTCCTTACAGCTTATTGGAGAATCAGAGAAGGTTGGTAAGATAATAGGCTCAAAAGTTCCCTTTAAACAAAACACACTATTAATAATCGACACAAGGATTTTGCCAAAAAGATCTGAGTGCGAAACTTTTTATAATCAAATTCTCGATTCTATTAATTTTCTCTAAAAATATGCAGTATAGAAGATTTTACTTTTTATCTTTTTTGATTTTTTTCATTTTTTTGCCGTTTCTAGTAGAGGCGAAAGAGATAGATCCTTCTGAGTTCTTGCAACTTCCGGATAGAGATGATGCAAACATAATAGGTACTATTCCTGATCAGATGACCATTAGCTTTGTAGACAAGGTCAGTTCAGGAGATACAGATTTTGAGAGGATAGGAATTTTACTGATAGCGCGGACAGCAGCTCGTCAGAGAATGGCTAAATATTTCTTGAGAGAGGCTCCAATAGAAGTTCTATCTGAAGTTATAAAAGCAGGTATAGAAATTTACGCTCTTTATCAAACAGGTGATATCGGACAGATAATCTCCAAAATAGAGAAAATGACAGTGAAGGAGGCGCGTAATTATGTAACAGAATGGTTGCTGGAGAACGAGACAAAAGCCTCAAGCGGATTTTTAACCTTCCAATATGACTCTTACGATGGTAGTAAATCAAAATATAGTGCCCCATATCTTATTTTGTACAAAAGTCTGGGAGAGAATAATGGTGTTTTATTGATAAAGATATATTGCCCCGATTCCCTTAAATCTCCCGCATCACAGGGTTCGGTTGGAGGAATGACGGGAATAGTGTGGTTTTCAGAAAAAACCCAAATCCCTCCCTTTATTCTCACTATGCGAGGTAAGGTTCATAGGACGAGGGCAGGATATTGGAAGGGAGAAATTACCCACGATTATAAATGGATAGGGAAACCAGAAATTACCATAGAGTTTCCGGAGAAAAT
>JAGGVA010000055.1 GCA_021158195.1 bacterium | reverse complement strand
CCAGATATTATAAAGTTCAAACCAAATTTCGCTAGAAAGCTCCAATCCTTTATCAATTGTTAAACCAATAGGAATTTCTACTACTCGACTGCAAACAGAAGGAGGACCATAAAGATTTTCGGTAGAGGTAGGTCCTTGAGCATAAACTATATTATTCTCCTTTTCTGTTATAGGAGGGAAAAATGTTTCAATCTCCGGAATTGAGTAGGCATAAAATATGGCAGGGTCTCCACCCACAGGCTTAACATAGATATTATCGGCAAGATTAGATAATCTATATCGGTCAATTTCTACTTTAAGTGTAGTTTTAGAATTTTGGTCTGGAGGTAGAAATCCGCTTGATCCCACAATTTTTTCTACCTTATATTGAGTGGTTCCCAAGAAATCAACAAGTTGTGCTCGGGGCACAAATGTTAGGTGTCCTGAATATTTATATTGCCCTGTCCAAGACGAAGCATCTATATCAGGAGTATAGGGTTCGATATATTTTCTGCCTTCTTCTATTGCTTCGATAATAGCCTTTAAATCGTTTAAGTTAGTTTGAACATCTCTTTCTGGAGGATCAGTTTTTGGAGAGACGGTTCCTTTGTTTTCCACCGTTGCCATAAGTTCAATTAAATCATTAGTGTTGGTCGCAGGATCATAAATTTTCTGCCACTGATCTTGATCTAATAAACCATCGTTTACACACGAATTGATTTGGCTTATTAGATCTTGAGCTTCTTGGGAACCGATGTAATCATCGTCAGAATCTTCTTGATCTACTAGGTTGTTAGCGTCTAAAAAAGCCAAAAAGGCCTTGTATAAGAATTCGTTCTCAGCCATTTGACATCTCATATTAGGCCACATATTTGGAATAGTTTCTTGGCGCAATTTCTTCATTTGTTCCCGAACATTTTTACACGAATCACCACTACAAGAACAAGCATTCATACTGCAGCAATTTTCTCCTACGCCTCCAATACAAGGAGGTTTATCACAATTTTCACAACTACACTGATGAAGAGCATAATTAACCAGATCCTCTGTTGCATCTTGAAAGTCCTGGGTAATTCCTAAGAGTTGCTGGGAAAGTGTTGCTAACATATCAACTACCGGCAAAGTGGTAGAAGCAACTTCATGAATCCTTTTTAATCTTTCTCCATGTAGGGCCCCTTCAAAAGTTGAATACACGCAGGCTGTAAGTGTAGGAGGATAAATGCCCGAAGAACTTGTTGGTGATGAAGTAGGAGCACAAACTTCAGGAGGAGAAGAAGTGGCAATAAATGATGATACAGAGAATTCTGAGGTTAAAAGAGTGCCGATTGGAATCTCTTTGAATTTAATTGTCACCGTATCAACAGAAAGATCGGGAGCAGTTACATTTTGGGGGTTGGAAGGTTGAATATTAAATGTGGGGAAGATTACTAGTTCTGGATTGATAGTATTAAGAATTAAATAAGAGGAAAAAATAAGCAGAATACCCAAAAGAGAATTTTGTATTCGCTCTTTTGCTTGTTTCATTTTTGCCGGATTTCCACCAGAACTAAAATATAAAAGTCCTCCTCTAATTAGGGAGACGAAAAGAATAATACCAGCAAGAGCAATAGCAAGATTGTAGATGTATTTTAAATAAAGGACAATTGGAGTAGCGGTAGATTCGGGCTTTCCTACTCCCGGAATTGAAGGATAACTGACATTTAAATCTTGTGCAAAAATTTTAGCACCAAAAGCAATTCCAAGAGAAAAAATGATTGTGAGAATGAAATAATGTTTGATTGCCTTCCGCATCTTCAACTATTTTAAGGTGTTGTAAACATAAATTGTCCAAAAAGGGAGAATGCCTACGAATGGAATTGCCTCTCCTAGAAAAGTGAGTCCAAATCTTAAACCTACTCTTTTTCTTTTCAAAGATTTTAGATCTCCCTTACCTCTCATTATTGACCACCCACCGATTACAATTAAGCCAATAACATCACTTATAGTTGATATCGTCTCCCCTATTACTGTGCTCCCTCCTAAAAATTTCATTCCTCCTATTAAAAGAAATAGAAGTTCGCAGAGCCCCATAACATCAAGAAAGCCCGCGAAAATAAGCATTATGATCCCTTCAGGCGAAAGTAAAGAGCCGTTCATTGTTTTGCCTTTTTTAATTTTTTAATCTTTGCCACTTCTTCTGGAGAGGTAGTAATAATTTGATGTTCAGCGTATGAAGCAACAATTCTGATGGCCACATGTTTTTCTCCGGCAAAAAAGATACCTTCTCCCACAGGCGCTTCTAAAAGAAGATCCTTTTCATTGTCTGTGAGATTGAAAGTTTTTTGAACCACCGCTATTGTTGCCGGGGATTGTTTCATTAGTAACTGGAGAGAAGAGTTGGTAATAATCGGTTGTCCGTATTCTGATTTCATAAAATCATTTACATCTTGGGTAATTGTTGTTGTTCCAAGCCAATATTTTCTTCCTCTTTTTACTATTCCAAAAAGGAAAGAAGCACTGTCTTCATTCTGCATCAGCCACCATGCCTCATCAATTACAAGTATTCTTTTCTTTAATTCTCCTTTGATAGTGTTCCAGATATAGCGCATAATAATATACATTGCCATAGGTCTTAATTCCGGCTCCAAGTTCTTTATTCCAAAAACAACCATATTCTTTTTCATCTTTACATTAGTAGGATAGTTAAAAAACCCAGAATACACACCTTTAGTAAACTTTCTTAACCTTTGCACAAGAGATTCTGCTCCCTCCATTGTTTCCAAGACAGATTCTAAATCAGAAAGCAAAGGAAGCCGTTCAGGCCATAATTTAGGATCAGTTTTTTCAGTTATATCTCTAGCAGCATAAGTTTCAGTAATTGCCTGTTCTATGATAGAGTCTTCCTCCGGCGTTAGGCCTCCAAGCATTAATCTTAAAAGCCCTACAAGGTTTATAATATTTGACCTTAAAACTTCTTCCGGAGTTTCATCTTCTGAAGGTTCGGGTAGATCAAAGGGATTAATGTGATTTGGTGATTTTAAAGAAATATCATAAAAACCTCCACCAACTGCGTCGCACAAAAACTTATATTCATTTTCTGGGTCAATAACAATTACATCAACCCCTAGCATTAAATATCTCAAAATTTCTAATTTTACTGCATATGATTTTCCCCCACCCGACTTGCCAAAAACTACCATATTAGCGTTTTCGAGGGTAAATCGATCAAACAATACTAAAGAGTTGTTATGTTGATTAATCCCGTAAAGAATTCCTTCGTTAGAACTTAAATCAAAGGAAACAAAAGGAAAAAGCGTGGATAGAGGGCTTGTGTTCATTCGGGTATGAACTTTTACTTGATCCAATCCATATGGTGAACTAGAAACAAATCCTTTTTCCTGCTGATAAAGCATTGGTTTTATATATACCAGACGAGATTCGAGGATTGCTCTAATTGTAGCCTCTGCTTTTTCCATTTCTTTTTCGCTATCAGCATAAACAGTTATATAGATACCTACATCAAACATTCTTTCTTGAGCGGTTTGTAGTCGGTCGCGTAGAGTTTCTACATCACGATAGGCAGTTTCTAATACAGGATCTCTAATTAACCCTTTTTCTTCTCTTTCCATTATTTCCGACTGTATTTCTGTTACTTTTTTTCGTAATTGTTTTAGGATCAAGCCAGTATCTATAGGGTGAAGAAAAATAGAAAGATCCATTGGTATATCAAGATTTACAATAGGAGAAAGCCAACCTGTGCTTAAATATCGGGGAAAAGAGAATACAAAATATGAACGGGCAAGTTTTTCTCCTATTTTGATATAATTAGGACCTACTCTTATCGCTGGAGGAGCAATAAAATCCAACAAGGTCATTGCCTGTGGTTGAGAACGGCTTGGAACCGAGAAGAGATTCTTTAGGAAGGAAAAAGGCATATCAACTAATGATTAATTCTGGAGGAATTTCAGGATAATATCCAACCTGCGCCTCTTTTGGATGATAATAACTCCACAAAAGTTCTATAATTTCCTCTGTGTTTAAGGGCATTGCCCAAAGGGCGCATCTTCTTAACCCTAAAGCCAAGAATTCCATTCTCTGATAAAGTTGAACTTTATATTGTTGAAAAAGTTCTTCTGTTAGTTGGGGTATTCCTTGAAATTGAAAAATGGCGGACTTTTTCTTTTCCGCAAGATAAAAAGGTACAATTAAATAAAACGCCTTATTCATAATAGAACCCCCTTCTACCAATTGAGCAATAAAGTTACGATACTCTCTTATCTGATTTTGAAGTAATTCGTTTTCTTGTTTTTCTTCTATTTGTTTTAATTTCTCCAAATAACCTGTGATGTTTATTTTTCTCGAGTTGACAAGGATTTGGCAAGAAAAATCTAGGGAGTTAAGAAAGTTTTGAAATTGGTAAATTATTGCTTCTTGCTCTTCAGAAGAACGAAGATCAAAATTGACTGAGGAAACCATTAAAATTCCCCTAAGAGTATTATCTCTAAGAATAATAATTCCATCTCTTATTTGTTTTATAGGTAGGAGGGATTGCGTACCTCCTGAGGGAATGATAGGTAAATCCATATTTTATCTTCTGTGAATTTCTACTAGTTTGGAAAGCTCTTTTAATCGGCTTTTTTCTGCTAGTTTTGGGGTAGTGCTTTCCTTCTCTTCTTTCTTGGTTTTTTTAGGTAATACATACGCTGGCGATACATCCTTTTTCCACACATAAACCTTTGTTTTAGCCATAAAAGAAAGGGCTCGTATTATTAAAGTGGGAATAGTATAACCCTTAACTTTTACAAAAGCAAAGACGATAGCAATTATCACAGTAGGAATAGCAATGAGAATGAAAGTAAATAAGGGTTTGGTGAAATAAAAAATCATTAGAAAAAGCAAAGCCCCAAACAAATACATAAATTGCCGAAAGTTTAAGGGACCGGCAATCTTTGGTTTAATTTCCAAAAATTGAGGCAGAGGATATTCCATAAAATTTTTAAAAATTTTTAAATCGATTAATCTTCACTATAGATCTCTTCTAACTCTTCTTTTACTGGATCAAAAACATAGTGGGAGATGTAGACGTCTAATTTTTGTGCTGTTTCTGGATTTATTCCTTCAATTTCTTGTAAACGATCTTTTAATCTATTAGGCGGTAGAAGCCCCATTAGTACATTTCCAACCAGTTTTGAAACCTGGGAAATCTTTGACTCTTCAATATTGCAAATTCGACAAATATTCCAAATTGCCTCTGCGGTGTCTTCAGAAAGCACGGCTTCCTTCAAAGAATCAGGCAGAAGATTAAATATTTCCCACAATTTTTCTTTTGAAATCTCCATATATCTTTATTTTAACATAGTTCAAAAAAAGAGAGAATAGTATTTGACAGATGCGATTTTAATATGTATAGTAACCCAGAAGGAACATTTAAAATTTAGACAAAAAAGGAGGAGATGAAAATGAAACCAGAAATAGGAGTTCAAAGAAAGTTGGTCAAGAGAGCAAAGTGGATTTTGTTAGGGTTAGGAGTTCTCTTTGTAGGACTTGGTATGTTTCTGGACGCCTCGCTAGTTATTATAACAGGGGTGTTGTTTATCTTGCTTGGAGTTTACCTTTTTTCTGTGATTATTGTACAGGAGCCAGAAAGATGGATTATTGAAAGATTTGGAGAATTTCATCGAGTTGTAAAGCCAGGGTGGCGTCACAAAATTCCTTTTGTGGAAACGGTTCGGGCAAAGCCAAGGGTATGGAAGCAGCCGATTTCGCTTTTTATTGATGAATCCACTGGAGAAGAAATACCGGTTCAACTTGTTGATGGTCCTGTTATACCTCAAAATCCAGTAGTTTATGTAAGGGTTAACCCAGAACATCCAGAATACCCGATTTATAGAGTTTCTAATTGGGTTCTTTGGGTGAGAGACGTAGTGGAGGCTGTTGTTTTAAGATATCTTCATACTCTTCGTATTGCAGAGGCAATAGACGAAGGTATGGGACAGGGTGAGATATTTAACAGAATTAATCAAGCGCCTCAAATAACGAGATCAAAACAAAGAAGGACAAGGACGAGGATAAGGGCGCTTAAAAAGGAGATAGAAAACTTCCCAAACAAAAAAGACATTCTTCAGCCAATCATTGACGAGTTAGAAGAAGAGGCAAGAAGATTATTGGACGCAGCAAGGGTACATACAGAGGTAGTAGAGGATCTGAAAAGAATAATAGCAGAAGCAGAAGAAAAAGGTTTGGAGATTTTGTCTGTCTATATAGACGGATTCGCCCTACCAGAAGAGGTAAAACAAGCAAGACAGAAGCCATTGATTGCTAAAAGAGAGGCAGAAGCGGCTCTTTATGAGGCAATCAGAGAGGCAACCAAGCGAGCGGATCCTATTCTTAATACTGCTCGGAAACTGCAGGAGGGAGGACTGTCAGAAGAGGAAGCAATGAAACAGGCTCTAGAACTGGAAGTTATGGAGACCTTGGCAGAGAAGGGATCTTGGACTGCAGGACTCCCTCAAGTAATTCAGCAAGTTACACCTCTTATGAAGACCCTGCTTGAATTATTATTGTTATCCAAGGGTAAGGGGCGGTCTTAAGCCGCCCCTTTTTATACTTCTTCTTCTGGGGGTCTTCTATATCTTCGTGTTTTTCTGGGAGGGGTTTTCTCAGGAGGTTTTTCAATAAAACTTTGACTTTCTATTCCGCTTTCTCCAACCTCTTCTTCGCTGGGGCTCCTTATTGTTGTTCCTCTGCTTAAATATTGATATCCGCCTTCTCTGATGATTTCTTGTAATTCCTGTCTCAGTCTTCTTTCACGCCGGCTTAAAATTCTTAACGGGCTTTTAAGTATTCTTTGTATATCTTTATCTGTTAAGGCCTCAAAACCCGCCTCCTTTGCTAAAGTTTTAATTAATTCTTGTGGTCTTTTTCGAGATTCGAGTTGCTTTTTAAGTTTTTCTTTTTCTTCTTCAGTTAAAACACCCCACTCTTTTCCTCCATGAAAACCCGCAGGGAGAGGGATATTTTTTTCCTTTCTTTCTTGAGCGCTTAGGGGAGCTGCTAAACCCAGATTTTGAGCAGCGTTGGAACGAAGATATCTATAAAGTCGTGGATTATTTTGCTGATACCATTCAAGTCCGGTTTTATCCAATCCTTCTTGAAAGAGATCCAAAAATGATTTCCCAAATTTTTCAACCGCCTTAGACACTTCTCTTCCTGTCCAGAACTTATGAATCGCTGCTTGCGCCTCAGGCGACTTTAAAAGTTTTTCATCAAATTTTTCTATGTCTTTTGGAGAAGCGCTGCCAACAACTTTTTCTATAAGGTTTCTGTATCCTTTATCTATATCTTCCTTTTTCAAAGCCAGTCCTAATCTTTCTTGCTCTTTTTGAAGTTTTACTGCCTTTTTAATATCCCCATTTAATATAGCAGTAGCAATACCTGCCTCCATTTCTTTTCTTTTGGCTTCAGCAATGTCAGGCATTGCTTTAATAAGTTTTTTCCTTATCTCGCTTGGAAGATTTGGAAGTTGCTCAAAAACTTCTTTCTTAAGGTTCTCTGGTACCTTTTTCATTTCACCCTTTTCAAACATAGCCCTTATGATAGCCGCTCTCTCTGTAGAAGAAAGTCCCTTTCTGGTAAGAGCGCCTAACCGTGCTTCTGTGGTTTCGAATTTTTTATATTTTTCAAGAAGTTTAT
>JAGGVA010000012.1 GCA_021158195.1 bacterium | reverse complement strand
TTGATAAAAAAATAATTGAAGAAATTGTCAAAAAATACAGAATAAAACTTCTGTTGCTTTTTGGTTCAAGAGTAAAGGAGAAATTCCTTCATCCAGAGAGCGATTTTGATATCGCTTATTTATCTGAGAGAAAGTTGAGCCTAAAAGAAGAAGTAGATTTAAATTGTCATTTGATGACCCTTTTTTCTTCAGACAAAGTAGATACAGTAGATATAAGAAAAGCAAACCCCTTATTGCTTTATGAGATTTTCTCCAATCATAAAATTCTTTTTTGTGAGAATAAAAATATTTATGATGCTTTTCAAGTTTATGCTCAGAGGCGTTATTTTGAAGCAAAGCCATTGTTTGAATTAAGAGATTTTTTACTAAAGAAATTTTTACAAAAATATGGTTAACAAAAACTTTATCAAACAAAAATTGGATAAGATAAAAGATTATTATAAAGAATTAGAAGAAGTGTTAAACTTAGAAGACAAGGAAATACTTAAAAAAATTTTTTACTTAAGAGCAATTGAAAGAGTGTTCCAGCTAATTGTTGATGAAATGGTTGATATCAACCTCCACTTAATTAGAAATTTAGAGTTATCTTCTCCTCAAGATTTTCAGAGCAGTTTTGAGATTATAGCAAAAAAAGAAATTATACCTTCAGAATTTGCTCTCAAGATTGCTCCGGTAGTAGGATTAAGAAACCGACTTGTTCATAGATATGAGGAGATTGATAAGAAATTTTTTTTAGAGCAGATAAGGCGGGAAAAAGAAGATTTTGTAAAATATATCCAGTATATTGAGGCATTTTTAGAAAAGGAGATTAAATAATCCTTGACCTCAATTGATTTTCTGTCTTTAATTTTTATTATGAAAGTCAAGGTTTATAATCAAAAAGGAGAAGAGATTGGCACAACAGTTTTACCAAAGGAAGTATTTGAAAGAGAGATAAATCCAGACCTGATTCATCAGGTAGCTGTTTGTATGATGGCAAATCAAAGACACCCGTGGGCACATACCAAAGATAGAGGTGAAGTAAGCGGAGGGGGAAGAAAGCCATGGCGTCAAAAAGGCACAGGAAGAGCAAGACATGGTTCTATTCGTTCTCCGATTTGGGTAGGAGGAGGAGTGGCGCATGGTCCCAGAAAAGAAAAGAAATACAAAAAAAGAATTCCCAAAAGAATGAAGAGACAGGCACTATTATCAGTACTTTCAGGTAAGGTAAAAGATAACGAACTTGTTGTTTTGGACAAACTGGAAATAGACACTCCTAAGACAAAGAAGATGGCAGAAATTATTAAAAATCTTAAAGAGAAGGCAAAAGTTATTGAGAAAAAATCCTTGCTTATTGCAATTCCCAAAAAAGATGATAATATCATAAGGTCGGCTTATAATATACCAAAAGTTGAGGTGATAGAGGCAAGAAACCTTAATGTTTTGGAGTTGTTAAAATACAAATATTTGGTTTTGCCAAAAGATTCTATTAAAGTAATTAAGGAAACTTTTGTTAAATAAAATGGCTTTAGGGATTTTTAAAAGAAAAAAGAAAGAAAGCGAAAAAAAAGAGGTAAAAGAGAAGAAGGCTCCATCTTTAAAATTGGAAGAAAAAGTTGAAAAGAAAAAAGAAACAGAAAAAAAGAAGGTAGAGAAGAAAAAGGAAACCGTTGAAGATAAGAAAAAACCAATCAAGAAAGGAGAAGGGTTTGCTTGGATGGTTATAAAAGAGCCGCATATTACAGAAAAAGCAACTCTTTTGGCAGAGAAAAATGAGTATGTTTTTAAGGTTTTTCCTAAAGCCAACAAGCCAGAAATTAAAAAGGCAATAGAAGAGATTTATGGAGTTGAGGTGGAAAAGGTTAGAATTATTAATGTTCCAAGAAAAAAAAGAAGAAGAGGTAGGGTAGAGGGTTGGAGAAAAGGTTATAAAAAGGCAATTGTTAAAGTAAAAGAAGGGCAAGCAATAGAAATTTTGCCAAGATAAAATTAATATATGAAAAAATATTCACCAACTACACCGTCAAGAAGACACGCAACAAGAGCCGATACCACTGTTTTAAGCAAGAAAGAGCCCGAAAAGAGCCTTCTTTTGCCATTGAAGAAGACAGGTGGAAGGAATCAACAGGGAAGAATAACAGTGAGGTTTAGGGGAGGTGGAGCAAAACGGCTGTATAGAATTATTAATTTTGGTCAAGAAAAGATAAATATTCCCGGAAAGGTAACTGCCTTGGAATACGACCCCAATAGAACAGCATTTATTGCTCTGGTAGAATATGAAGATAAAACAAAAGGATATATTCTTGCCCCTCAAGGATTAAAAGTAGGCGATCAAGTTCTTACTGCTGAAAAGACGGAGATAAAGCCCGGTAATAGAATGAAATTGAAGTATATTCCTGTAGGGCAGGCGGTATATAATATAGAGGTGGTACCCAACCAAAAAGGAAAATTAGTACGAAGTGCGGGGGCATCAGCTACAGTTTTAGCGCACGAGGAAGGATATACTCATCTCAAAATGCCATCAGGTGAGATAAGAAAAATAAATTCAGAATGTTTTGCCAGTATTGGCGCGGTTTCCAATCCAGAACACAGATATGTAAAATGGGGAAAGGCAGGTAGATTGAGGTTAAAAGGAAGAAAGCCCCATGTAAGAGGTGCAGCGATGAATCCAGTTGATCATCCTCATGGTGGAGGAGAAGGAAGAGCCGGAGTAGGAATGCCAATGCCCAAAACTCCGTGGGGTAAACCGGCAAGAGGAGTAAAAACGAGAAAAAGAAAGCATACCGATAAATTTATCTTACAAAGACGCAAAAAGAAATAATTAACTACCCACTACCCACTATTCACTATTCACTATTCACTATTCACTACTCACTAATCTAATATGGCAAGATCACTTAAAAAAGGTCCATATATAGACGAGAAACTTTTGAAGAAAATCAAGAATTTGAAGCCTGGAGACAAGACAATAATTAAGACATGGTCTCGGGATTGTACCATTGTTCCAGAAATGGTAGGTTTTACTTTTGGAGTTCATAATGGAAAGGATTTTATCCCTGTAACCGTTACCGAGGAGATGGTGGGTCATAAACTAGGAGAATTTGCTCCTACTACTAAGTTTGTGAAGCATGGAGGAAAAATGCAGAGAGAACTTGAGGCGCGCGCCAAATCTGCTCAATCTTCTTAATGAATTTTATATATGGAAGTTACTGCCAAATTAAGATATTTAAGAATAGCGCCGAGAAAGGTAAGATTAGTAGCAGATCTTGTTCGCGGTAAAAGTGTTGAAGAGGCAACACATATTTTGAATTTTACAAGAAAAAGAGCAGCAAAACCTATTTTAAAATTGCTAAATTCAGCCATTGCCAATGCTTCTCATAATTTTCAATTAAAGAAAGAAAATCTTTATATTTCAAAAATAGTAGTGAACGAAGGGCCTAAATTAAAAAGATGGAGACCCCGAGCAAGAGGGGTAACTTATGAAATTCAGAAGAAAACAAGCCACATTACTTTAGTTTTGACAGAAATGGATAATAGAAACTTAAAACGCAAAAGTCAAAAGTCAAAACCCCGCCTGCCGGACGGGCAGGCACAGCCTAAAAGTCAAAACGAAAAATTAAAACCCAAAAAGAAAAAATAGTTTTATGGCTCATAAAGTTCACCCTAAAATTTATCGAGTTGGCTATATCTCTACTTGGGATTCGAGATGGTTTGCTGATAAAGATTTCTCCAAGAATTTGGAAGAGGATTTTAGAATTCGTCAATATCTAAAGAATAAATTGAAAGATGCCTCTCTTGAAAAAGTTGAAATAGAAAGATCGCCCGGTAAGATTAACATAATTATCTATACCGCTAGACCCGGCTTAGTTATTGGAAGAGCAGGTAAGGGCTTGGAAATTTTAAAAAACGAGATAGAGAAAAAGATTTTAAAGTCTAAAAATAAAATAGAAATTCGTTTTGATGTTAAAGAAATTAGAAATCCTTGGTCAAGTGCGCAGTTGGTTGCTCAATGGGTTGCCCAAAGGATAGAGAAAAGAGTACCCTACAGAACAGTACTCAAGCAGGCACTGGCAAAGGTGCAAAGCTATAAAGAGGTTGAAGGAGCCAAAATAGAAGTTTCTGGAAGGTTAAATGGTGTTACTATAGCAAGGAGGGAGTGGCTTCAGTTTGGAAGATTGCCCAGACAAACAATTAGAGCAGATATCGATTATGGTTTTGCTCAGGCATACTGCACATACGGAGTGATAGGAGTAAAGGTTTGGCTTTACAAGGGAGAAAAATTTGACTAAAAATTCAAAATTAAAAATTCAAAATTAAAAATTCAAAATTAAAAATTGCAATTCAAAATTCAAAATGAACAAACCTAAAAATTTATATTTAATTTTAAATTGTTAATCTTAAATTTTACACTGCAATTTTAAACTTTTAACTTTGAATTTTAAATTGATTTTATGCTTCAACCAAGAAAGGTAAAACATAGAAAGATGCAAAAAGGACGAACAAAAGGAGTAGCCACTCGAGGTAGTGAGCTTGCTTTTGGTACATATGGATTAAAGAGTTTAGAAGCAAAATGGATAAGCGCTCGACAAATTGAAGCGGCAAGAAAAGCAGTAATGAGATATCTAAAGAAGGGAGGAAAACTATGGATTCGTATTTTTCCAGATAAACCAATAACAAGAAAAGGAGATGAGGTTCCTATGGGAGGAGGAAAGGGTAGTGTTGCTTTTTATGCTTTTCCTGTAGAGCCGGGAAGAATTTTGTTCGAACTGGCAGGAGTAGATGAAGATATTGCCAAAGAAGCATTTAGAAAAGCATCTGACAAACTTCCAATTAAAACAAAATTTATAAAACAAGATTAAGTATGAAGGCCCAAGATTTAAGAAACAAAAGCGAAGAAGAACTTCATTCCCTTTTACATCAGAAGCGAGAGGCCTTGAGACAATTAAGGTTTGATTTAGTGGCTGGTAAGGTGAAAAATTTAAGAGAAATAAGAGCCATCAAAAAAGATATTGCTCGGATTTTGACAGTAATTAATGAGAAAAGAAGAGCCAAAGAAATTAACTAATTTTTATAAAATATGCCTAAAAAAACAATGATAGGGGTGGTGGTTTCAGATAAAATGGACAAGACAGTGGTAGTAAGAGTTGAAAAAATAAAAATCCACCCCAAATTTAAAAAGCATTATAAAATTCACAAAAAATACAAAGCCCACGATGAAAAAAATGAATGCAAGAAGGGTGATTTAGTTATTATTCAAGAAACTCGTCCTTTGAGTAAAGAAAAAAGGTGGAGGGTAGTCAAGATTTTAAGTAAGCAAGAACTTTTGGAAGAAAAAGCATCAGATGAACAAGACATAGAGAAAGAAGAGAAGAAAAGTACCGAAGAAAAAACTCAGAAAGATAAAGAAGAAGACAAAAAAGAAGAGTGATTTTTACTTGCCAAAGATTAATTTTTTATGTAGAGAAAAATATGATCCAAAAACAAACAATGTTAAAAGTGGCTGATAATAGTGGGGCAAAAATTGTGCAATGTATTGGTCTGATTGGGGGAAGCAAAAGAAGGTACGCTCGTATCGGTGATATTATTGTGGTTGCCGTAAAAAAAGCTGAGCCACGAAAGCCAGTAAAGACCCATGATGTAGTAAGAGCGGTAGTAGTAAGACAGAGACAACCATTTAGGCGCCCCGATGGCTCTTATATTCGTTTTGATGAAAACGCAGTAATTATTTTAGACGGTAAAACAAAAGAACCAAAAGGGGGACGTATTTTTGGTCCCATTCCTAGAGAATTAAAAGAAAAAGGTTTTCATAAAATTGCGGCCTTGGCACCAGAGTTAATTTAAACTTATGAAGGTTAAAAAAGGCGACACAGTACTGATAATAGCAGGAGATGACAAGGGAAGGAAAGGAAAAGTGATAAAAGTTTTCCCCAAAAAGAACAAAATTTTGGTGGAAGGCATTAATATTCAAAAAAAACATGTAAGACCGAGAAGAGAGGGAGAGAAAGGTCAGATTATTGAGAAGCCCGGACCAATAGATGTCTCAAATGTAAAAGTGATTTGTCCTAAGTGCGGCAAACCTACAAAAGTAGGATATACCAAAGTAAAAGATAAAAAATTTAGAGTTTGTAAGGTTTGTAATCACGAATTTGAATAAAATTATGGAAAAATTAAAAGAAAAATTTGAAAAGACAGTAATCCCAAAGATGATGGAAATATTTGGTTATAAAAATAAGATGGCGGTACCACGCATTGAAAAGGTGGTAATTAATACTGGATTTGGAAGATTAGTGGCGGGTCTAACAAAACAGGAAAGAGAAAAGATATCTAATGAGATTGCCCATGATTTGTCACTAATCACAGGACAGAAACCCTTATTTACTAAAGCGAGAAAATCAATTGCTAGTTTTAAAATAAGAAAAGGAATGGTAATAGGAGCAAAAGTGACTTTAAGAGGTAAAAGAATGTATGATTTTTTAGAGAGGTTGATATATATTGCTCTTCCCAGAACAAGAGATTTTAGAGGGATAGACCCCGACTCTATAGACAAGAATGGAAACTTGACCATCGGAATTAAAGAGCATATAGTTTTTCCAGAAGTTTCTTCCGAAAATGTAAGAAGGATATTTGGGCTTGAGATAACAGTGGTTACAAACGCAAAAACAAGAGAAGAAGCAGAAAAATTGTATAGGTTATTGGGATTCCCTCTAAAGAAAGTTCAAAATTAAAAATTCAAAATGCAAAATTTCAATTCAAAATTCAAAATTAAAAATTTTTAACTTTTAATTTTAAACCTTGAATTTACTATTATGCCAACAAAAGCACAAATTGTTAAAGCACAAAAGAAGCCAAAATATAAAACGAGGATTGTTCGGCGCTGTTTTCGCTGTGGCAGAAAAAAAGGATATATGAGAAAGTTTGGCTTATGTAGGATCTGTTTTAGAGAATTGGCAAACAAGGGAGAAATTCCCGGAGTAAGAAAATCAAGTTGGTAAGAAAGAAAATTCAAAATTCAAAATTCAAAATGCAAAATTACAATTCCCGCCTCCGCTGGCGCTTCGGCGGGCAGGTAAAATTAAAAATTTTTAACTTTTAATTTTAAACTTTGAATTTACTATTATGATGACTGATCCAATATCCGACATGTTAATAAGGATTAAAAACGCGCAAGCGGTAGGACATCCAACCGTTGATATTCCTTATTCTCGAATTAAATATCAGATAGCTCTTATTTTGGAAAGAGAAGGATTTGTTGAAAAAGTAGAAAAAAAGTTTAGACGTAACAAAAGAATTATTAGAATCTTTTTGAAATACGAAAATCGAGAGCCTAAAATCATTGATATGAAAAGAGTTTCCAAGCCAGGGAGGAGGGTTTATCTACCCTACAAAAAGATTAAAGCCCCAAAAGGAGGATATGGAGTTGCAATAATTTCAACATCTCAGGGATTGATGACAGATAAAGAGGCTCGCAGAAGACATTTAGGCGGAGAAGTGCTATGCGAGATATGGTAAAAGAAAATTAAAAATTAAAAATTAAAAATGCAAAATTTCAATTCAAAATTCAAAATTGAAAAATCAAAATCTATATTTAATTTTGAATTTTTAACTGCATTTTTTAACTTTTAATTTTAAATTTTTAATTGTTATTATGTCCAGAATAGGGAAACAACCAATTTTAATACCGCAGGGAGTAGAAGTAGAAATTAAAGAAGGAGAAATTAAAGTAAAGGGCCCGAAAGGGGAGCTCTTACTTGAATATGATGAAAAAATAAAAGTGGAAAAAGAAGATAATTATTTAAAAGTAATGCCAAAAGAAGAGAATACACGGTCAAAAAATGTGAAGGCTTTGTGGGGTTTATATAGGAGTTTAATTAACAATATGATTGTTGGAGTTACCCAAGGTTATGAGAAGAAATTAGAATTGAGAGGCATTGGATATAAAGCATCTGTTGATGGACAGGGCAATCTTGTTTTAGAAGTAGGATATAGTCATCCCGTCACTATTCAGAAAGAAGAAGGAATAGATTTTGCTGTAGAGAAAAATATTGTAAGTGTGAAGGGTATAGATAAACAAAAAGTAGGAGAAATGGCTGCCCGAATAAGAAAAGTAAGACCACCAGAGCCATACAAAGGTTCAGGAATTAGATATTTAGGAGAAAAGATAAGAATGAAGTTAGGTAAAAAAGCAGCCGGAGCAACACAATAAAAATTAAAAATTCAAAATGCAAAATGCAAAATTACAATTCCCGCCTCCGCTGGCGCTTCGGCGGGCAGGTAAAATTAAAAATTTTTAACTTTTAATTTTTAACTTTTAACTTTAAACTTTGAATTTACTATTATGGATATCAAGGAAAAAAGAGAAAAAAGGGAAAGAAGGCATAAAAGAGTGCGTGCTAAAGTAAAGGGAACCTCTATAAAGCCGCGTTTGTGTGTTTTTAGATCTAATAAACATATTTATGTTCAAGCCATTGATGACGCTAAAGGAAGGGTATTGACTTCTGCCAGTGATAGAGAAATAAAAAAGGTTCCCTCTGAAACAAAGAAGCAATTTTCTTCAAAGGTTGCTATGGCTTTTGAGGTGGGCAAGTTAATAGCCCAAAAACTGCAGAAGTTAAATATTAACTCAGCAGTTTTTGATAGGGGAGGATATAAATATCATGGAAGAGTGAAGGCAGTAGCCGAAGGGGCAAGAGCCGGCGGTTTAAAATTTTAAATAAAAAGTGAAGTATGCATAAAGATAATACCAAAAAAGATAACATATCAAAAGAGAAAGAAAAAGAACAAATAGAGGAAGCATTTGAAACAAAAGTTTTAGAGATTAAAAGAGTTACAAGGGTGACTGCCGGAGGTAAGCAGTTAAGATTTAGGGCTGTGGTGGTGATAGGAAATAAAAATGGGAAAGTCGGAGTGGGAGTAGCAAAGGGAAAAGATGTGGCTCAAGCAGTGGAAAAAGCTACTCTTAAGGCAAAGAAAAATATCATAGAGGTGCCAATTATCAATGATACTATTCCTCATGAAGTCTTTGCTAAAGCCGGAGCAGCCAAGGTGTTGTTACGTCCTCAAAAACAGGGAAGGGGATTAGTAGCCGGAGGTACAGTAAGAGTGATTTGTCAACTAGCGGGTATCAAAAACATTTCTTCTAAAATTCTTGGTGCTACACGGAATAAACTAAACAACGCTCAAGCAGTAATTAAGGCATTTCAGCAGTTAAAGATAAAACAAAACTATGCAACTTCATCAGATTCAACCAAAAAATAAACTCAAGAAGAAGAAAAGAGTGGGAAGAGGAGGGAAGAGAGGTACTTATTCGGGTAGAGGAGTGAAGGGACAAAAAGCAAGAGCAGGGCATAAATTGCAGCCCATTATTCGAGAAATTATTAAAAAGTACCCAAAACTTAGAGGTTATAATTTTAACCCACTTCAAAAACGCCCGCTGGAAATTGTTAATCTTTCTCAGATTGAGGTAAAATTTAAAGAAGGGGAAGTAGTTACTCCAGAATCTTTAATTGAAAAGAAATTGATTAAAAAAATTAAAGGAAGAATTCCTCAGGTGAAGATTTTGGGTGATGGAGAAATTACAAAAAAGATTATTATTCGTCAATGTTTGATTTCTAAATCTGCAAAAGAAAAAGTAGAGAAAGCAGGAGGCAAGGTGGAAATTTCTTAATGAGAATTCATTAAACCAAAAAACAACAATGAAGTTTGATAAGATAATTCAAATATTTAAAATAAGAGATTTAAGAAGAAAAATTTTCTTTGTTCTTTTTATTTTTGTGATTTTCCGGCTTTTGGCAAATATTCCCATTCCTGGTATTGATAAAGCAAATCTTGAAGATTTCTTTGCTAGATTCCAAGTTTTTGGCCTAATGAACATATTTTCCGGAGGAACGCTCTCCAATATTTCCATTGTAATGTTGGGTTTAGGACCTTACATTACAGCCATCATTATAATGCAACTTTTAACAATGATTTTTCCGTCTCTAGAACGGCTTTATAAAGAGGAAGGAGAAGCAGGAAGGCAAAAATTTAATCAATATGCAAGAATTTTAACCGTGCCCTTGGCTTTTCTTCAAGCATACGCAATGATTACTCTTTTACAAAGACAGCATGCTATAACTATCACTTCGCCACTTGCTTTGTTTGCATCAGTTATTACTGTTACAGCCGGGAGTTTGCTTTTGATGTGGCTAGGAGAGTTAATTACAGAAAAAGGGATTGGTAACGGAGTTTCTTTACTTATTTTTGCAGGAATTATCTCTCGTGTTCCCGCAAATATCTTACAGACAATTTTTAATTGGGACCCTGCCCAAATTCCATATTATATACTTTTCCTTAGCGCAGCAGTTGTTATCATCTTTGGAGTAGTGGTGGTAACTGAAGCAAGAAGAAACATCCCCATCTCCTATGCCAAAAGAGTAAGAGGAATAAGAATGTATGGAGGGGTTTCAACTTACCTTCCGATGAGCGTTAATCCTGCTGGCGTTATTCCGATAATTTTTGCCCTTTCAATTTTGATGTTTCCAGGGATGGTAGCCGGTTTTTTGGTAAATGTTGGGGGAACAGTAGGACACATTGCTCAAAGTGTTTCTGATTTTCTTAATAACAAGGTTGCCTGGGGATCTCTTTATTTTGTTTTAGTGTTTGCCTTCACTTATTTCTACACAATGGTTACTTTTGACCCAAAAGCAATTTCTCAAAACTTACAGAAGATGGGTGGCTTTATTCCTGGTATTAGACCGGGCGCTTCCACGGCAAGATATCTAACAAAAATTCTTCACAGGGTTTTATTTGTTGGTGCTTTGTTCTTAAGCTTAATAGCAGTAATGCCATATATTATTCAAGGGCTTACAAAAATTACAACCTTCCGGTTTTTAACAGGGGGTACTTCTGTTTTAATTGTGGTTTCGGTTGTTTTAGATACAGTAAAACAGATTAATGCTCAATTGCAGATGAGAGACTATGAAAAAATCTAATTCAAAATTCAAAATTAAAAATTCAAAATTAATAATAATTATTATTGGGCCGCCTGGTGCAGGAAAGGGAACTCAAGCAACCCTTTTGGCAGACAAATTAGGGCTTTATTATCTTGAGACAAGTAAAATTATAGAAAAGGAGATAATGAATGCAAAAAAGGGGGAGTTTGTAGAGATAGAAGGAAAAAAATATTATCTTTTAGATGAGAAAAAAATTTGGGAAACAGGAGGATTGTGTTCGCCTCCATTAGTAACTTATTGGGTTAAAGAAAAGATAAAAGAATTGTCAGAGAAAGGGGAGGGAATTGTTTTTGCCGGTTCTCCAAGAACCCTGTATGAGGCAGAAAATATAATGCCTCTTTTAAGCAAACTTTACGGAAAGAAAAATATAAAGATTATTTTATTTACTTTGTCTCCAAAAGCATCGATTTTTAGAAATTCTCACCGAAGAATTTGTCAACTTCTAAGACACCCAATTTTATACAACGAAGAAACAAAAAAACTTACAAAGTGTCCTTTAGACGGTTCAAAACTTATAAAACGGAAAAAGTTAGATGACCCCGAAACTATTAAAGTGAGATTAAAAGAATATAAAAGACAAACCCTGCCGATTATTGAGTATTTTAAAAAACAGGGTTTTGAGGTAAAAAAAATAAGTGCTGCTCCACCTCCGGCAGTGATTTTTAAGAGGATTTTAAGAGAGTTACAAAAGTAAAATAAATTATACACAAAAGTATTTTTGAGAAATGCGTCGCGGAGGCCGAGCGGGCATGGTTCCCCGCTAAGCGGGGAGAGCGAGGCCGAGCGCCGAGCAGCAATCTGCTCGCTGGGCAGATTGACTGCGTCATTTCTCAAAAATACTTTTGTAATATAAATTTGTAATATAAAAATGTCAAAAATTCCAATAAAAACTACTCATGAAATTGAAATAATGGCCAGGGCTGGAAAAATCCTGGCTAAAATTTTAGATGAACTTCAAAAAGAAGTAAGAGTTGGAATTGCAACTGAGGAATTAGAAAAGAGAGCAAGAGAATTAATAAAAAAGTATAATGTAAAACCTGCTTTTTTGGGATATGAAGGATACCCTGCGGTTTTATGTGTTTCTGTTAATGATGTTATTGTTCATGGCTTGCCATCAAAATATCAAATAAAAGATGGAGATATTGTTTCTTTGGATTTTGGGATAAAATATCAGGGCTATTTTGCTGATATGGCGGTAACGATCCCCGTAGGGAATGTAACTGAGGAAGCAAAAAGATTAATAAGGATAACAAAGAA
>JAGGVA010000061.1 GCA_021158195.1 bacterium | reverse complement strand
GGAGTAAGTATGGGCTTGCTGCTCTTCGTCAGGCAAGGCTCGCCAGGGTTACTCATGAAGCTTGGGACCAGGGGGTCTCGCTTACGCAGGAGGACATCGCAGTAAAGCTCTTGAATTGCAGTGTCAGAACGGTAAGGCGAGACATTAAGGCACTTGCAAAGCGCGGCGTGATCGTTCCAACACGAGGGCAGCAAAAAGACATCGGTCCAGGCGTATCACACAAGGTAGAAGCCGTCAGGCTTTTCATGGAGCGAAGAACCTACACTGAGATTGAAAGGAGACTAAAACACTCTCCATCGGTGTTCGGTTAAGGAGGATTGCTGAATGCACTACGTAATTTTTAAATTTGCTTTAAAAAGCTAAACACGGTAGATTTTTAAAAAACGCCCCCTCTCATGCATCTATTCCATTATCTTATATCTATTGGTAACTTTTACCAATGTCCCTTGTGTTTATCTATTACTTTCTCCACCACATTCCTCAGATGCTTTAGATCTTTCTTCGAAATTTTTATTCGATAATCCTTCTTTATTGCCTTGTAAATCTCATCCTTTAGTTTTTCAGGATCAACGCCTTTAGCACCTCTTTCTTTACCAACGTAGTTCCATATCTGCTTTTTCTTCTCGGGATCCCAACTCACCTCGTAGATATACTTGTGTCCTTTTATCTCTTTTACAATTAAAGCCACTTTTGCCACCTCTTATTATTGGTAACTAATTACCAATATTTAAAGATAACCTTGATGCGTAGGTTAAAAAACGTTAGCTGCCAAATTATACGGTATTTATTTTGGTCAGAGATGTGATCCAAATATTAAAGAAGGCTGAGTCAAGGGGATATAGATTGCTTAACCGAACACACATGAAACACTCTCTAACGGCGATCAAGCACTATATCTTGACTTTCTCCCGTGTTGCGTATCTTACAAAAAAGGATACACAACAAAAGAAATCGCATTTCTCGGGAAGAAGGAATACTTTAGGGACCCGGAAAATGCCTTTAGTGGCGATAGAAGAGTATATAAGGAGCAAGCAAGGATGGCAGAACTTGAAAGGCCGGTTGGGTGCTATTGGGATATCATACGATTACCGGTGCTTCCGGAAGAGAGACAGCCAGAACCGCTGGTGTATGTTCCTTGCAAGAAACTCTCTTATTTTAGGTGCAAGGCAAATATCAGGTATCACTCTTTTCTACTACTATACGCTTTATCAATCAGATCATATATCCGTTTTACTTCTTCTTTTGGTTCTTCTGCTTGGTATATTGCTCTCCCAACAATGACAAAATCAGCACCTGCTTCAACCGCTGTATCAGGCCCCCCACCTTGAGGGCCCACACCTGGGGAAAGAATTTTTATCACTTTGCGTTTCTTCTTAGCGATATTCTTATAAAGTTTCAGCCGTTCTGGCTTATTTGCTGGAGCAACAAAATTCCTCACACCTAAATCAATACTCTTCTCTAATATCTTCTCTGCGGCATCTCTTGATAAAAACGCACTGAACTCCGGATGTGTCATTTCTAAGACCACAATAGGGACTATTTGGTATTCTTTGCAGGCATCAACAAAAGCGGTAAGCGTCGCCGAGCCAGCGCCTTGTGGTGCTGCAATAAAAGCATTAACTCCAGCATTAGCAACCACTTTTGCTTGTTTTCTCACTATATCTGGAATATCCGTGCATGCTTTCTGCGCATCAAATATCACTGGGAAATCGCACACCTTTTTTAACTCTCCCACCACCTTTGGTAAGCCGTGCTGCCAGCAGAGAATTGAACCTATCTTTAATCCCGCAATTTCTTTCTTCAAACCTTTGACAGCTTCTGCTATCTTTTTCGCTTTCTGTATGTCTACATCCAAGGCGGGGATGATTCCTAGTTGGTAGTTAAACATCTTATCTTACTCCTTCATTGACATACTATGCCTTTAGTTCTTTTAATATTTATCATCACCTCTTTGAATTTTTTAAAAATAGCGTTATATTCCTCCTCTGACTCTACGGCTTTTACAAAGGTTTGTATGTTCTCCATTATTCTCTTTGTAGATAACTTAATGCACGTTTCACCGTAGTTCGGGGTTGTTTTGATACTATGCTTTTTGTATAACTTTTCTAAGCCCTTATTTAGATAGTAATCGTCTTTCAGAAGAGCATCAACTACCTTCCTACTTAATTCGTACTTATCGCGAAAATGAAACACCCCTTGAATTCCCATTAACTGATTGAATGGTGTTGCTTCTTCCAATAACTTGTCTCTGGTGTTCTCATGTATACAAGGTATAATCACCTTTCCTAATCTTTTCGCCAGATTAACTTCTCTTCTTACCTCGTCAGAGAATAATGCTACATTACCTATAATTGCTACAAAATGCTTGCAGTTCGCAATGATGTCATCTATATAGGGCTTCCATTCCTCGCCTTCAGGGATATCTAGCTCTGCAACAAATGCTTTAATATTAACTCTTCTTAATAATTCTCTCAGATTTACCGCAAGATCAGACTCCGATGTTGTCTCATAACAGATAAATACTTCATACTGAGACTGTGTCATTTTTCTTTTACTTCCGCCAACTCCGTAGACTGAAGTACACTAAGTCTTGTACTTACTGTCATAGATGTTAACATATTTCTGATATATCTTTTATTCTCTTCGTTAATTTCAGCATCTTTTTTATTCTTTAGGATTTTCTCAGCAAGATAATCAAAAAGGCTTTTCCCCAAACCTGTCTCCTCTTCTGATAGACATATTGCTTTACTTAGCTCAAGCAGAAGATCTTTTTGTCTAAGGTCTTCCTCACTTGGCATTGCAAATCCTAATGTTAATAGTTCGTCCCTCGTATAATAAGAAAATAGTTTTGCACCTTTCTCTTCTATCCTCTCTTTTCCCGTTTTACCTTTATCCTTTGCTTTCCTGTCAAGTATAGCAACGACTGCAACAACTTTCGCACCCGGCTCCTCTATAATATTAATTGCATCCAACACTGTTCCTCCGGTAGTAACAACATCAGTCACGATTACCACTCTATCATCATTGAAAAGAGGGGGTTCTACGCTACCTTTAATTCGTAATTTTCTCTTGCATAACTGGCATGAGCATGGTACCTTCGTTCTAATAACCACGATTTCTAAATTTTCCCTTGAAGAGAGTTGAGAAGCTATTGTCATAGGACCGATTGTTCTTTCTATGAACGCTAATTTATTGAACTTCAAACCCTCTCTTTTAGCTTCTTCAAGCAACTCCACATACATTTCAACTACATCCCCAGACGTCTTTGGCGAAAGAGTCAGTTTACTAAGGTCAAAGAAGTCATACCCTGTATACCCTGCGGTGTAAACGAACTCGTTCTTGTTCATAATAGCCGGTCGCTTTACTAAGACTTCGTAATTCTTCTTTTTAGTATTTACGCTCATCTCCTTCTTCCCTCCCTTTGTTTAATTCCTTTAGATAATCAGAAACAAGTTTTACTAAGGCAGTATATATTTCTTTTTTATCATATGCCATTAAACTTTCAACTAAGTAATCTAAACCATCTCTGACCTTTGTCACAATACCTTGTGTTTCTGAATCGGTCATTTTTAATGATGCATCCCCAGCTATGTGCGCCCATAAGTGATATCTGAAATTACTATAAAAAAACATGAGGAATAATGCATCAGGAGAGGTGCTATACACTTTTTCAACTAACTGTTTTATACTCTTATCAGCATCTTTCAATACATATACTTGCATTGGATTTTCTTTCAGCTTATCCATCGCTTTTTTAAGTTCTTTTGCAATTTCATTTGCCGCTTCCTTATCCTTATTATTTTCCACCATTCTTCATCCCCTTTACTCTTGTGCATCATGATATAAAAATATTCTCCATTTTTTATTCTTCTCCTCTTCTTCCCCTTTCCCCCTCCCCCTCTCTTTCACTCTCGTCCTTCCTCTCTCAATGCTGCATAAAGAAGTTTTTTTGCGAAATCTGTGCAACTTATTTTTCTTTCCCCGCTTTCTTCTCTCTGTGCATCAAGTTTTGCTTTGGCTTGAATGAATTGTTTATACAGTTCCTCCTCCTCTTTAAAGCGAATTGTTATACTTTTGCAGCCTCCCATGTTATCACCTTCATATTGCAATATTGCGCCTTGCAATATTGCACTTCAACATGCTAAGTAGTTTTGCATCTATATAAGCTTTTCGGTATTTTACAATAATTTATAGCGATTCACAAAATGTAAAGCTATGGCGGAGACTTATCCATAATATTCTTATTTGAGTCTTGTTGCGGTTATTAAAGCTCATCGAAAATGCCCCCAATACCAAACTTAGAATCATTTTTGTGATTATCTACAGAGTTATGCTATTTTATCTTACATTCATCTCCATTTTTCATCGGACTGTAAGTAGAAAGATAGAATAAGAGGGGGAGCATCGGTTACAATGTAACAACTGTAATATCATTTCTCGCTTCAATGCTTGAATTCCACTCCGATGACCATATTTTTCAATATACCTCTCCACCATACTGCCTGAGATACTGCTTGAAATCGCGCATCATCCCATCATCCACATACACCTTACCATCTATCTCGCGATTATGAAGGAACTCAAATATCTCTGTTATCTTGAGTATAGAATACAAACTCAACTGATACCTCG
>JAGGVA010000053.1 GCA_021158195.1 bacterium | reverse complement strand
TGGCTGGGAGGGCAGGATTCGAACCTGCACTCGTGGCTCCAAAGGCCACTGTCCTACCATTAGACGACCTCCCAAGCTTTTTATTTATACCACTAACTCTCGCAGATTTCAATCACAGAAAGCTCGATGGGAAGTTGAGGAATAGGGCTGTATTTAATACGGGCTTCTGCTTCCATAAATTTTTTCAGCATTATTCTTAAATCGTTTTCTGGAATTTTTTTCGCATATTTAATCAGACATTCTTTTGTTTCTTGTGTTAGTTGATCTAAAAATACATTAGAAAGATTATTATCAATTTGTAAAAGCAAAATGTGCCGCAAGATTTTAATAAGAGTTTTTAAAAAATTGTTCGGATCTATTCCCTTTTGAATATTTTGATTTAAAAACTCAATTGCTTCTTTACTCTTTTTGTTTACTAGAAAATCCAAAAATTTAATAATTGTCTCGTTTTCCACCAAGCCCAGTAATTCTTGAACATCTTTTTTTTCAATTTTATTTTTTTTAAGTGTTTGAGCGTAGGTGATAATCTGTTCAAGTAGGCTTTCGGCATCTCTCATTGCACCTTCGGCATTAGTAGCAATTAAATCTAAGGCTTCGTCATCAGCACGAATTTTTTCTTGCTGACAGATGTAGTTTAATTTCTTGATGATTTGATCTTTTCTAAGACGATAAAAATCAAACCTTTGACAGCGAGAAATAATTGTAGGAATCATCTTTTGAATTTCGGTGGTGGCCAGTATAAATACCACATGCTTTGGAGGTTCTTCTAAAATTTTTAAAAGAGCATTGGCTGCATCTTTTGAAAGTTGGTGTGCTTCATCTATTATAAATACTTTATACTTCAATCTTGTTGGAGGAAATTTTGCTCCCTCTTTTATCTGTCTTACTTCGTCTATTCCTCTATTAGACGCTGCGTCTATCTCAATTAAATCGATTGCTCTACCCTCATTTATTTCTTGGCAGGCAGAACATTTATTACAGGGTTCGTATCCTTTTCTGTTCTCACAGTTAATTGCTTTTGCTAAAAGCCGGGCGATTGTTGTCTTTCCAGAACCTCTGGGACCATAAAAAAGATATGCATGAGAAAAAATCCCTTCTTGAATTGCATTGGTAAGGGTTTTTACGATGTGTTCTTGTCCAATAATTTCAGAAAATGTTTTTGGCCTATACTTTCGATAGAGAACCATAAATTCAATTCAAAATTCAAAATTAAAAATTAAAAATTTCAATTTATGCCTGCCGGCAGGCAAGGCAAAATTAAAAATTACTTAATTATTTTTTGAAGACGAAAAATTTATAAGCAAGGAAGTTCCATACAAAACCACATAAAGTTCCTATAAATGGTGCTACTGCTCCAGCCCAAAGATAAGGAGTAATGCCAAAAAGCGGTCCTATAATTTTAACTAAAAATACAGCCACGCCTACATTAATTAATGCTCCTATACCTGTTACAAAGTAAAAGCCGGCGAATTCTTTTGTTTCAGCCCGACTACCCTTCTCAAAAGTCCAAGTTTTATTCCAGAAATAACTATTGGTGGCAGCACAGGAGAAAGAAATAAATTTAAACAGTCCATACAAAATACCAGCCCGGGTATCTATTTTTGTCACAAAAATTAAAAAATTTAAAACTCCTAGATCAATAAAAGTATTTAGCGCTCCCACAACTACAAATTTTGCTAATTGCCAAATAACTTTTATTTTTCTTGCCAGAATTTCTGCTATATAAAGACCAATTATCACTAATAGAGGAATCAAAACAGGAAAAGGATAAATAAACTTGATGCTGAACCAGTTAAATTTCTGATGCAGTTCAAACTCTAAGTTTTTAAAAGTGGCAAGAGCCAGCACTCCAACAAAAAAACCGGCAATTAAGCCAAAAATTATATCTCTTTTTTTCATAAAAATTGACTTTAATTGTTAATTAATCTTAGCAAAACCCAAAAATATTTCAAGAAAACAACCGTAAAACTAATCTGATACTAATTCAAGAAATTCTTTTTCAGAAATTGTTTTTACTCCTAATTGTTTTGCTTTTTCTAATTTTGATCCGGGATTTTCGCCTACTACTAAATAGTCAGTTTCTCGACTTACTGAAGAACTTACTTTTCCGCCAAGCATTCTTACTCTCTCAGATGCCTCATCTCTTGACATCGAATTTAAGGCGCCGGTAAAGACAAATGTTAAACCCTTCAGTTTCTCTTTTATTTTCTTTGGAGGTATGATTTTTACTCCGTTTTTGAGTAAATCCTCTACAAGTTTTTTATTTTTCTTGTTTTTAAACCACTGATAAATACTTCTTGCTACGATAGGACCAATATCAGGGATATTCTCTAATTCTTCCAATGTGGCTTTTTCTAAACTTTGAATTGAACCAAACTTTTGCGCCAAAATGTTTGCTGTTTCTTCTCCTACGTGTCGAATACCCAAAGCATAGATGAACCTTTCTAAAGGAATTGTTTTTGCTTTTTCTATTGCTTCAATTAGATTTTGAGCAGATTTTTCTGCAAACCTCTCAAGAGGTACCAAATCACCCTTTTTTAATTTGAAAATGTCAGCCGGGCTTTCAATTAACCCTTCCTCCATTAGTTGATCTATAATTTTTGGTCCTAAATGTTCAATATCAAATGCCTTTTTTGAAACAAAATGATACAGAAATCTTCTTTGAGTGGCAAAACAATTGGGATTTGTGCAGTAATAATCAACCTCTCCCGGTTTTTTCTCAAGAGGCATTCCGCATACAGGACAATTTTTCGGCATTCGAAAATCTCTCTCTTTACCCGTTCTTAACTCTGGTAATGCCTTAACAATCTCCGGGATTACTTCTCCTGCTCTTCTGACAATTACTGTATCCCCAATTTTTACTCCTAATCTTTTAATTTCGTCTTCGTTGTGCAAGGTTGCCCGGGAAACAGTCACACCCTCAAGATTTACAGGTTCCAAAATTGCAACTGGTGTCGCTTTGCCCGTTCTCCCAATTTGAACAACAATGTCTTTGATTTTACTAGTTGCTTCTTTTCCTTGAAACTTGAAGGCTATCCAGTATCGTGGGGCTTTTCCTACAACCCCTAAAAGTGGATAAAGATCTAATTGATTTACCTTAACCACCACCCCATCAAAATTGTAAGGAAGTTTTTCTTTATTCTTTTCCCAGTAGTGATGAAACTCAATTACTTCTTTTAGGTTTTTAGCATGCGTTCCTAAAACGGTTTTCATTCCACATAATTTTGCCAACTTCATTGCTTCTTGATGTGTTTTTTGACCAATATTTGTAACCATCTGCCAGATATAACAATCCAATTTTCTCTCGGCTGTAATTTTTGGATCAAGTTGCCTTAAAGAGCCTGCAGCAGCATTTCTTTGATTTGACAAAAGCGGCTTCCCTTCTTTTTTGTACTTTTTATTTAATTCTTCGAAAACTTTTTTGGTCATAATCACCTCCCCTCGAAATTCAACTTTCCTATTTCTTATTGTATTTAGTAAACTTTTATAGAGGGTTTGTGATAACCCTTCTTTCTTGAACTCTTCTTTTTTTGGTTTTCTCAAAGACAAAGGAATTGCCTCAATTGTTTTTACATTTTGAGTTACATCTTCTCCGGTTTTTCCATCTCCTCTAGTTGCTCCCTGTACCAAAATTCCTTTTTCATAAATTAAACTTACTGATAACCCATCCATCTTTAATTCGCAATAGTAATCCCAATTTCTATTTGGAGCTATCTTTCTCAGCCTTTCTTCCCAATCATAAAGTTCGTCTTCATTAAAAACATCTTCTAAAGAAAGCATTGGTATCTCATGATGAACTTTTTGAAATTCATCTAAGGGTTTTCCGGCAACTCTTTGGGTTGGAGAATCCGGGGTAATAAATTCTGGGTATTGTTGCTCTAACTGCCAAAGTTCATGCTTTAGCGAATCCAAAGCCTCAGGAGAGATTTCCTCCTTGTTTAAGACATGATAAAGATATCGATAATGATTAATTAATTTTTTTAACTTCTCTATTCTCTCTTTTGCTTCTTTTTTTGAAAGTTTTTCAGGCATATCTTCTTTTTTATTATATCTATTATATCTATTATATCTCATTTATTATGTCTATTATATCTCATTAAGTTTTACAACAAAAGATACTCAAACTTTTCTCGGGGACAGTCCCCAAGAAATGATCTCGAGAAAGCCGCGTCATTACTGGGCTTAGAGACTGATTTTTTCCATTTGGCACGTTTTTGATTAAAAACAACATTAGCGAAAACTATTCTCGCTAAATGCACAGGAACGAGAACTGTTCTCGTTACATTTTGTTGGAAGTGCCATCGAGTTTTAAAGTATTGGAAAATCGGTTTGAAGCTTTTTGTTTTCGGTGCTAAAATGAAGCAATATGAGTTTAAAAATCTATAACACTCTTACAAGGAAAAAGGAAATATTTAAACCAAGAAAAGGCAAGAAAGTAAATATGTTTGTCTGTGGGCCTACTGTTTATGATTATGCTCATATAGGTCATGCTCGCACCTATATTGCCTTTGATGTAATTGTAAAGTATCTGCGAAAAAAAGGATATGATGTTTTCTATTTGCAAAACATTACTGATGTTGATGATAAAATTATCAACCGCGCAAAAGAAGAAGGGGTTTCTTGGAAAGAATTGGCAAGAAAATTTGAGCGAGAATATAAAAAGGATGCAAAAAGTTTAGGAGTTGATAGTGTTTCAAAATACGCAAGAGCAACCGAGCATATAAAAGAAATTATTAGTCAGGTGGAGCGACTTTTGAAAAAAGGTTTTGCTTATCAAATTGAGGATGGGATATATTATGATATTTCGAAATTTAAAGATTATGGAAAACTCTCAGGAAGAACAGCCCTACAGGCAGAAGATGCAGTTTCAAGAATTGATGAATCTAAGAAAAAAAAGAATAAAGGCGATTTTTGTTTGTGGAAATTTTGGTCTGGTAAAGATTGGGAGCCAAAATGGAGGTCTCCTTGGGGATATGGAAGACCGGGATGGCACATTGAAGACACTGCTATCACTGAAAAATATTTTGGGCCTCAATATGAGATTCACGGAGGGGCAAGAGATTTAATTTTCCCTCACCATGAAGCAGAAATTGCACAAATGGAGGCAATCTCTGAAAAAAAACCGATGGTAAAATATTGGCTTCATACAGGATTTCTAACTATCAATGGCCAAAAAATGTCAAAATCGCTTGGCAATTTTATTACTATCAGAGAATTTTTAAATAAACATTCTGCCAGGCTTTTGAGATTTTTTGTCTTAAAATCTCATTATCGCTCTCCTATTGATTATTCTGAAAAAGCGATTTTGCAATCCCAAAATGAGCTTGAAAGAATTGATGAGTTTGTAGAAAAAATTCAAAATGCAAAATTCAAAATTCAAAATTTCAATTCAAAGTTCAAAATTGATAAATTTAAAAATAAATTTGAAGAGGCGATGGATGATGATTTTAATACGCCGAAGGCGATGGCTGTAATCTTTGAACTTATCAGAGAGGTAAATCCAATGTTAGATAAAAATCAAATTACCCAAGAAGAAGTTAAGCAAATTTTAGAATTTTTAAAATTTATTGACGAAATTTTTGGATTTATTTTAAAAAAGGAGAGGGTAAAAATTCCAGAAGAAATAAAAAAGTTAGCCCAAAAAAGAGAAATTTTAAGAAAAGAAAAAAAATGGGAAGAAGCAGATAAAATTAGGGAAGAAATAAAAAAACTGGGTTATGAAATTCAAGATACTGCTGGTGGCACTAAAATAAAGAAATTATAACAATCAAAACTTGCCAAATCTTTTTCTTTTTGTAAAATAAACTTGATGGCAGAACTTTCTTCAACAAATCAGGGCATACCAAATAAACTTCCTCCTCAAAACATTGAGGCAGAAAAATCTCTTCTGGGTTGTTTGATGCTTGATAAAAACGCCATTGTAAAGGTGGCTGATTTTTTGCAGCCAAAAGATTTTTATAAAACCCAACATCAAGAAATCTATCAGGCAATTTTAGATCTTTTTGAAAGAAATGAGCCCATAGATCTTTTGTCAGTTGCTAATCGACTAAAAGAAAAAGAAAAGTTAGAAGAAATAGGAGGAAATAGTTATCTAACAGAATTGGTAAATACCGTACCTAATGCCCTGCATGTATTAAACTATGCAAAAATTGTCCAAAGTAAACGAATTCTGCGAGATCTCATTGAAGCATCTTATGATATTGCTCAATTAGGATATAATGAAAGCGAAGATATAGATATTGTTTTAGATAAAGCAGAAAAAAGAATTTTCAGCATTGCCCAAAAATCTCTTACACAGCGTTTTCTTCCCATCAAAGAAGAGTTAGAGTCAGCGTTTGAGAGAATAGATAAACTATCAAAACATCAGGGACTTCCCCGCGGCGTACCCACAGGATTTATTGACCTCGATAATATTCTTTCTGGGCTACAAAATTCCGATTTAATTATTTTGGCGGCGCGTCCCTCTATTGGTAAAAGTAGTTTAGCGCTGGATATTGCCCGTCATGTAGGAGTAGAACAGAAACTTCCTGTGGGAATTTTCAGTTTAGAAATGTCGAAAGATCAAATTGTTGATAGATTTATTGCTGCTCAAGCCAATGTAGATTTGTGGCGTTTAAGAACAGGACGGCTTTCAAGTGA
>JAGGVA010000038.1 GCA_021158195.1 bacterium | reverse complement strand
TTTTTAATTTTTATTTCTTATTTTTTAACCAATCATTTCTTAATTTTTAAACCGTTTTTTGAACTAAATTTTATTGTGGACAAAGTGTGGACAAACTGCGGACAATGTCTGAAAAACAAAAAATAGGTAAATTGGGAGAACAGATTGCAGAAAAATACTTAAAATCAAAAAATTATCGGATTCTTGAGAAGAATTTTTGGGTTAAAATAAGTGGCAGAAAATTTGGAGAAATTGACATCATTGCTAAGAAAGACGATAAAGTTGTGTTTCTTGAGATAAAAACTCTTTCCAGAGCACAGAAAATTTCTGCTGAGGAAAAAGTAAATTTCAAAAAAATTCAAAAAATTAGAAAAACAGCGGAGATCTGGCTAGAGAAAAATCCTGAATATAAAAATTTCTGCTTACAAATTGATGTTATTGCTGTTCTTTTAAACTTTGAAACACGAATTGCCAAAATAAGACATTTTCAGAATATTACTTGACAAACAAGAAAACATAGAAAATAATAAAGAAGTGTCCGAGTTTTCGGGCTTATTTTTTAATAATTATAAATAATTGCTAGCCAGTTTGGTAATATATTGTTTGCTCGAGAAGTAATTTTTAGGAGGCGCTCGCTTTACTCCAGCGGTAAAGCTCGCTCTGTCCTCGGCAAAATTTTCGTCTTCGACGAAACCAAGCAATTTTGCCTGCGGATGCTCCTAAAAATTACTTCTCCTGCTCTCTTTTTTTGTTGCCGAATTGGTTAGATAGTACAATAATATTATGTTTCAAGATTTAAAAACTTTTATTTCTGCGCTTTCTCAAATTGCTGAGGAAAAAGGGCTGCCTCAGGAAAAAGTACTAGAGGTGGTGGAGTTGGCTTTGGCAGCCGCTTATAAAAAAGATTATGGGAAAAAGGGAGAGATTGTTAAGGCAAAAGTTAATCCAGAAACAGGTGAGGTAAAATTTTGGCAGATAAAGGAAGTGGTTGACAACTCTATGGTTTATACAGAAGAGGAATGGGAAAAACTTCAAAAGAAAAAAGAAGATAAAGAAAAAGAAAAGATAGAAGAAAAAAAGGTGAAATTTAATCCCAAAAAACACATAATGATTGACGAGGCAAAAAAAATAGATCCAAATGTGAAACCCGGAGACGAATTGATTTTTCCCTTAGAAGCAAAACAGGATTATGGAAGAATTGCCGCGCAAACAGCAAAACAAGTTATTCTTCAGAAATTAAAAGAATTAGAGAGAGAAATGATTTATGAAGAATATAAATCAAAAGAAGGAGAGGTTTTGTCAGGGATTATCCAGAGAAGAGAAGGAGAAAATATTCTAGTGGATTTGGGTAAAACATTTGGTATCTTACCTCTAAAAGAACAGATTCCCGGAGAAAATTATCGTCAGGGTCAAAGAATGAAGTTTTATGTTAAAAAAGTAGAAGAAACTCCAAAAGGTCCGGCAATTATTCTTTCAAGAAATCATCCAAAACTAGTTTCAAAACTTTTTGAAATAGAAGTACCAGAGATTTCTGCCGGACAGGTAGTTATTAAGGCAATTGCTCGAGAACCAGGTTCAAGAACAAAAATTGCTGTTGCTTCTACAGAAGAAAATATTGATCCCATCGGAGCAATGGTGGGACAGCGTGGTACCAGAGTTGCCGCAGTTATGGAGGGTTTGGGTGGCGAAAAAATAGATATTGTGAAATGGTCTGAAAATCCTGAAGAATTTATTGCTAATTCTTTATCTCCAGCAAAAGTTTCTGAAATAAAAATAGATAAAAAAGGAGTTGCTTTAGCAATTGTTCCTGATGATCAACTTTCTCTTGCCATAGGCAAAAATGGTCAGAATGTTAGGTTGGCTGCCAACCTTTGTGGCTGGAAAATTGATGTGAAATCTCAATCAGAATTAGAAGAAGAAAAAGAAGAAAAACAGATCAAACAGAGAGAAGATACGAAACAAAAAGAAGATAAACAAGAAGACAAACAAGAAGAAGGAAAAGAAGACAAGGAAAAAACCAAAGAGAACAAGAATAATTAATAATCAAAATTATGATAGAAAATTTAATTCTTCCCATTGTTGCTGTAATTCTCTCTTTAGTTTTTGTTTGTAGTTTGTATTTTAAAATTAAAAAGACCAAACCGGGAACAGAGAAAATGCAAGAGGTGGCTTTGGCAATTCAACAAGGGGCAAAAACTTTTCTGAAAAGAGAATTTAAAACAATGGCAATAGTATTTGTTTTGGCTGCCATTGTTCTGTGGGTTTTAAACAAAAGTTTTGTTCCCCCGCTTTTATTTCTTTCAGGAGCAATTGTGTCTTCTTTTGCCGGTTTTGTAGGAATGATGAACGCTACGACTGCTAATGTAAGGACAGCCAACCAAGCCAGAAAAAGTTTTTCTCAAAGTTTTAAAACCGCTATGCAGGGTGGAGAAGTAATGGGTTTTTTGGTGGTTGGGCTTGGTCTTTTAGGCGTATTAGTTTTTTATGTCATTTTTAAAGATCCAAACCTTCTTATCAATTATGCTTTCGGTGCTTCTTTTGTGGCCCTTTTTATGAGGGTTGGAGGAGGAATTTTTACTAAATCAGCAGACATTGGTGCAGATTTAGTTGGTAAAACAGAACTTAATATTCCTGAGGATGATCCGCGTAATCCAGCAGTAATAGCAGATAATGTTGGAGATAATGTAGGAGATACTGCTGGAATGGGAGCGGACCTTTTTGAATCATATGTTTCTTCGATTATTGCAGCAATGGTTATTGGTATTATGCTTATTGGTGAAAAAGGTGTAATTTTACCTATATTGTTGGCTTCTTTAGGGATTTTATCTTCTCTTTTTGGAGGAATGTTTATAAGAGTTTCCAAAAAGTCAGAGAAAGAAGAATTTGTTCAGCAGACAGAAAAAGTGAGAAGGGCGATGGAAAGAGGTATTATTATAGCCAATATCACTATGATAATTTTATCTTTTCTAGTTATTTGGTTTTTATTTGACACATTAAATCTTTTTTGGGTAGTCCTTTTAGGATTAATAGCAGGGTTTGTCATTGGTAAAACAACAGAATACTATACTTCAGAAAAAAGAAAACCTACTCAAGAAATAGCCCGAGCCACTCAAACAGGCACGCCAAATGTTATTCTTGAGGGGCTTATTGTTGGAATGAAAAGCACTGTTTTGCCAGTTCTGGCAGTGGCAATCACCGTCGTTCTTGCTTATTATCTTGGCGGACTTTATGGCATTGCCCTTGCCTCAGTGGGAATGCTCGGTGTTTTGGGTATTAATCTTTCTACTGACTGTTATGGTCCAATTGCTGATAATGCTGCTGGTATTGCCGAAATGGCAAAATTAGAACCAGAAGTGAGGCAGAAAGTAGAAGCCCTCGATGCTGTTGGTAATAGTACAGCAGCCACAGGAAAGGGGTTTGCCATAGGAGCAGCCGCTCTTGCGGCTCTCTCATGGCTGGCAACTTATTCTCAACAAAGCGGTCTAGACACCATTGACTTGCTCAATCCTAAGGTTTTAGCAGGTATTTTTATCGGAGCCGTCTTACCATTTTTATTTTCTGCGATGGCAATAAAGGGAGTAAATCAGGGCGCTTTGGAAATTGTGAAAGAAGTAAGAAGGCAATTTAAGGAAAAGAAAGGTTTGTTAGAAGGAAAAGAGAAGCCAGATTACAAAAGATGTATTGATATTGCTACCAAAGATGCTTTAAGAGAGATGGTATATCCAGCAGTAATGGTAGTGATTATCCCAATCATTATTGGGGTGATTTTAGGGAAAGCAGCGGTTGCCGGAATGCTTGTCGGAGCATTAAGCAGCGGATTTCTTTTAGCGCTTTTGATGGCTAATTCCGGGGCAGCATGGGATAATGCCAAGAAATATATAGAGGCAGGAAATTTAGGAGGAAAGGGTTCTCCTCAACATAAATCAGCGGTTGTAGGAGATACAATAGGAGATCCTTTTAAAGATACTGCCGGCCCCTCTCTTAATATTCTTATAAAATTAATCAGTGTGGTTTCGCTTATTGCTTTACCACTCTTTATATAATGAAAATTACTATCAATAATCTTCCTCAATCAAAAAAAGAAATCTATGTTTTTGTTCCTTTTGAGGAACTTAAAAAAAGCATTGATTTGGCGGCAAAAAGATTAGGAGAAAGAATAAAAATAGATGGTTTTAGAGAAGGAAAGATCCCTCTGGAAATCATAAAAGAAAAAGTTGGGAAAGACGTTATTCTAGAAGAGGCAATACGTATTAAAACTCAAGAAATTTACAGAGAGATAGTACGCGACAATAATTTAGAGGTTATTGGAAGCCCAAAAGTGAATATTATTAAAAAGAACTGGGAAGAACCGGTAGAATTAAAGATAGAAGTTACTGTTCTGCCCGAGGTTAAACTGCCTGATTACAAAAAAATTGCCTCAAGCGTGAAGAGAAAAAAAGTGGAGGTAAAAGATTCGGAAATCGAAGATACTCTGAGATGGATTCAAAAATCAAGAGCCAAATTTTCAGCAAAAATAACTCCGGTAGAAAAAGGTGATTTTGTGATATTTTCTTATCAATCGCCAGAAATAGCAGGAGGTAAAGAGCAGAAAGATCAATTTGTTATAGGAGAGGGCCATCTTTTGCCTGGAATAGAAGAAGTTTTAATAGGAATGAAGCCGCAAGAAGAAAAGGAGGTTCAACTTACCTTTCCTCAAAATCATATTTATAAAGAGTTGGCTGGTAAAACGATCAAGTTAAAAATAAAAGTAGAGTCGGTGCAAAAAATAGAATTGCCTCAGGTAAATGATGAATGGGCGCGTTCTCTTGGAAATTTTGAGAATTTGGAAGGATTGAAAAAGAGTGTTCGAGAAGGTATCAAAAAAGAAAAAGAAAATGTTGAAAGCCAGCGAGTTCAAGCAGAGATTCTAGAAAAAATAGCCGACAAATCAGAAGTAGAAATTCCTCAAATTTTGATAGATCTGGAAACCGAAAACACTGTCAATGATCTTAAAGAGAGAATTCCTAGAATGTTAGGAATAAGTTTCGAAAAATATTTGGAGCAGGCAAATCTTACAGAAGAGAAACTTAAAGAATCACTTTTGCCGGAGGTAATAAAGAAAATCAAGGAGTTTTTAGTTCTTCAGGAAATTAAAAAAAGAGAGGGGGTGAAAGCGACCAATCAAGAGATAGAAGAGGAGGCGAACAAGTTTCTTGCTCAATTCAAAAGTCCAGAAGAGGCAGAAAAAGTAATTGACCCTCAAACTTTGATTAATTATACTAGGGAGAGGATAGAGAACAAAAAGACGCTTCAATTGTTAGAAAGGATGACAAGAAACGAAGACGAAAAAGAGAAGGACAAGAAGAAAGAAAAAGAAAAAGAAAAAGAAAAAGAAAAGGAATAGGAATAGGAATAGGAATAGGAATAGTAGATCATCAAATTACAATAAAAATTACAAATTAAGAATTAAAAATTAAAAATTAACCCATGCCCATAATACCTACAGTTGTTGAAAAAAGTGGAGCGCGGGAAAGAGCATATGATATTTATTCCCGCCTTTTGGAAGACAGAATTATATTTCTGGCTGGTCCTATTACTGATGCAGTAGCAAATTTAGTAATTGCCCAGATTTTGTTTTTAGCAAGTAAAAACCCAAAGAAAGAGATAAAGATATATATTAATAGCCCTGGAGGATCTGTAACAGCCGGTTTAGCAATATATGACACTATGCAATATGTTGATTGTCCTGTCTCGACTGTTTGTGTCGGTTTGGCAGGATCAATGGCAGCAGTATTGTTGGCCGCTGGCGAGAAAGGAAAAAGATTTGCGCTTCCCAATTCAGAAATTCTACTTCATCAGGTGGCAGGCGGAGTAAGCGGTGAGGCAGTAGAGATAGAAATTACTGCCAAGCAAATTATGAAATTAAAAGATCGGCTTAATAAAATTTTGGCAAAACACACGGGTCAGAAATTAAAGAAAATAGAAAAAGATACTGATAGAGATTTTTACCTTTCTGCTTACGAAGCAAAAGATTACGGCTTGATAGATGAGGTTATTGAATCCAAGAAATAATTCTGCTATTATTATTTATGAGCCATTTTAAAATTAAGCGTTGGTAGTTTGAAGAAAGAGAAGAATTACCAATAAATATATGGACCAACTATTTCTCTTAGTTGCAGAAATAGTTGGGGTCTTTGTAGGAATTATTCTGGGATATTATATCAGAGCCTCTCTGCTTAAAAAGAGAAAGGGTACAATAGAAGCAAAACTGAAGCAGAAGATAGAAGATGCAAAGAGGAAGGCGCAGCAGATTATTGATAAAGCCCAAAGAAAAGCCCATGAGATTATTGATCAGGCAAGAAAAGAAGAGGAAACGAGGCGAAAAGAGATTTTAGAAGCAGAGAAGGCTCTAATGAAAAGAGAGAGGATTCTTCAGTCCAAAATTCTTCAAGCACAAAAACGAGAGGAGGAGTTAGCAGAACAGAAAGATAAGTTGGCAAAGATAAAAGAGCAATTAGAGCAACTTGTCAAAAAAGAGATAAATAAACTATCGGAGATAAGCAAACTTTCCACAAAGGAAGCAAAAGAAGAGTTACTAAAGAGAATTGAAGAAGAAGCAAAAGAGGAACTCTTAGCAAAAATGCAGAAGTTGGAAGGTGAAGGGCAGGAAAAATTAAAAGAAAAGGCTCAAAAGATTTTGGCTACTGCTATTCAAAGATTGGCTTTATCTCAAGCGCAAGAAACAACAATTACTACCATATCCCTTCCTTCTGACAAGATTAAAGGAAGAATTATTGGAAAAGAAGGAAGGAATATCAGGACATTTGAAAAATTAACAGGTGTAGAAGTGATAATTGATGAAACTCCCGAAGTAATTACTCTTTCCAGTTTTAGCCCTATTAGGCGCCATATAGCAAAACTTGCTATGGAGAGATTAATAGAAGATGGAAGAATTCAGCCAGCACGTATAGAAGAATATGTGAAAAGAGCAGAAGAAGAAGTAGCAGAAGAAATTAGAAAAGCAGGAGAAGCAGCGACGTTTGAAACAGGGGTTCTGGATTTACCGCCAAAATTGGTAGAACTTCTCGGACGGCTCAAATTCAGAACAAGTTTTGGACAGAATGTTCTTCTACACTCGATAGAGGTATCACATTTAGCAGGAATGATAGCAGAAGAGGTAGGGGCTAATGTAAAAGTGGCAAAAAAAGCAGGTCTTTTGCACGATATAGGAAAAGCGCTGGATCATCAGGTTGAGGGTTCTCATGTGCAGATAGGGATTAAAATTTTAGAAAAGTTTGGAATAGAGAAAGAAGTGATAGATGCAATGAAATCGCATCATGAAGAGTATCCTTACACAAGTATTGAAGCACAGATTGTTCAAGCAGCAGATCAAATTTCTGGCGCCAGACCCGGAGCAAGAAAAGATACCTTAGAAAATTATCTTAAACGATTGCAGGATTTAGAAGACATTGCCCTTTCTTTTGAAGGAGTTGAAAAGGCATATGCTATTCAGGCAGGGAGGGAGTTAAGAGTTTTTGTAAAACCTGAAGAAATAGATGATTATCAGGCGAAGAAATTAGCAAAGGAAATTGCTCGAAGGATTCAGGAAGAAATTAATTATCCGGGAGAAATTAAAGTGGTAGTAATTCGCGAGCAAAGAGCCATAGAGTATTCAAGATAACAAAAATGTTCTATAATAAAATAAGCTTGTGTTTCAAGCAAAAAGGTCGTCTTAATCAAACTAAATTTAAAATATGTCTAAACAAGACCTAATTGAAGCAGTAGCCAAATCAACAAATCTTTCAAAGGCGGCTGTAGGCGATTGTCTCAATGCCTTTTTGAACGAAATTACCAAGGCGTTAAAGAAAGGTGAAGACGTTGTTCTTACAGGTTTTGGAACTTTCCGGGTTGTCAAAAGAAAGGCAAGAACAGGTAGAAATCCTCAAACCGGTGCTACGATTAAAATTCCTGCTGCTAAGGTTCCTAGATTTAAAGCAGGAAAATCTCTTAAGGAGGCAGTGAAATAATACAAAGACCCTGACTGTGGACTACCTCACCCTCAAGTGGGGTAGTCTTTTTATTCTTCTTTTTAATGGTAAAATAATGAAAAGATGAAATTAAAAATTGAAAAACTTGCTGACAATGGATTTGGGGTTGGTTTTTTAAATGAGAAAGAAATTTTTATCCCTTATACTCTTCCTGGAGAAGAAATTTTTATAGAAAAAATTCAAAAAAGAAAGGGCAAAAATTTTGCCTTAGAATTTCGAGTTGTTAGTCAATCCAAGAAAAGAGTCGAGCCCAGATGTCCTTATTTTGAAAAGTGCGGCGGATGCTTGTTTCAACATTTAAGCTACAAAGATCAGATAAAATTTAAAAGAGAAAAACTGAAAAATCTTTTTCAGAGGAAAATAAAAGTTCTTCCTTCTCCTAAACAATTTGGTTATAGAGGAAAGATAGATATTGTTGTCTCCTCTCAGGGAATCGGTTTTCGTCAGAGAGGTTTTTGGAATAAGGTGATTGAAATAGATGAGTGTCCTCTTTTTGGAGATAATGCTAAAAAAAGTTTATCAGAATTAAGAAAATTAATCAGAGAACAAAAGATTTCTTTATACGATTTAGAAAGTCACAAGGGGTTGATAAGATATCTTGTGTTAAGAGAAGGAAAGTTTACTGGCCAGTTAATGGTAAATCTGGTTACCAAAAGGGAGATAGAAAGAGAAAAATTGACAAAATATTTTAATTTCGCCCAGTCCTTTTACCTTTCTCTTAACCCTGGGCTTTCAGATGTGTCTTTTGGAAAGCCACTATATCATTTTAAGGATGAATTTATTCAGGAGAAAATTTTAGGGATAACCTATTTTATTCATCCCAACACATTTTTTCAAAGCAATTCTTATCAATTAAAAAATCTTTTAAAATTGATCGCTAAGTTTGTTAAAGGAAAGAAGGTGTTAGATCTTTATTGTGGGGTAGGTACCTTTGCTATTTTTCTTGCCAAAAAAGGTTATTTAGTAGATGCTCTTGAACTTTCTCCTAGTTCAGTAAAAATGGCAAAGTTAAATGCTATGGCAAATGATGTTTATGTGAATTTTCAAGAAGGAAGGGCAGAAGAGATAGATAACTTAAATTATGATACGGTTATTGTGGATCCACCTCGTCCCGGTCTTGGATCTAAAATTATCAAGAAGTTAAATGAGTCTAAAATTCAAAGATTAATCTATGTTTCCTGCAATCCTCATTCCTTGGCTCAGAATATTTCTCAATTGAAAAATTTTTCTCTTAAAAAAATTATTGGGATAGATATGTTCCCTCAAACTCCAGAGGTTGAGACAATAGCAGCGCTGGATCGGAAATGATATCGAAATATCGAAATATCGAAATATCGAAATTTCGAAATGTCGATGTATTGATTATTTCTTTTGTTTATGCTAAAAATGTTAGATATGATTAAAGCAATGACAGAACCAAAAACCAATCCAAAGATTAAAGTTCAAAAATTTATTTCTCCTCCCAAAAAAGGGGATGTAGTAGAAGGGACTGTTATAGGATTTGGCCCCTTTGCTGTTTATGTTGATTTAGGTCCATACGGGACAGGTGTTATCTTTGGAAAAGAGTATTATCAGGCAAAATCAATTATTCAAAATCTAAAAATCGGAGATAAAATTTCTGCTCAGGTAGTTGAGATAGATGCTTACGATGATTATATAGATGATGGCTACATTGAACTCTCTCTTAAAGAGGCTCACGAAAAAGAAGGGTGGGATAAACTTAAGGAACTGAAGGAAAACTTTGAGACGGTTACCATCAAACCCAATGCAGCCAACAAAGGAGGGCTCTTAGCAGAACTTTATGGAATTAGAGGTTTTCTTCCTCTTTCCCAACTTTCTATTCAGCATTATCCGCGAGTTGAAAATGGTGACACTCAAGAGATTTTAAGACATCTTCAACAGTTGATCGGTAAAGAATTAAAAGTTAAAATTATCAGCGCAGAACCAAACGAAAATAAACTCATTTTTTCGGAGAAAGCAGTGGAATCAAAGATTTTAAAAGAACTTTTAAAAAACTATAAAAAAGGAGATATAGTAGAAGGAACAATTACAGGATTGGCCGACTTCGGAGCATTCATTCGCTTTCCCTTAGATAGAGTAGCCAAAAAAAGTGAGGAGGCGCCTGATTTTATGGAAGGATTAATTCATATATCAGAACTTGACTGGCAACTTATTCACCATCCTTCAGAGATTGTAAAAGTAGGAGACAAAGTAAAAGCGAAGATTGTTGATATTGCTCCAGATGGCAGGGTTTCACTTTCTCTTAAAGCACTCAAGCCCGATCCCTGGAAGAAAATAGGTGATAAAATTAAAAACGGGCAAGTAGTTAAAGGAAAAGTAATTAAAATTAACCCCTCAGGAGCCATTATAGAGATAATGCCTAAAATTAGAGGATTGGTTTATGTGGCAGATTTTGGTTCAGAGATGAAACTGAGAGAGGTTTTAAAAGAAGGTAACGAATATACATTTGTAGTAGCAAATTTTAACCCTAAAGAACACAAACTGGTATTAAAATTAAAACAATAATAACTCCTTAAATGAACACCTTTTTAAAAAATATAAGCAAAAATACTTTAGCAATAGTTTTGGTTCTGCTAGTTATTATTGTAATTTTTGCCCAACTTGTCACTCCTCAAGGCCCAGAAAAAGAGAAACCTTTTAATCAATTAATAGAAGCAATCAACCAAGAGAAAATAGAGAAGATAATAGTTTCTGATACATCTTTGGTTGCCTATTACAAAGGAGGAGAAGTGGCAACCTTTTCAAAAGAATCAGGCGTTTCTATATTTGAAATCTTTAAAAATCTAGGGGTTGACCAAGAGAAATTATCAAAAGTAAAGATAGAAATTAAAAATAAGGGAAATGATTGGATGATTGTTTTGTCAATCTTTGCCAGCATTTTACCATTTTTGTTTTTGATATGGCTTTTTTGGACTCTTTCAAAACAGGCAAAAATGGGTGCTGCTCAGGCATTTGATTTTTCTAAAGCAAAGGCAAGATTATTTAGAGCAGATCAAACAAAAGAAAAAGTAGGGTTTGACGATGTGGCAGGATTGCAAGAGGTAAAGGAAGAATTGGAAGAAGTGGTAGATTTTTTAAAAAATCCTCAGAAATACCTAAAAATGGGCGCAAAAATTCCAAAAGGAGTTTTGCTTGTGGGACCTCCCGGAACAGGTAAAACCTTACTGGCAAGAGCCGTGGCGTATGAGGCAGGAGTTCCATTCTTTTCGATTTCTGGCTCAGAGTTTGTAGAGATGTTTGTAGGAGTGGGGGCTTCTCGGGTGAGAGATTTGTTTAATACTGCCAAAAAGCACCAACCAAGCATTATTTTTATTGACGAACTGGATGCCATAGGGAGAATTAGAGGAGCAGGAATTGGAGGAGGGCACGATGAGAGAGAACAAACTCTAAATCAAATATTGGTGGAGATGGATGGGTTTGAGAAAGAAACAGCAGTTATCGTGATTGCAGCCACAAATAGGCCTGATATTTTGGACCCAGCTCTTCTAAGACCTGGAAGGTTTGACAGAAGAATTGTACTGGATTTACCAGACATCAAAAGCAGAGAATCAATTTTAAAAATTCATTGTAGAAACAAACCTTTAGGAAAAGATGTAGATTTAAGAGAAATAGCCGAAAGGACGCCCGGATTTTCTGGCGCAGACCTCGCCAATCTTGTAAACGAAGCAGCCATTTTAGCCGCAAAAAGAAACAAAAAGCATATAAACCAACAAGAGTTTTTAGAAGCGTTTGAGAAGGTGTTATTGGGCCCTGAGAAAAAGAGTGTGGTTTTTACAAACAAGGAAAAGAAAATAAGCGCCTATCATGAGGCAGGCCATGCTTTGGTAGCAATGTCTCTACCTAATGCAGAACCAGTACGGAAAGTTTCTATTGTGGCAAGAGGAATGGCTGCCGGCTATACCTTAAAACTTCCCAAGGAAGATAAACATATCAAAACCAGAAAGGAGTTTTTAGACGAACTGGCAGCCCTTTTGGGAGGATATTGTGCAGAAAAAATTGTTTTTAAAGACATAAGCACAGGCGCCTCCAATGATTTGGAAGTTGCTTCAGAACTGGCCAGAAAACTTGTTAAAACTTATGGAATGTCAGATAAATTAGGACCTGTAGTATTTGGGAAAAAAGAAGAATTGATATTTTTAGGAAAAGAGTTAGCAGAGGAGAGAAATTATTCAGAGAAACTTGCCGAACTTATAGACGAAGAAGTGATTAGATTAATTAAAAAAGCGCAAAAGCAAGCAGAAGAGATATTAAAGAGAAAAAGAAAAACGCTTGATAAAATCGCAAAAGCGCTTCTTGAAAAAGAAACATTAGAAAAAGAAGAATTGGCAAAAATTGTGAAAAGTTCTTCTAAAAGATTAAAAAGTTCTTCTAAAACATCAAAAAGAGTCAAAAAGAGAGCAAAGAAAAAGGTGGGCGTGTAGCTCAGATGGTTAGAGCACAGGTCTTATAAACCTGGGGTCGGTGGTTCGAGTCCACCCACGCCCACAATGATAGTAATTAGTTTATGAGTAGATGAGTTGATGAGTAATTGAGTAGATGAGTAGATGAGTTAGAACTCTTGGTTATTTATCCAAGCTCCCCTTACAAACAAACTGATAAACTCATCAACTAAAGACCACTGAAGGTGGTCGTACTAATCAACTAAACATGGGCCCGTAGCTCAGTTGGCAGAGCGTCGGTTCGGCATACCGGAGGTCGAGGGTTCAAATCCCTCCGGGTCCACCCCAAGTAATTTTTAATTTTTATTTTTTAATTTTTAAACAGTTTTTAAACTAATTTTTATTTCTTAAGCGTTTAATTTTGGGGCTTAAATTGCCTTGCCATTTACAATTTTTTTTGGTATGCTTTTGATGTATATTTATGGATTTGAGAGGGCAATTATTAGATATATTGTACGAAGATAAGGATCTTTTAGTGATTAACAAACCCTCAGGCATAATTGTTGCCAGAGAAAGAGAAAATCAAGAAAAGAGTTTGATGGATTTTTTGGTAGAGATGCGTCCAGAACTGAGGCAGGCAGGAGAATATCCAAGATATGGATTAGTTCATCGGCTTGACAAAGAAACCTCAGGTGTTCTTTTAATAGCAAAAAATAACAAAACACTGCTTTTTCTACAGAACCAATTTCAAAAACAAAAAGTAAAGAAGGTTTATCTGGCTTTAGTATATGGAAGAATACTCAAAGATAAAGGAGAGATTAGAACCTTGATAGGAAGAGATAAAAATAATCGTTTGAAGCAAAAAGTTTATCTTCCAATTGAGCCCCAGACAAAGAAAATAAAATTAAGAGAAGCAGTAACTTTTTGGGAAGTAAAAGAAAAATTCAGCCAATTCACTCTTTTAAAAGTTTTTCCCAGAACAGGAAGGAAGCATCAAATAAGAGCACATTTAGCATTTTTAGGGCATCCGATAGTGGGAGATAAATTATATTTTTCAGGTAATAGTCACCTCTTTTATCGACTGTTTCTTCACTGTCAAGAAATTATTATTAGAATTCCTCAAGGTGAATATAAAAAATTTTTCGCCCCACTTCCCAAAGAACTATTAACCTTTTTAGAGAAATTAAAATAAAATTATGCAAAAATTAACTGAATTTGTTGAGCAGCACAAAAAAAAAGGTTTGCCGCCAGTTCAGCCCGGAGATACAGTAAGGGTTTATGAAAAGTTTTTTGATCGAAACAAAGAAAGGGTTCAGGTCTTTGAAGGCATTGTTATCGCTAAAAAACATGGAAACGAGATTGGGGCTACTATAACCGTAAGAAGGGTTCTTGATGGTGTTGGCGTGGAAAAAACTTTTCCTCTGCACTCGCCCACTATTGAGAAAATAGAAACAGTTAAAAGAGCAAAGGTAAGGAGGGCAAAATTATATTATTTGAGAAATATTATTGGTAAAATTAGATTGAGGAAGAAAAATATAGATGTTGAATTATTGCAGCCAAAAGAAGAGATTAAAGAAGCGTTAGAAGAACCAGAGGAGAAGAAAGATTCGGGGGCTGACCAAGAAGATAATGAGGAGAAAAACAAATCTCAAGAAGATACAAATCATCAGATGGATAAAGGACAGGATACAGAATCTTGAGATTTCGAAATATCGAAATTTCGACATATCGACATTTCGAAATATCGAAATATCAAGTATGCCGGGGTGGCGGAATTGGCAGACGCGCGGCCTTGAGGGGGCCGTGGGAATTAATCCCGTGCGGGTTCAACTCCCGCCCCCGGCACAGGGTTAGTGAATAGTGAATAGTGAATAGTGAGTAGTGAGTAGTGAATAGTGGGAGCAGGTATTTAAAATTTGGCGGAGAGTAGTGTAATGGCAGCACGAGGCCTTTGGGAGGCTTTAGTCCGGGTTCAAATCCCGGCTCTCCGACCAAAATAAAATATGCGGGGGTCGTATAGTGGCTATTACCCGGCCCTTCCAAGGCCGTGACGCGGGTTCGATTCCCGTCCCCCGCTCAAAATTGTATAGGAAACCCTTATAGAATGTAACGAGAACTGTTCTCGTTACATTGATTTTATGAAATTAATCAAAAATGTGCCATTTTTGTTGGTCAAATTTAGGTAACGGTCAGTTAATCGACTAGTCTATCTTAGTCTATCTTTGAAACAATCAAATTTTGTGGTAGAATAAGAAGAGAAAATTAAAGAAAGTTATATGGAAATCAAATGGTTTGGCCACGCTTTTTTTCTTATTAAAACAAAAGACAACAACCAAGAAATTAAAATTGCTATCGATCCTTTTTCACCAGAAATTGGCATCAAGCCACCTAAGACAGAAGCAGACATTTTGCTTATTACTCATTCCCATTATGATCATAATAACACCGCTGTTATTGGAGGCGACTATTTTTTAATTGATGGTCCGGGAGAGTACGAGGTAAAAAAAGTTTTTATCAAAGGCATTTCTTCTTATCATGATGATCAGAAAGGAAAAGAGAGAGGTCTAAACACTATATATACAATCGAGCCAGAGCAAGAAGGAATTAGAATTTGTCATTTAGGAGATCTTGGTCAAAAAGAACTTAACCCAGAACAAATAGAAGAAATAGGAGGGGTAGATATTTTAATGATTCCTGTAGGAGGCACTTATACAATAGACGCTCAGCAGGCTCGTGGGATTGTTTCTCAAATAGAACCAAAGATTGTTATTCCTATGCACTATTCAATTCCCAAACTTAAAATAAAACTTGAAGGTGTGGAAAAGTTTTTAAGGGTTATGGGTGTTTCTGAAATAGAACCCCAAACAAAACTTTCAATTAAAAAAGAAAAGTTGCCAAGTGAAACCCAGGTTGTTTTACTCAAATACACGAAATAATTAAAATGAAGTTTTTAAAAAAACTTCAAAATTTACCTCTTAGAACACGAAAAATGATATTGTGGCTAACAACAGGTATTTTGGGTATTATTTTTTTTGGTATTTGGATTTATTCTTTGCAGCAGCATATTGAAAGATTTCAACAAAACTATCAAAACAAACCCATCATAGCCCCTTTTCCCAAAATTGAAATTCCTGAGATAAAGGTACCAACATTTAGCGAAGAAGAAATAAAAGAAATGGAAAAAGAGTTTCAAAAAAAGGCCAAAGAATTAGAACTTCCAACTTCTACCACTCAAACTTTGAAGAATCAATAATTTTATAAATAATAAATATGCCAAAAAAAACAGAAAAAGAAAAAAACCCTATAGGATTGGTTAGACCCAAAGAAGTTACAGAGGAGATGAAAGAAAGTTATATTGACTATGCAATGTCTGTTATTGTTGCCAGGGCTCTTCCTGATGTTCGAGACGGCTTAAAACCGGTTCATCGAAGAATTCTTTACACCATGTATGAGGATGGGCTTACTCATAACTCAAAGTTTCGGAAATCGGCTACAGTTGTAGGGGCCACGCTTGGAAGATATCATCCGCATGGCGACACAGCGGTTTATGATGCTCTAGTGAGAATGGCTCAGGATTTTTCTATGAGATATCCTCTTATTGAGGGACAGGGTAATTTTGGAAGCATTGATGGCGACCCACCAGCAGCGCAAAGATATACAGAATGTAGGATGACAAAAATCGCCGAAGAGTTATTAAAAGATATTCGCAAGAACACAGTTGATTTTGTAGATAATTATGATGGTACAAGAAAAGAACCAAAAGTTCTTCCTGCCCTCCCACCCAATCTCTTGCTTAATGGCTCCCTAGGAATTGCTGTAGGAATGGCAACAAATATTCCTCCTCACAATTTAGCAGAAGTTTGTGATGCAGCAATCTATTATCTAGATCATCCCCAAGCCACCACAGAAGAGTTATTTCAATTTATTAAAGGTCCAGATTTTCCAACAGGTGGCATTATTTATAACCAAAAAGAAATAATTACTGCTTATTCGCAAGGAAAAGGCCCTATTTTAGTAAGAGGAAAAGCCGATGTAGAAGAAACAAAAAGAGGTTGGCAGATTGTTATTACAGAAATTCCTTATCAGGTTCAAAAATCCGCTTTAGTTGCTCAAATTGCTAAACTCATTGAAGAAAAAAAGATAGATAGAGTAAAAGATGTGAGAGACGAATCTGATAAAGAGGGCTTAAGAATTGTTATAGAACTAAAAAAGGATGCCTTTCCTCAAAAAATACTCAATACTCTTTTCAAATATACAGATCTTCAAAAGAATTTCTATCTCAATATGCTTGCTCTGGTTGATGGAATTCAACCCAAAGTTCTTTCTTTACCCGAGGTGATTCACCATTATTTGGAACACAGAAAAGAGGTGGTTTTGCGAAGGAGCAAATACGAACTTGAAAAGGCACAACAGAGGGAGCATATAGTAGAAGGATTGGTGAAGTGTCTGGGGGTGATTGACAAAGTGATTGCTACTATCAAGAAATCACAAACAAGAGAAGAAGCAAAAAAGAATTTAATGAAAAAGTTTAAACTTACAGAGATTCAAGCCGAAGCAATATTGGAAACCAAATTAGCCACTTTAGCAAAACTAGAAAAGAAGAAGTTAGAAGATGAACTTAAAGAACTTAGAGCAAAGATAAAAGAACTTAAAGCCATTGTTAAAAGTCCCAAAAAAGTAAAGGAGGTAGTGAAAAGAGAAATAAAAGAGTTGAAAGAAAATTATCAAGATCCAAGGAGGACAAAGGTGTATGTCTCCAAACCCCAAGAGATTACTGAAGAAGATTTAATTCCCGAGGAAGAAACAATTATTACTCTAACAAAGAAAGGATATATTAAAAGGATTAACCCAGCTAATTTTAGGGCACAACATAGAGGAGGAAAGGGGATTACAGGAGCAGTCATTGGCACGGAAGACATAGTTGAGCACTTCGTTTTAGCGAGCACTCACGATCAACTACTTTTCTTTACAGATTCAGGCAAGGTGTTTGGTATTCCTGTCTACGAAATACCCCAAGGAACAAGGACTTCTAAAGGAAGAGCAATTACAAACTTTTTAGAAATTCAAGCATCAGACAAAATATTGGCGGTTTTGCCTCTAGGTAAAAAAGATATAGAGAACAAGATTCAATATTTAGTGATGGGGACAAAAAATGGCATTATCAAAAGAACCTCGCTTGACCAGTTTAAAAATTTAAGAAGTTCGGGCTTGATAGCCATTCGTCTCAAAAAGGGAGATTTGTTAAGAAAAGTTGTTAAAACAACAGGCAGGGATGAGATTATTATGGTTACCCGAAAGGGAATGTGTATAAGATTTAAAGAGAAAGAGATAAGACCTATGGCAAGAAATGCTGCAGGTATAAGAGGAATAAGATTAAAATTAGAGGATGAGGTAATAGCAATGGAAACAATAAAAAAAGAAGGAAAAGAAGGAAAACAATACCTCTTTGTAATTACAGAGAATGGTTATGGAAAAATGACCTCCATTAAACAATATCGTCTTCAAAAAAGAGGAGGTTCGGGCATTAAAACTGCTAAAATTACTGAAAGAACCGGCTTCTTAGCAGAGGGCAGAATTCTTACTGGCCAAGAGGATCTTATTGTGATTTCTAAAAAAGGACAAGTAATTAGAGTTTTAGCAAAACAAATTCCTGTTTTAAGCAGGACTACTCAAGGAGTAAGGATAATGAAACTTTCTCAAGACGATAAAGTGGCCTCATTTATTTATTTATAATCTATGCTTTTTCTGCACCCGGAAAAAATATTATCTCAAATTAACCTTCAACCAGATATGGTGGCTGCTGATTTTGGATGCGGCGCAGGTGGCTTTACTATTCCTTTGGCAAAAAAACTTTTTAATGGAATGGTTTATGCCATAGACATCCAAGAAGAACCTCTTTCTGCTCTTTCGGGGTTAGCCCGCAGCGAAGGCCTTGTAAATATCAAAACAATTGTGGGAGATTTAGAAGATCCTAAAGGATCAAAACTTCCTGAAAATAGTATAGATTTAGTTTTAATAATCAACCTTTTGTTTCAGGTAGAAAACAAAGAAGGAGTTTTAAGAGAGGCAAAAAGAGTTTTAAAGCCAAGGGGTCGAATTTTAGTTATAGATTGGAAAAAAGATTCTCCATTTGGACCAGCAATGGGAAGGGTAGACCCGGAAGAAATAAGAAAATTGGCAGTGAAAGAGTCGCTTATTCCCAAAAAAGAGATAGAAGCGGGGCAATATCATTGGGGATTGCTTCTTGAGAAAAAAAATGAATAAAAGAAAAATCTTTATTTTTATTAACTTTGTTGTTATTTTCTCTTTTGGGGCTTTTTTGTGTTTTGCCTCTCCTCCGCCCGGGCTGCAGGATCTTAATCCTCTTTCTTCTGAAACCCTTGGTGATTTTATAGATAACATTACTACAGCCCTGTTTTATTTAGGAATGATTGGCACACCTATAGGAATTTTGATAGGGGGCCTTTATATGTTATCAGGCATACCCTCTCAGCAAATCAAAGGAAAAAGAATTATAGCATATTCTTTAGCAATACTTGTTTTTATTATTGTTTTAAAATGGACCACCTCAATCACAAAAGATATTATTGGATAGTGGTTGGAGTATCTGTAGTAATAGGAATACTCCTCTTTTTTTGGCAGGAGGTATCCGCGGCAGATTATACTTTTAATTGTACTCCCCCTCCAGCTGAGATACCCGTAGGAGAGAGTTTTAATATTTCTTGTTACGCTTTTAGAAACGCTTGTCCAAACGAACAAGAGTCAACTATAAGTCTATATGCCATTTTCTATTATGAAGGAACCTTGCAAAAGGATTATCTTGTCGGAAGATGTCCAGAGTCGTATAGCTGCCAAGCCACTTTAAAACCAGAAGCATTTTCTCGCGTTGGACAGTGGAGGGTTCGCTATTGTTTTACACAGGAATGTGGAATACACTTATCTCGTACATTCTGTCCTTTTTCTTATGACTTCCTGGTTGTGGAGCCCCCTCAAACAAGTTCTACTCCACCTACACTTACTCTCCCAACAGGGTATGACAATCCTTTAAAATGGAACACAATATTAGAATTTCTTTCATATATTTTAAGAATGCTTTTCTGGGTAGGCGTAATAATTCTTTTCTTTGTTTTGTTAATAGGGGCATATTATGTTATTACCTCAGGAGGTTCCTCCACTA
>JAGGVA010000035.1 GCA_021158195.1 bacterium | reverse complement strand
TTTTGTGAAAGCTTTTTTAGCTTTTATCTTGATGATTTTTATTTCCATGCTCTTCACCTCTCTGTTTTAACTTCTTCCCAGATTTTAAATATTCCTAAAGTGGCGTGCAGAATTTCTGCTAACGTTCCGGGGATGTGTGAAGTTTGCCGTAGGCAAATTTGGGCGGAGCGCAGCGTAGCCATATGTCCTGTGTTATACGCCGTTGTGCCCACTATTATACCTCCCTGATGGCTGTAATTATATCTGATTCCGATTTCTCTACATCTAACAGGTTGTAGTAAAGTACGTTTACCTTTTTCCTCTTAGATATAAAAGATTCTGTGTGAGTTTCTCCTGACCATGATGGATAAATGAGCAAAGTATCATCTACATCATACCTATCAGCATATACTAAAACTTGATAAAAATCATCCGTTGTTGGCTCGCTTTTATATTTTGTATCCGCTATGATAATCGCCTCATCATTTTTTAGAATTAGATAATCTGGTTCAATCTCGTATTTTAATGTATCATCAAACAGCGGTCGTTTTTGATATCTCTTTACTTTATACTGTTCGTTTAGCTTTTCTCGGAGCACATTATAAATGTACTCTTCAAAAACCTTATTCATATCAACTACAAATGATTTCACTTTAACTTCTTTTGCTGATTTATAGTCTAAGGTTGAATGTGTAATAAAGAACATGCACAAATTCAATATATCATAATAATAACTTCTGCTATTAGGAAGGGTTTGATAAGCAATTGTTTCCTCAACGTCATTCACAAAGTTAATACCTTGTGCTAAAGGAACACCTTCAAACCATCTGTATTTTTCAAAGAAATTGTTTCTTATTTCACCTCTTAATGAAGGGGAATATAAGGATAAAAGCATCCACAAAGTAAATTTTACTGCTTTATTTTGGGGATTATCTTTAGATAATTCAAAATTCCCACAAACCGCTTTTGATTTGTCTCCTTTTAGCCAACTATTTACTGTTTCTTTAACCAGCAATTTACCTTTTACAACTCTATCTTGGATGTAAAATTGTGATGTCTTCAGAAAGCCAAAGCTTCTTATCTTCTCTAACTCGACCAAAAGAACGTATATCAGGAAATGAAAAATGTTGGGATGCTCTTTTGCATATTCTCTCCCAGCTTGCACAATTTCTTTTAAATCCTTTATTGATACTCTTCTTCCTTGAGCTTTGTAAAGTATATAGAGAAAGTCTTCTATCGGAGCTTTTGGATTAATTGTTATTACGATATCCTCACTTACGGGTAAAATACCAACATAGTTCTTTGCTTTAATTCTTACTCCAGCCGGAGAGACATCAGTTATATCTACAAATGGTCTAATACTTGAAGGAATACTCTTCAGTGGCAGAAAAGGGTTGTCCCTAAACTCTGGTAGTTCTCCTATATCCTGCCACTCCCTAAGATCAATCCTCAAGTTCAAGTCCCTCCCAGTATATCTCTCTGATTTTCTCATAAACATCTTTCTTCAAATCAGTGAAGTATTCCTTCAAGAGAAAAGAGAGTTGATGTTCCCATAATAACTTTAGATCTTGCTTAGATTTTATATCTTTGAAGTAGGCATGTCCCAATGGATAAAATTCCTGTATTTTCTTAAAAACATCTACAATTTTTTCTATTAAATCGCTATCTACCCCGTTCTCTCTCAGTATCTTTCTTAGGACTTCCGTATCTGGACTAACTTCAAAAAATTTAAACCGTCTCATTAAGGCAAAGTCTATATCAACTGTAGACTTGTCCAAAGTATTCATAGTGCCAATGATATATAAGTTTGTAGGAATTGTAAAACTTTCTCTTGAATACAACAATTTAACAATCTCTTTTCTGTACTCAAGAGCAGAAAATATTTCTCCAAAAACTTTTGATAGATCTGCTCTGTTAATTTCATCAATTATGAGAACATAATTTTTATCTGGATTGCTTTCTGCTTCTTTACACAATTTCTTGAAAATCTTGTCCTTAATTTTGAAAATTATTTGTCCAGTCTCTTTGTCAATCTCTGGAAAAATGCCTTCTACAAAATCCTCGTAAGAATAGGACGGATGGAATTGAACGAATTCAATGTTATTTGGTTCGTTAGCTATAGCAAATGCTAAACCCTTAGCATAGTATGTTTTACTTGTTCCTGGTGGTCCATAAAGAATAACTTGTTTGTAATTCTGTAAAGACTCAAAGATTTCTTTCATTCTTGGATCCTCTAAATCAATTTCTGGTATGGGGGCGACCTCCCGAGGAGGATTCCATACCTCAAGACATATCTCCATAGCATCAAGAAGGTCATCCCAGTCAGTGATGTATGTTTTTAATCTTGCTTTATACGCTCTAAGATAGTTATTGAGGACATAATCTAGGTAATCTCTTTTAATATTTGATGGACAATATGGGTTGTTGACAATGACTTTTACAACTCTTGGCTTCTCCTTATGTTGTTTATAAAGTTCTTCTAATACTTTCGGATCATCTGTAGTTTGGGCAAGTTCGATCGCTTCTCTTTCCTCGTGTGGAACATAAACGACCTTTCTTGCATAACCGCCTAAATTTTTATCACACATCCAGTGACAGAACATACTAAATACATCAAAATCTTCAAAATCTGAAACATCTTTTGACAGTTCTTCAAGAAATTGCTTTAGTTTCAAATTGTTATCAACATATTCCTTAAGCAATGTAGATAAGCGAACTTCTTGAAACATAAATTCTTTTGAAATAAAACGCACTGTATCAACTACTTTACTGTTAATAAGAAGATATTTTGGCTCGATATAATAAAGGACTGGGGAAATGATACCTGATTGTAAACCTCTTGAATATTGGCTTGCTATAAAAGAGCTGATAATTTCTTTTTGCCTCTCTGCATCATCTGGATTATTTATCAATCCATTTATAAGCGTGAAAATAGCATCTGCCAGTTTAGGTAAATCATCCTCGGTTAAGGTTTCACCAGCTCTTTTATAATAAGCTTCTATTGTCTTAACACCTGCAGGAGTTACAGATTCTCTTTTTATTGGAAGCAGGTAATCTAAAACAGGTTCTGTTATGTCTTCTCCACGCTCTTTCTTCTCCTTAATTTCGTTAAAAATTCTTCTTACTTCTTCCTTTTCTTTGTTATAAGCTTCTAAATGCCTTTTTCCTTGCTCCGTGTTAAGATATTTTTCCTTGAATTCTTCCACAATTTTTAAAAGTTCTTCTTTTTTCATGAATTGTCACCTCCAGCGTTTAAGCCAAGAAGCTTGTTAAGTTCTTCCATGGCTTGAAAATGAAGTTGCTTTGAAAGTAAGAGATTATCCACTATTTCTTTCATATTGTCTGAAACAGTCTTAATATCATTTGGCAATATAGGAACCAAAATATCTGCTATATCATCTTCAAGAATTGCAGGATAATTCGCATTACTCATTCTTTGAATTAGTTGAATTAAACCATAAGGAGACTTTAAAAATGCACATAAATAGTAGCTATCTACAAGACTATCTGATTTTGGATAAGAAACGGAAAATCCGGTAGTTGTTATTGCCTCGTTATATCGAGAATCAACAACTGCTATTGCACCTCTATAAGGTCTTGTTAATGGAATTAAGAGCGCACCTTCCCTAATTATCTTTCTTGCACGACTTGGCGCATTTGAACCTTTAACTATACTATGACTGGATATAAAACCGTATCTAAGATCCACATCAGCAATCTCCACATAAACAAATTGTGTAGTATTAAAAGGATTGGTTGTCTCTTTACTGAACTTGACTAATTCGGACATTCTTTTAATCTCAAAGCCAGAGTTATTCAATAGATCCAACACCTTTAAAAATTCAGGATAATAAAAATGGGGATCTAAGCGCCCAGCTTCGATACAGTATGATAATTTAAAGACATATCCTCCTAATTTCCTAACTTCTATGTTGCCTAAGTTTCTTTCAAATATCTCCTCAATCTCTTTTCTCTTCTTCTCCGCCTCAATCTTCGCCTCTATGGCTTGTTTTAGTTTGTTACCTATTTCAATAAGCCTTCTACTTACAGGGATGAGAATATTTCTTAAATCTCTCCTCCATACAGCAGGAATGGCAGAACCTCTTAAGCGTCTAAAAATTTGCTTTTTTATTATAGGGTGGTTGAATAGAGCTAATAGATAGTAAGGGTCGATCTTCAAAGGTCTAATTACTTCAAATCCAGTGCTTGCAATGCCTCCATCTAATTCTTCTGGGACAAGAACTGCTACATGTTCTTCTTTACCAGTTTGACTTCCTGAGACAGCAGTTAATAAATCGCCTTTTCGTACTTTTCTTCTTGCTCTAGAGGGCGCTTCTTCGCCTTTCAGCTTATACGCAATGGCTAATAAATTACCCTTATTAGTGCCGATATCAATATAGCTAAACTCACTTTTATTCTCAGGATTCTCCGTAACATCTATGATTTTTGCTACTTTACAAAGTTCTTTAATCTTATATACTCCAGCTTGTTCTCCCGCTTTTAAAAGGTCTTCTGTATATGTATTCATAGGTACATAATAGTGCGGATCGTTTCTCCAGAAAGACTTTGCTTCGCTAAGAGTAAAAGATGCTGAAATTGAAGATAATCCTTTCATCTTCCCACTCCCTCATAAATCTGGTTTTTCAATTTCATGCCTCCATATAGGGCAATATCCATTTTTATACCAGTCACAACATTCTTCTACATTAGCATTTGCTTCTTTACATGGATCACACATCCTGCCCAAACCTATGTAATTTCTCCAGTCGCAAAGAACTTTACCCAAATCGTTGTGGTCTGGATCTGGTGGAGTGTCTTGTTTGTTGAGTATGTAGCCGAGATTTTGAGGTAATGAGCCAAAGATTTCGTAATCTTCCAGTGGATTTTTCATTTTCTGATAGAGAATCACAGCAGTTTTAACGCCTGTCCCTGCGGCTTTAAAGGCATTGTGTGGAAACTCTACAATAGCATGAATTCTTGAATTTCTATAAAGAAATCTTCTCACATATTCGTCTTCACTGTTGGATAAGACACCAGTATCTACTACTGTAAAAACATATCCACCTTCCTTAACGAATCTTAAGAATTCTTCAAGAAAAACAATCTGTTTGGGTAATGCATCTTTGAAAAGCATCGGTTTTCCATTTTTATCGTAGTAGATAGTATGTTCATCGCCAGTAACACTGTCCTTTATAACAAATTTCTTGTCGTAATCATAAACATCTTCAATCGTTACCCATTCTCTTCCCAACTTTTCTTTGATCTTTTCATACAAAAATTCACCAACCTTAGATTTCCCACCTTCTTTTTCATAAAGAACTTTTGATGCAAGTTTCTTTATGAATGAATCGGGTAATGAGTTTAAATTTAAAGATAACTCGCCATCTGTTAAAAATTCACGATTAAGTTTGCCTTGTAACTCCTCTACAATTTGATTTTTAGTTTTTCCTCGTGTTGAAACACCATATTTAGCTGCCAGTACTCTTAACAAACTGCTTGGCAAGTCTTTGAATTTTATTTCGTATTCTTCCTTTGTTTCACTAATTCCTAACCCCCTTAAGCACTGTCTGTAAAAATCTGCAATATCCATCCCAAATTGCTTTTGTAAAAGTTTTTCAGTAATTTCTTTGCTCATATCACCCAACCAAAGCTCAGTTGCTAATTTGTACTGACACAGGATAAAAGGATTCGTAACCATCAAATCTTGGCTACCTCTGCCAAAAGGAGGATTCGTTATTACAAAATCAAAGCCGCTCTTAATTTCTGGATGCGCTTTTGACCAGCTTAATTTCGTTATTTCTGCTATACTCTTAAAATCCCGTCTTCGGCTGAGTTCATCAATAGTATTCCAGCCTAAATTTAGTCTATGGTGAAGGTCTATTAATCTATCAAACATTATAAACAGGCTTTTTATTTCCTCAGATTCCAGATCTACCTCATCCTTCCCTCTCAGTTGAAGAACCTGCGAAGAAGTTTCCTTTATCTGATTAATTATTTCTGAAATATCTCTCTGCCGGTATCTCCTTTTTAGTTCGTTTATTTTCTCTGGAAGTTCTTCTAATAACTTTTGGATCAAGTCCCAATAGACTAAAAATCCATACCAATTCAAAGAATCTGAATTTTCTATATTGGCTGCTCCATCACCGTGGAAAATCATGTTCCATGCTGCCCAGCTTGCCACATCTGGGCTTATATCTACTCCAAAAAGCTTATTTGAATAAATTTCTTGGATTTTTTCATCAGATAATTCGTGTTCTCTTTTTAATCTGTTTGCCCAGTGAACTAAGTATCTGGCTGAACCACAACAAGGATCACAAACTGATAACTCAGAAAACTCAACAGAATTTTTCTCAAAAAGAGAGCCGACTATCTCTACTACTGTAAGAATAATATTTTTTGGAGTAAAGAATCGTCCCTCTTTTTTATCAAATACTCCACTGTGGGCAGCCAAAGTTTCAAAAAGAATTCCAATAAAATCCTCTTCCTTTTCCAGTCCCCTTAAGAAACTATCCGCCCTAAGTATTCTTTGTTTTGCTCTCTCTATTTTGGCATCTGGAAGTCTGTCAGGACTTATTGCATTTAAGGAATCGTTTATTAAACGCTCCAATAACGGATTCAGGTTTGAGTGTTCTCTTCTAATCTTTTGTAGCGTTTGCTCCATCATTCTCCTGTCTAATCTTTGCAATTCATTTTTCAATTCATTTATGAGGTTAATACTTCCTGTTTTTTTCTTTTCTTTGTATTTATCTAAAATCGTCAGCATTAGAGGCAACAAAATTTTTGTATCTCCTATTTCCTTATATAAGAAGTCGTGTACTTTTCGAATTTCCATTACCAGACTCATTTTTATCTTTCTCCTATTTTACGTCTTAAGGGCGCAATGGTGTACAACCCATTCACATACACATTGGAGATAACATTCCAATTGGGAGTATATCTGCAATACGGATATACCCATTTTGACTGAACTCTTCTACTTCTTTATAG
>JAGGVA010000002.1 GCA_021158195.1 bacterium | reverse complement strand
CAAGAAGGAGTCCGTGATCAAATCCAAGAAAGCCAGTCTATTAAGAAAATATTAGAATCGAAACCGGTAGATACTTACTCAATAATAGGGTTTCATAATCACGAGGAGGGTCTTATAATAAAAGCTTGTACGCCAGAGAAAACCTGCATAATATATCTTATCGTTAACGGCATTCTTAGAGATCAGAAGGAGTTTTCTTTTGAGAGTTTCTGAGGACGTGTGAGATAATTTCAGTTTTTAGAACTAAACAAAGATTGACAAATTAATAGAATTAAGCAAGGAAAATATGTCTGAATTTTTTCTTGGGAAATTTTAGAGGAAGTTTTTGCAAGGAGTTAAAGAGGTTTTTGTGCACACTCGATTAACTACAAAATAATATGAAAAAAATAATTATCATTATAGTACTTGTGGCGAGCTTGATAATTTTTTTCTTCCCAAAACCAAACGGTGAAGGAGGAAGTTGTGTTGGATGTAAAAATATTGAGTGTAAATGTTTTGGTTTTCAAAAGAATATGGTGGCTATAGGAGTTTGGAGATCGATTTGTTATGGAATTCCCTATAATTGTAAAACATATATAATTAAACCTTCACCCTAAAATATTTAAAATTTTAGAAGAAGAAGAAGCAAAAAATCTTGCCCTAAAATCTGTGAAAATCCAAAAATGGCTAAAAGGAAGAGAAGTTAAGAAAGTAATATTTGTAAAGGATAGATTGGTTAATTTTGTGGTAGAATAAGAGATGAAGCTTTTGTGCCTTCAAACAATTAATTTTTATTATGAGTAAAAAATTAAGACCATTTTTTGCAAAGGGCATTATTCTCTCTCTCATAACGCTCGGACTTTTTATCTATATAATTGGGTGGTTCACGGGACCAGAAATCGGGTATGGTTATACGGGTGCTAGAATATACCTAGCGATAGGCACAATCCTATGCGGGGCATCTTTTTTTCTTCCAGTTTTCTGGGCTTCAGAAAAAAAATTAAAGATATCGTTTTTTATCGCCGCTCTTTTGGTGTTATGCGTTTTAATTTTATTAGAGCTTTTTATATCTCCTGCAGGCAAAGAACTAAAAGGGAGCAAAATTGTATTATTTTTCTGGATTTGGATATCATCTATCTTGGGTAGTTTCATTGGCGCTTTGTTTGCTCTGTTCGTCATTTCTCTAATAAAAACTTTTTTCGGCTTTCTCGGTTTACCCAAAGAAAAGAACCACAATGATCTCAGAAATAATTTTTCTTAGAGGCTCTTAGGAACATTAGTTGAAGGCCTCTCACAAGAACGAGACAGAAAATTATTTTATTATTTGAAGGTTAAAAGGATGTAGGTGATTAAAATCAAATCCTAAAGAATTTCAGAAAAAGAAGCAAAAGAAAAAGCTTTACAGTCAGAAAAAATCCAAAGATGGCTAAAAGGGAAAGAAATTAAGAAAGTAATATTTGTGAAGGATAGGTTGGTTAATTTCGTGGTAGAATAAGGCAAAGTTAGATGAATATAAATAATTTAATTCTCAAACTGTGACCAAGAAAAACATATTTATTATTATCGTAATTACCCTCTTAACTGTCGCAGGGGTAGTAGGATATTTTACAAAGCACAGACATTTTTTCAAACTTTGCAATATAGATTTACCTCAAGAGAAATTAATTTCTCAAGGAAAGCCGGGTACATTCAACTCCTTTAAATGTAATGATTCTTTAAAGCCAAAACTTATTATGAAATGTTATGATTCCGGAAGGAAAGAAGATGTGGAAGGAGGATGGGCATATAAATATATTCTCCAATGCGAAGAAGGGTATTATGTTGTAGATGGGGCGGATATGTATGGAGAAAGAATATATGGACCATTTTAATCTCAGTTTAACGGGGATTAAATTATCTTAACAGAGTCAGTAATAAACAATACCAGTAAGACCCGGTCTCGTAGATTATTCAAACTGTGTAAAGTGTCACTTTACACATAATGTAAAGTGCAATCTTAACTTCCTGTAACTTGTTCTCGATTTATTCTATAATAAACTATACTCTTTCTACCCACTACCCACTACTCACTGACCTATGTGCGGAATTATCGGATATATTGGGAAAAAAGAAGCCCTTACTATTCTTTTTCAAGGGCTTAAAAGACTCGAATACCGGGGATATGACAGTTTTGGGTTTTGTATTTTCGATAAAGAAAAGAAACATCTTTTTAAAAAAGTAGGAAAAATTTCCGAATCAGAAGATGAGATTGCTGAACTACAAATTCAGGGGAATGTAGGAATCGCTCATTGTCTTCCTCCCGATACTTTAATTCAATTAGCTGATGGAAGAATTTTAGAAATTTCAAAATTGAGGAACGAAGAAGAAGTGCTAACTCTAAACCTTCAGACTTTAAAATTCGAAAAAGGAAAAGCCAAGATTTTCATACATAAATCTCCTCCATTTCTTTATGAAATTAAAACTCCGTCTACCTCTATTAAAGTTACTCCTAAACATAGAATGATAGTATTTTCGGAGGGACGAATTAGAGAGAAAACCGGAGAAGAAATCTCAACAAAGGATTTATTGCTTTTTCCCAAAAAAATCAAAATAAAGGGTAGAAAATTGAAATTTAGGACAACGAAGGTGAAAAAATACTACAAAATTTCAGATAAAGCAAACCAATTACTTAGAAATAAGTTAGCTGAAATGAATCTGTCTCAATTGAAAGTAGCTTCATTAACTAATATTAATAGAGCGTATGTAAATGACATTTTTCGAAATAATCGCATATTTCGAGAAGATCGGCTTCGAAAGATATTTTCTTTTTTTAATATAGATTTTACTTCTTCGGTTGTTTTACAGAATTCTCATCATGGAAAATTAATAAAACTTCCAAAGGAGAGTTCACGCGGGTTAATGCAAATTATTGGATATTTTCTCGGGGACGGAACCATAGGGAAAAATTATCTAAGATTTAAAGATGAAAATAAAGAGATTTTAGAGGTTTACAAGGAGTTAATTTTTGAAATTTTTGGTGTTGATGGAAAAATACGAAGGCTAAAAAAGAAAAATGCTTTTCTTTTGGAAGTAATAAGCACCGCTTTGGCAGACTGGATTAGAGAAAATATTATTTTTCGCAAGAAAGAATTCCTCAGTGAGTTGGGAAGACTTCCTACAAACCAAATAACTTCTTTTTTGCGAGGAATTTTTGATGCCGAAGGAAGCGTTTTAGTAGGTTCTAAACAGATTTCCATCGAAATGACAGATGAAGAATTAATGAGAAGAATTCAGTTTCTGTTTTTAAGATTAGGTATTTTAACTTCTTTAATAAAAATCAAACCTCAAAATCAAAATTGGCGTCCTCTCTACCGAATTAATTTGAGCAATTTTGATTCTATAAGAAAATTTTTATCTCTGGTAGGTTTCACTTCAAGCCAAAAACAATCTAAAGGTGAGGACATTCTAACAAAAAAGAGGAAAGAAGATTTTAGAAATTTTAAAATAATACCTTTTAGAAAAAGGGAAATTTATAATCGAACTAAGCGGCTTTTAAAGACTAGCGAATTTTCTGATTATCTAGGCGGCTATTTAGATGGTTTTATAACTCAACGAAGAATATCTTATTTTCTCAACTTTTTAGTAAGAAAAGCAAGGGAAAACTCTTCACTCCATGAGATAATTTTTTGGCTTAAGAGGTTTTTAAATAGCGATGTCGTCTTTCAGCCTGTGTTAGAAAAAAGAAGAATCAAATCTCCCTTTTCCTACCTTTATGATTTACAAGTAGACCCCCACGCTAATTTTATTGCTAATTGTTTACTTTCTCATAACAGCCGTTGGGCTACCCATGGTTCTGTAAATAGACGGAATTCCCATCCTCATCACGATTGCCAGAAAAATATTTTTGTTGTTCATAACGGAATTATTGAAAATTATTTGGAGTTAAGAGAAAGACTTCAAAAAGAGGGACATAAGTTTATCTCAGAAACAGATACAGAAGTTTTACCTCATTTAATTGAAAAATATT
>JAGGVA010000009.1 GCA_021158195.1 bacterium | reverse complement strand
GACGTAGAGAGAATTGCATTCTTATTAGAAGAATGCAAAAGAATGGGAATTGAAGTTTTGCCCCCTGATGTAAATGAGAGTTTTGAGAATTTTACGGTAGTTGACAAAAATCGGATCCGTTTTGGCTTGCTAGCTATTAAAAATGTTGGACACAATCTTGTTGAGGCAATTGTTCAGGAAAGAAAAAGAGGGGGAAAATATCAATCAATAGCTGATTTTCTTACACGGATTAATATCAAAGACTTAAATAGAAAATCAATGGAAGCTCTGATTAAGGCAGGGGTTTTTGACAAGTTAGAGGAGCGAAATAAACTTTTAAAAAATTTAGATAGATTGCTTGAATATGCCCGTCAGGTACAAAAATCTAAACTCAATGGTCAACAAGGTCTTTTTGATAGTATTGCTAGTGTTCCAAAAATCTATTTGGAGCCTGCAAAAGAAGCCACCTTAAAAGAAAAACTTTTATGGGAAAAAGAGCTTCTGGGTTTATACGTCTCAGGGCATCCTTTGAAACCATTGGAGAAAATCTTGCAAAAAAAAGCAACTCCCATAGCTAAAATTCGAGAAAGTATAGAAAAAGAATCTTCTTTCACTTTTGTAAGAAAAATCATGCCTGGCACAAGAATTAGGGTGGCAGGATTAATAAATAAGATTAAACGAATTATAACTAAAAATGGAAAACCTATGCTTTTTGTAGAAGTAGAAGACCTATCCGAAAAAATTGAGACTATTGTCTTTCCAGGAGTTATTGAGAAAAATCCAACTGCTTTGCAGGAAAATAAAATTGTGTTTGTTTCCGGTCGAGTTGACTTCAAAGACGAAGCTCCCAAAATCATTGCTGAAGAGATCGAGGAGCTAATTGAAGAATCGTAAAATTATGTTTAAAGGGAAAACAAATTGTATCGAAAATTTCATTACCAAAAATCCAAAAAGGAGTATTGCTTTTCTTTCAAAATCTCCACCTAAATTAATAGAATATTTGGCCCAGAAAAAACTACTGGAGGGCTTTAAACATATTACCAAAACCCTTCCTGCTTACAAAAAATTCTTAAAGGAAAACGCAATTGATTCAAGAAAAATTAAAACCCTTGAAGATTTTAAAAAACTACCCCATACCACTAAACAAAACTATGTTTTGAAATATGATTTAAAAGAAAGGATTATCGATCAAAGATTCAATGATATTTTTTCGATTGAAAGGAGTTCCGGGTATTCAGGAATTCCTATTTATTGGCCTCGTCTACCAGAAGAAGATGAAATAACAAGAAGGCACTTTGAATTTGGCTTAGTTTATAGCGGTCAACTTTCCAAATATAAAACCCTCTTCGTTGTATGTTTTGCCATGGGCACCTGGCCAAGTGGCGAGAAAGTTTCCCGAGTAATAAGAGAAATTGGTAAGAAAAAAAGATATACTTTGGCGGTCATGAATCCAGGCCCAAATATTCCAGAAACTTTGGAGATCATCCAAAAAATGGGAAAATATTATGAGCATATTATTATTGCCGGCTATCCTCCCTTCTTGAAAAATTTAATTGAGGAAGGATTCTCTCAAAAACTAGATTTTGGTAAGTATAAAATAACATTGGTTGCAGGAGGTGAAGACAATACTGAAGAGTGGAGAGAGCACCTTGCTTCAATACTAAATGTAAAAATTGAAGCACCAGGTATTCCAAAAATATATTCTAATTATGGGGTAGTGGATGTAGGATTGGGTACGGCGTTGGAATTTCCTTTAACGGTAATCATCAGAAGATTAGCCCATAAAGATAAAAGACTTTGTAAGTTTTTATTTGGACATGAACATGTTCCAATGCTATTTCAATATAATCCCCTACTTCATTATCTAGAAGAAGAGAACGGCGAGATAATCGTTACCTGTTACAATTCTACCCCAGTTGTAAGATATGAAATCAAAGATAGAGGCGGGGTGATACCCTTTGAAAAAATGATTTCCCTTTTAAAAGATTACGGAATAGATATTTTAGATATTCTTGAATCGAAAGGCTTTCCAAGAAAAAATGTAATCAAACTTCCTTTCTTGTATGTTTATGGCAGAAGTGATGGAACCATCATTTTTAGAGGAGCAAATGTATACGTTGAGAATTTTCAAACTGCTTTGTCGGACCCAAAAATTATTAGCTACCATACCGGAAGGTTTGAAGTGGAGAAAATACAAAATGCTCAAGGAGAGCCAGATTTCAAAATTACTATCGAATTGAAACCCAATATCACGCCTGATGAAAATTTAAAGAACACTTTCAAAAATATTATTATAAACTCTCTCAAAAAACAAAATTCTGAGTTTAGAGACGCCCTCTCCCATATAAACTATTCGCCAGGCGAAATAATCTTTGAAAAACCAAAGCCTCAAAGAACCATTAAACATCGATATATTAAGAAGTCATGAACATAGAAACTTTTATCTTGCTTTTAAGTTGTATTGTAAATTCTCTTTTAGCAGGATTTATATATTTTAAAAACCCAAAGGAGAAAATAAATATTTTCTTTACTGGAAGCGTCCTATGTTTAGTATTATGGACGGTAGCGGTAATATTCGCGCGTCTCACCAATGAACATGTAATCTGGGTTAAAAATGCTTATTTTTTTAGCACTTTAGCCCTTCTTTTTTTTCTTTTATTTCTCAAATATTTTCCCTCCCCCAGGCTTCCTTTTAATGAAATAATCTTCTTTCTCTTAATAAGTGTGGGGGTATTATTTTTGCTTTTAATTTTTCCCACTCGATTCTTGATAAAAGCAGATTCTACAATAACTCACCTTCAAGGCTTGGATCGTTCAATTGTATATGGAAAGGGCGTGGACTTTTATCTTTATTATATGGCTCTTTTTATAATTTTTGTTATCATAAGTTTTATTCAAAAATTTCAAAAGGCAAACAAAACAGAAAAAATACAGATTAAGCTTACCGCTATTGGAATCTTACTTTTTCTTTTATTAGCAACTTCAACAAATTTATTTATTCCAAGATTATTAAAAGTAGATCTTGGCAATATTGGGCCTGCTTTCTCGTTCATTATGGTAGGATTCATAGGATATGCCATTGGGCGGTATAAGCTTTTTGAATTAAAAGTTATTGCAGCCGAGATTATAATCATTCTTATTTGGACAATTCTCTTAATTCAAATCATAGTTGCAGAGAATACTTTCTGGAAAGTAGTAGGAAGTACGGTTTTAATTATTTTTTCCGTTCTGGGTTATTCTTTGGTGAAAAGTATTTACAAAGAGATTGAATTTCGAAAAAAACTTCAAAAAGCATATCAGGAATTACAAAAACTTGATAAGGCTAAGTCTGAATTTTTATCCATTGCTTCACATCAGTTAAGAACTCCCCTTTCTATAATGAAAGGTTATCTTTCTATGATTTTAGAGGGAAGTTATGGTAGAATCTCTCCCAAGATAACAACTATTACAAAAAAATTATTTCAAACAAATGAGCAGTTAATTAAGCTTGTAAATAATCTTTTGAATGTCTCCCGGATTGAGGCAGGAAAGATAGAATTGCAGTTAAAAGATATTTCAATTGCTAGTTTAATAAGAGAAACAATAAAAGAAATAGAGCCGGAAGCAAAAGAGAAAGGTTTATATATTGACTTTAAAGAAAAAACCAAGATTCCTCTCATCCGAATCGATCCAGACAAGATTAAACAAGTTTTTTTGAATATTTTAGATAATGCCATCAAATATACTGAAAAAGGAGGCATTCGTATAACCACTCAAATGCAAAATTCCTATGTTTTAATAGAAGTCACCGATACAGGTGTTGGTATGACAAAAGAGGAAATCCAAAATATTTTCACTAGCTTTAAACGCGGGGAGGCCGGAGAGAAATTTTGGACTGGTGGCTCAGGTCTGGGATTGTATGTTGCTAAAAAATTTGTCGAACTGCATAAAGGAAAGATCTGGGCTGAATCACGAGGTAAAAATAAAGGATCTACATTTTTTATTCGTCTTCCAGTACAATAATAATGTATAATTAAAGCACAATATGAATAAAAAATTAGACACAAAACGGCACTCTCTTGCCCACGTGATGGCACATGCAGTTTTAAATCTCCACCCTCAGGTTAAATTTGGAATTGGACCTACAACCGAAGATGGATTTTATTATGATTTCGATCTCCCCTCACCTATCTCTGATAAAGATCTTGCCAAAATCGAGAAGGAAATGCGAAAAATTATTAATAATAATTTAACATTTAAAAAGAAATTTATCTCTTATAAAGAAGCAAAAGAAATTTTTAAAGACCAACCTTATAAATTAGAACTTATTGAAGAACTGAAACAAAAAAACGATAAAATAAGCATTTATACTGTAGGTAAATTTGTAGATTTATGCAGAGGTCCTCATATTAAATCAACCAAGGAGTTAAAAGGAGTGGGGTTTAAATTGATAAAAATTGCAGGCGCCTATTGGAAAGGGTTGGAACAAAATCCTATGCTTACAAGAATTTATGGTATTGCCTTTGAAAACGAGAAAAAACTTAAAGAATATCTTAGTCAAATTGAAGAGGCTAAAAAGAGAGATCACAGAATATTGGGTGCTCAATTAAAACTCTTTCTCTTTGACAAAGAAATTGGAGCGGGACTTCCTGTGTGGTTGCCAAAGGGAGCAATTTTAAGAAAACTTATCACTGATTATTTATATCAAGAACTAAATAAAGCAGGTTATCAATGGATTGTCTCCCCTCATATCGCAAACATAAAACTTTGGGAAACTTCAGGCCATTGGGATTTCTATCGCGAAAATATTTACTCGCCTATCGAAATTGAAAACGAAAAATACCTTCTAAAACCAATGAACTGCCCCTTCCATGTAAAAGCATATAATTCAGAGATTAGAAGCTATAAAGACCTTCCTATACGATATGCTGAATTTGGAACCGTTTATCGATATGAAAAATCAGGAGTTTTGCATGGGCTAACCCGAGTAAGGGGTTTTACTCAAGATGATGCGCATATAATCTGTACCAAAGATCAAATGGAAAAAGAGATTTCCGAACTAGTAAGGTTGGCAATAAAAATACTTAAAACTTTTGGATTCAAAGATTTTGAAATTTATTTAGCCACAAGGCCAAAAAAGTTTATTGGAACAATTTCAAATTGGCAAAAAGCAACCAAAGCCTTGAGGCAAGCATTAGATAAAATGAAGTTAAAATATGAAATTGATAAGGGTGGCGGTGCTTTTTATGGACCAAAAATTGATATCAAAATAAAAGATTCTCTTGGGCGCCCCTGGCAGTGTACTACCATTCAAGTAGATTTTAACCTCCCTCAAAGATTTAAAATGGAATATGTAGACAAAGATGGGAAGAAAAAAGAGCCTATAATGATACATCGGGCTTTGCTTGGCTCGCTTGAGAGATTCATTGGGGTTTTGTTAGAACATTATGCCGGGGCTTTACCTTTATGGCTTTCTCCTGAACAAATTTGGGTAATTCCTGTAAGTGAAAAATATAAAAAATATGCCGAAGAAGTAGTAAAAGTTTTGAAAGATGAAGGGTTAAGAGCGGAACTCAAAGAAGAAAAAGAAACTCTTTCAAAAAAAATAAGAGAGGGTGAAATTCAAAAAATTCCTTATATGATAGTTGTGGGCGAAATAGAAAGAAAGAAAAAAACAATCAGAGTGAGAGAAAGAAAAAAAGGAGATATAGGAGAGATAGATTTGAATAAATTTATTGAACAAATTAAATTAAAAATAGAAAGAAAAAAATAATTTAAAGGTCACAAAAATAAAATGAAAGTAATTTTTCAACTATGTCGGCCAAAACAAAAATAAGTATTATTACCACAACCTTTTTGGTTTCTATCTTTTTAATTATTCCTTTGTCTGAGATTCTTGCCCAAGAGGAAAGTACTACCACTTCTTCTGAGGAAGCCATTGAGCAAGAGGTTCAAGTAGAAATTCAAAAAGAGGAAGAAGTTTTGCCCCAAGATTTAGAAATAAAAGAACCGGGTCTTTTACCGGATAGTCCTTTTTATTTTGTTAAAAACTGGTGGAGAGGGCTGCGACTTGTTTTTACTTTTGATCCGGTAAAGGATGCTCAGTTAAGAGAAAGGTTTGCTAATGAAAAGTTGTTTGAATTAAAAAAGTTGGCTGAAAAGAAAAAAGATCCAGAAATAATTGAAAGGGCTCGAAAGAATTATGAAAGAGAATTGGAGGCTCTGGAAAGCGCCACAGACAGATTACAAAGAATAGAAGATAAACAGAAGATCGAATCTTTTTTGGATAAATTTATTAGACATCAAATTCTGCACCAAAAAATATTAGAAAAATTAGAAGAACAAGTTCCTGAGCAGGCTTTCGAGAAAATTAAGGAAGCAAGAGAAAAACATCTTGAAAAATTTAAAGATGTAATGCTGAAATTAGAAGATAAAGAAAAATTACCTGAGAGAATAGAAAACGCAATAGAAAAAATGAAAGGTTCGGAGTTTAAAGAGATTAAAGCGTTAGAAATTCTAAAAAGAGTTGAAGAAAAAGTACAGGAGGAAAATGCTAAAGAGGCAATTCAAAAAGCAAGAGAAAGAATTTTGAACAGAATTCAACAAAGAGTGGAACAGATGAACGAAGAAAAAAGAAGAACTTTTGAAAAATTTATTGAAACACTTCCCGGAGATAAAGAAAAACGATTGGAAATTTTGGAAGATTTAAAAGAAAGATTAAGAGATAATCATCAAGCAGAAGAACATCTTAAAAGGACAAGAGAAAGAATTATAAACAGAATAATCCAAACAAACAAAGAAAACTTGAAAGAAATGGGGTGTCCTGAAATTGTTCCTCCAAAACAAGGCTTTTGTGAAGAAGGAAGGGTGGTAATTAAAAGAGATGAAAATGGTTGCCCTCAATTTGTATGTGTAAACCCTCCTCAGATTGAACAGCGGTTTAGAGAAAAAATTCGTAAAGAACTTTCAGAAGAAAATCAGGCAGTTTGTATTGAGGTTTGGGATCCTGTATGCGGAAAAGATGGAAAAACCTATTCCAATGCTTGTTTTGCAAAAGTTGCTGGGGTAGAAATTGCTCATAAAGGAATTTGCGAAGAGCAAATCAAAGAGACACTTCCTCCCTTAACGCCTCATCAATTTCAGAAAGGAATGCCAAAATAAAAGAATCTTTATGGGGACAGTCCCCGTTTTCCACAGCCCAAAAAGCCTTGAAAAATAAGGCTTTTTGGGCCGATTTTTTAATTTGGCACGATTTTGTTCAATTTCCCTTTCTAAAAGACAAAGTTTACTTAAATTCTTTTTTATTTTAAAATTGAAAAGCTTATGAAATATTGGATTATCACATTCGGCTGTCAGATGAATAAAAATGATAGCCAAAGAATCGCAAAGATTTTAGAAATGTTAGGGTTTGAGAAAGCCTCACAAGAGAATGAGGCAAATTTGGTTGTTGTAAATATGTGTTCGGTTAGGCAATCGGCGGTGGATAGAACATTTTCAAAAGTTAAAAATTTAAAATTAAAAATTAAAAATTATAATTCAAAATGCAAAATTATTTTGACAGGATGTGTTTTAGAAGAAGATAAAGAAAAATTCGCTCAATTTTGTAATGCAATAATTGATGTAAAAAATTTAGAAAAATTGCCCAAAGTTTTAAAAGACTTAGGGTTTAAGATCAAAGAAGTACAAATAGAAGATTATTTAAATATCG
>JAGGVA010000031.1 GCA_021158195.1 bacterium | reverse complement strand
TAGTTATGTTTGGACTGGGAGGAATCTTTGTTGAGATTTTAAAAGATGTTTCTTTTAGATTGGCGCCGATAACAAAAACTGAGGCAAGAAAAATGATAAAAGAAATAAAAGGATACAAGATTCTTAAGGGGTATAGAAGCCAAAAACCTGTAGATATTGACGCTTTATCAAAAATTTTAGCCAATCTCTCAAAGATGATTGCAAGAGAAAAAAATATCAGAGAAGTTGATTTAAATCCTGTCATTGTCAATGAAAAAGAAGCCCAAGTCGTAGATGTAAAGATTATCACAAATTCAAAATTAAAAATTAAATCTTGCCTGCCGGCAGGCAGGAATTCAAAATGACAATTCAAAATTCAAAAAGAATAAAAACACAAAAACTCTTCAATCCAAAAACAGTAGCGGTTATTGGAGCAACAGACAGGCCCGGCTCTGTTGGAAGAGGGCTTTGTAAAAATTTACTTGAGGGAAAAAATAAAAGAAAAATTTATTTTGTAAATCCTTTTAAAAACAAGGTTTTTGGTATTAAAACTTATCCAAAAATTACTGATATAAAAGAGAGGGTTGATTTAGCAATAATCGCTGTGCCTGCAAAAATTGTTCCTGAGGTAGCCAAAGATTGTGCTAGAAAAAAAGTTTTAGGGGTTATTATCATTTCATCTGGATTTGCTGAGACTGGAGAACAAGGAAAAAAATTACAAAATGAAGTTAAAAAAATATTAAAAGATATATTCCTTGTTGGACCTAACTGTCTTGGAGTAATCAATCCTTTTATAAAACTAAATGCTTCTTTTGCTCCGCAAACTCCTCAAAAAGGAGAAATAGCATTTATTTCTCAATCAGGAGCATTAATTGATTCTGTAATTGATAAATCTCTCGACGAAAATTACGGCTTCTCTTGGATCATTTCTTATGGAAACGAAGCAGGAATCACCCTGACCGATTTTTTAGAATTCGTTTATCAAGACAAAAATACCAAGACAATCGCTTTATACTTAGAGGGTGTCAAAGAGGGAAGAAAATTCTATCAAACCCTAAGAAAAATCACTCAAAAAAAACCGGTTGTAATCTTAAAAGGAGGTAAAACAAAATTATCTCAAAAAGCAGTTTCTTCTCATACAGGCAGTTTAGCAGGCGAAAAAGAAATATATTCTGCAGTTTTTAAACAAGCAGGGGCGATTGAAGTTGAATCAGTAGAAGAAATGTTTGATGTAGCAAAGGCTTTATCTTGGCTTCCCCAATGTAAAAATGGAATTGGGATTATCACAAATGGGGGCGGAGCAGGAATTTTAACAACCGATTATTGCCAAAGTTTTGGAATTAAACTTCCAAAACTTAAAGAAAAAACTATTCGTAAGATAAATTTGTCTTCAGTAATTCCTTCTCACTGGTCAAAAAACAATCCGGTAGATATTATTGGAGATGCCTTATCTGACAGATACAAAATAGCAATTGAAGCCCTGCTCTCTCAAAAAAACATCTATGGATTAATTGTTATTCAAACTCTACAGATAATGACCCAACCGTTAGAAAATGCTAAAATCATAATAGAGGCAAAAAAAAGATGGAAAGAAAAACCAATTATTTGTGTTTTTATGGGAGGGAAAAATGTTAAAAAAGCAGTAAAATTACTTGAGAAAAACAAAATTCCAAATTACCCGGATCCATTACGGGCAGTAAGGGCTATGAAAACGATGATCAGTGAGTAGTGAATAGTGGGTAGTGAATAGTGGGTAGTGAGTAGTGGGTAGTTAATAATTAATTTTTATAAAAATTATGGAAAAAGAGAAAAAATTTGTTTTGTGGTTTAAAGAAATCACCCATAAAGATGTGCCACTTGTTGGAGGCAAAAATGCCTCTTTGGGTGAAATGTATCAAACTTTAACAAAAAAGGGGATTAATATCCCAAATGGATTTGCCCTTACTTCTTATGCTTATTTTTATTTTCTTGAAAAAGCAGGACTAAAGCAAAAATTAAAAGAACTATTTACAAATTTTGATTCGCGTAACATTAAACAACTGCAAAAAGTAGGAAAAACAATAAGAGATGCTATTTTAAAAGCCGAATTTCCGGAAGAATTAAAAAAAGAGATTATTGAAAACTACAAGAAACTCTCTCAAATCTATAAAGAAAAGAGTGTTGATGTAGCGGTGAGAAGTTCTGCTACTGCCGAAGATCTACCAACCGCATCTTTCGCAGGACAACAAGAAACTTATTTAAATGTTCGAGGAGAAGAAGAACTTCTTAAAGCAGTTAAAAAATGTATTGCCTCTCTTTTTACAGATAGAGCAATTGCTTATCGGGAGGAAAAGGGATTTGACCATCTAAAAATTGCTTTATCTGTAGGGATTCAAAAAATGGTTCGTTCTGATCTCGCCTCATCTGGAGTAATGTTTACCTTAGATACTGAAACTGGTTTTTCCAATGTTGTTTTAATTAATTCAATTTGGGGTGTAGGAGAAATGATTGTAAAGGGAAGAATTACTCCAGATGAGTTTTTTGTCTTTAAGCCCGCTCTAAGAAAGGGTTATAAATCAATTATTGTCAAAAATCTTGGACGAAAAACAAAAAAACTAATTTACAGCAAAAAAGGAGGGCTAAAAGAAGTGCCGGTCTCGCCAAAACTTCAATTAAAATTCTCGCTTACAGATAAAGAAATTTTAACCCTTGCAAAATGGGGGTGCTTAATTGAAGAGCATTACTCAAAACTCGCGGGTAAATGGATGCCTCAAGATATTGAGTGGGCAAAAGACGGAAAAACAGGCAAACTTTTTATAGTTCAAGCACGTCCAGAAACAGTTCATGCCCACAAAAAAGGGACTATTTATGAAGAGTATCAAATTAAAGCCAAAAAAGAGCCAATTTTGAAAGGAATTGCGATAGGAGACAAAATTGGCGAGGGAAAAGTGAGAGTAATTGAAAGCGTCAAAAAAATGAGCGAATTTAAGAAAGGAGAAGTTTTGGTCACAAGAATGACAGACCCAGATTGGGTCCCTCTTATGAAAATTGCATCATCTATTGTTACCGACGAAGGCTCTAAGACCTGTCATGCGGCGATAGTATCAAGAGAATTGGGTATTCCCTGCATCGTAGGCACTCAAAAAGCAACAAAAATCTTAAAAACCGGACAATATGTTACTGTTGATTGTACTCAAGGACTAAAAGGAAGAGTATTTTTGGGAAAGGTTCCTTATAAAGTTAAACGGTATAATTTAGAAAAACTCCCAAAACCCAAAACAAAGATTGTTGTAAATATCGGAGCGCCGGAAATTGCTTTTAAAACCTCATTTTTGCCAGTTGAAGGAGTGGGGCTTGCAAGAGAAGAATTTATCATTGCTCAAAAAATCAAAGTTCACCCCTTGGCTCTGTATTATTACAAGCAATTAAAGCAGGGGCGAATTGATAAATTGCCTTTAGTAAAAAATGTTAGCCAAAAAGAGATACAAAAACTTGTAAAAAAAATAGAAGAAATAACAGTTGAACATAAAGATAAAAAAGAATATTTTGTGAAGGAGTTGGCAGAAGGAATTGGGCAGATTGCTGCTGCTTTTTGGCCTAATGAAGTGATTGTTAGATTCTCTGATTTTAAAACAAACGAATATGCCCAACTTGTTGGAGGAGATCTGTTTGAACCCGAAGAAGATAATCCGATGATTGGCTGGCGAGGAGCTTCCCGTTACTATGATCCTCGTTTTGCTCCAGCGTTTTCAATGGAGTGTCAGGCAATAAAAAGAGTAAGAGATGTTTTTGGCCTAAAAAATGTCTCAGTGATGATTCCTTTCTGTAGAACTCCTGAGGAAGGTAAAAAAGTATTAGATCTAATGGCAAAAAATGGATTAAAAAGAGGTAAAGATGGCGTAAAAGTTTATGTGATGTGTGAAATTCCTTCAAATGTAATTTTAGCAGACGAATTTTTAAAGATTTTTGACGGAATGTCAATTGGCTCAAATGACTTAACTCAACTCACCTTGGGAATGGACAGAGATAACGCCCAAATTGCCCATATCGGAGATGAAAGAAACGAAGCAGTAAAAAAACTCATAAGAGAAGTAATTAGAAAATGCAGAGAAAAGAAAAAATATGTAGGAATCTGTGGCGATGCCCCTTCTACTTTTGTTGAATTTGCAAAATTCTTGGAAAAAGAAAAAATTGGCGCTATGTCTTTAAGCCCTGATGCTGTTATTAGGACGATTCTAAAATTAACAACAAGAGCATGAATAATACTGATTTCATTAACATTGGTACCTATCCAGCTGAACAAGCAGATATTTTAAAATCTGAGTTAGAAAAACAAGGAATCCCGGTAAAAGTCCTCTATCCTGGTACCAATATAGGTAAAGAAACTACGGCTGAAGCTAAATGGACCGCTTATACATTGCTTGTACGAAACTGCGATCTTCCTATTATACAAGAAATTCAAAAACGAATACAAATTTACCCACTCAGAAAAATTCCCCTTCCTAAAGGGTACTTTTCTAACACTTTACGCTCTCGATTATTAAGAGTGCTTTTCTTAGTTTCCGGATTGATCTTGTTAATTATAGGTGGTATTTTAAGTTGCAAAACGCCACTTCCATCTAAAACTTCGATTTATCTAATTGTTATAGGAATCAGTTTGTTACTTTTCTGGTTCATTTCTATCGGCTGGGAGATGTGGAGGTTTAGATCGAAAACTTGAAATTTATAAACTAAGCAAAAATCGGCATTGATGTAGTATCAAAAAAAACAACCGAAAAAAGTGGATAAAATTTCATTCTTATAGACGCAAAGGTCGTTAAATAAATATTCACTAATAAATTAAAAATAAATTAAAATATGATGAGAATTATCTTATGGGAAATAGTCGCAATAATATCCTCTATAGGTATTACTACTCTTCTTCTATATGTCTGGATAAAAAAGAAAAATTTTAAAATTCGTTTTTATGAAGCTCTAAAAGCAGTTTTGTTATATGAATTCGTTATATTTTTAATCCTGTTGGGAATAAAAGACGCTCTTTACTATATCTGTTTTAATCCTATCCTTAATCTAATCATTTGCCTAGGAAGTTTCTTATTTTCGTTTCTGCTGTTTTTTCTAGTAATAAAAAGGTTGGGTTTACTAAAGAGTGGGGCGTCGGTTTTAGGAATATTTTTAACACTTATAATAACCCTCAATTTATTTTGGTATGGCTTTTCGTATTTTGCGTCAAAGTTTAATTTAGAAGCAAATTCATATTTACATCCTACGATAGGAATAAAAATTTTAGAAATCGCCTTACATACAACTAGCTGGGATTACATTCTTCATCCATGGGCGAAATTAATAATATGTAAATAACTTTTATGAAAAAATTCGATGTCATAACTTTTGGGTCAGCAAGTGAGGATATATTTATTACCTCGAAAGATTTTTTTCAACGAAATCTTTGTTTTCCCGTTGGAGAAAAAATAGAGATTGATAAAATTTTGATAAAAACAGGGGGTGGAGGCACGAATACCGCTGCAACTTTTTCGCTTCAGGGATTCAAAACTGCTTATTGTGGATGTATTGGGAAAGATTATGCTGGTTTTTTAGTATTGATGGATTTAAAAAGATTTGGCATTGCAACTGATTTTGTAGAAACTCTAAAAAATAAAACAACAAATCATTCTGTAATTTTAAGCGAAAAAGAGAAGGGGAGAGTAATTTTAGTTTATCGAGACGCCTCAAGGTATCTTCCCCAAAATTTTGACTTAGAAAAATTAAAATCAAAATGGTATTATCTGGCTCCCTTATCTGGGCAATTTACAAAAAATACCCTTAAAATTATAAAGTTTGCAAAGAAAAATAAAATTAGAGTAGCGATAAACCCAAGTAAAGAGCAGATTGTAATTTTAAAAAATAAAATAGAGAAATGGATTGGCTTGGTAGATGTCTTAATTGTAAATGAAAATGAAGCAAAACTGCTTTTTGGCAAATATAAAAACGAGAGGAGTTTATTTAAAAATTTAAAAGAAAAAATTGGGGGTTATTTAATAGTTACAAAAGGCAAAAAGGGGTCGATTGTCTTTGATGGAAAAAATATTTTTCAAGCAGGAATTGTAAAAACAAAAGTTGAGGATAGAACTGGAGCAGGAGACGCTTATGGGGCTGGTTTTGTAGCCGGCTTAATAAAAACTAATGACCCAATTTTTGCTATTCAATTAGCCACAGCCAACTCAGCGGCTTGTCTAAAACAGTGGGGAGCAAAAGAAGGACTTTTAAAGAAAAATCAAATTTTCTCAAAAGCGAAAATTTATAATTTAAAATTGTAAATTGCCTGTCCGCTCGACAGGTGGACAAATTGTAAATTTATGAGTAATAAATCGCTAAAATATTTTTTCGGACGAGCAAAAAAAGAAAAGTGGGCAATAGGGCAGTTTAATTTTTCAACTTTAGAACAACTTAAAGCAATAGTCAGCGCTGCCAAGAAACTAAAATCACCGGTAATTTTGGGCACAAGCCAAGGAGAGGCTAATTTTTTTGGACTAGAAGAAGCCACACTATTAAGAGATTTATATCGAAAAAAATTTCCCTATATTTATCTTAATTTAGACCACGGAAAAGATATTGATTTGATTAAAAAAGCAATTGATCTTGGTTATGATTGCGTTCATTTCGATGGCTCGGGTTTAGATTTCCAAGAAAACTTAAAAATTACAAAAAAAATAGTAAAATATGCCCACAAAAAAGGTTGTCTGGTTGAAGGAGAAATAAAATCAATTCAGGGAAGTTCAGAAATTCATAAAGAACTGCCAAAAGAAGTTTTACTTGAAGACATTGAAAAAGCCAAAGAATTTGTTAAAAAAACAGGCATTGATAGTTTAGCAGTAAATATTGGAAATTTGCACGGAGTTTATACAAAATCGATTCGCTTAAAAATTGATCATCTTCAAAAAATCAAAAAAGCAATTCCGATATTTTTAGTTCTCCATGGTGGCTCTGGAACATCAAAAAAGGATATTAAAGAGACAATTAAAAATGGGGTTGTAAAAATTAATGTAAATACAGAACTTCGAATAGCGTGGCGAGAAACTCTAGAAAAAATTCTTAGAAAACATCGAGGCACGGTTAAGCCTTATAATATTTTACCCAAGGTAATTTCAGCAATAGAAAAAGTAGTGACAACTAAAATTAATTTATTTAATCCATAAAATTATGTTAATTTTTAAAAAGAAAAAAATAATATTTGTGCTTTTGTTTATTACAGTAGCAATTATAGGCTTTTTCATTTGGAAATCCTTTTTTGCTTCAATTCCTTCTAATCAAACTACTCCGTATTCTCAGTTTTTGCCTTCAACTTCCCAACCATCACTTCCTATCTCAAGCTCTTCGGAAACTAAGAAAGAAATATATAAAAACTCGACTTTCGGATTTCAAATGGAAATTCCTCCCTTCTTTGTAAAACACGGCTACAAAATAACAGAAAATCAAAAATCTGAATCTTACTTCGACGATAAAGTCTGTGCCACTATTGAATTTCAAACTCGACCCGTAAAGCCTTATTGGGGAAAAAGTCTTGATCCGGAAAAGTTTTACAATATGATTGTAATATACATATGTCCAATAGAATATTGTAAAGAAGGAAAAGGTCTAGATTTTTGTGAAAAATTAAGGGCTCGAGAAAAATATCTATCTAATGGAGAGTATATTTGGGCTAAATATCTGACAGAAAATAATAAATTTATAGCTTATTATTATCCTCTCTCCGGTGATTTTCACGACGCTGCGGGTTGGACAAAAGACTTTGTTGTTTCTGCGAAAAATAAACTTCTTAAAACGTTTCATTTTTTAGAAGAAAGTGGCTCTTCACAAAATAAACTACTGCCTTCGCAGGAGAAAATAATTGAAAAAAAAGAACTATTTCATATAACCCAAAAGGAGGGGGAAATTACTTATTCCTTCCAAGATATTACTATTTCTCTTCGAGGAGAAGGATTACCAGGTTTTCCGGCTACAGCTGAAGTTTTTTTCAAGAATCAAAAAATAAATTCTCATAATGGCTCTGCTATTTTAGAACCGCGGTATTTCTTATACAATGAGAGACACTATCTCCTAATCCCTGTCTATATCGGAGGAGCCTATGGTCCTTACATATTATATTTTTACTTGCATTCTCCAGAAAGATTAGAGTTTATTGGAGACATTATAACTTATGAATATTCCTCAGAAGAAAAATTTTACATACAGAAAAATGGAGAAATTTTTCTTATAGGAACAAACGCATACTCATTCGATAGAAGGAATGTTAATAACGTGTATTATTACAACTATTATAAGTTAACGGAAAATAAAATAGAAAATGCAAAACAACTTTTTCAAAAAGAGTATCTGAAAAAAGCTCAAGAAACAGAGGACGATTTAAATTTAACAAGCGATCCGCATAAATGGAGCCTTTATTTAATTAAGGCGATAATTAATTATATGTTGGCAGGAGAAAAGACATATGCTAAAGAGTTGTTTAATAAAAATGCTGAAAAATTCTATTCCATAAATCCCGAAGCTCCCAGAAATCTTTTTGAAGATCTTTCGCAATATTTTTGATTAATGATTTAGCAAAAAACTTTTTTAGAAATCGCAAAATTTAATATCTTAGCACAAAAATAAAATGCCTAATTCAAACAAAAATAAAATAATTCTTACCGGAGACAGGCCAACAGGACCACTGCATTTGGGACATTATGTTGGCTCGCTTAAGGCTCGGGTTGAGTTACAAGATAAATACGAGTGCTATTTTATTATTGCCGACTATCAGGTTTTAACTGACCAATTAAATAAATCAAAAGAAATCGAAAAAAACATTAGAGAAATTGTTTTAGACTATTTATCGGTTGGAATCGACCCAAATAAATCAACAATTTTTGTTCAGTCCCAAATCCCGGAAATCGCAGAACTTTATGTAATCTTTTCAATGCTCGTTACTTTTGCAAGAGTTAAAAGAAACCCTACAGTTAAAGAAGAAATAAGATCATCAGGGATTAAAAAGCCATCTCTTGGATTTATCAGTTATCCTGTTTCTCAAGCCGCAGATATCTTGTGTGTTAGAGCAAATTTTGTGCCGGTTGGCAAAGATCAATTACCACATATTGAATTGACTCGTGAGATTGCAAGGACTTTTAATAGAACATTTAAAAAAGTTTTTCCAATTCCTGAGCCAATATTAAGCAAAACTCCTGTTTTGCCTGGGCTTGATGGGCAAAAGATGTCGAAATCAAGAGGAAACGCCATCTTTCTGAAAGACGATCCAAAAACAGTGGAAAAGAAGGTAATGAGAGCGATTACTGACCCTAAAAAAATTCATTTAGGTGATTCAGGTCGTCCAGAAATCTGTAATATTTACAAATACTATCAGGCATTCTTTCCAGAAAAAGCAAAAGAAGTAAAAGAATTGTGCCAATCAGGAAAACTTGGCTGTGTTGAATGCAAAAAACAACTGGCAAAAATGCTTAATGAATTTTTAGATCCAATTCGTCAAAAAAGAAAAGATTTTGAACAAAAGCCAAAACTAATAAAGGAAATTTTAGAGGAGGGGAGGGCAAAGACTCAAAGGAAGGTAAGAGAAACATTAAAAATGACAAAGGAAGCAATGGGGATAGAGTATATGATTTCTAATTATTCTAATTAACCTAAAGAATGGCCTATCAAAAAAGAACAATACTCATCATTTTAATTATTGTAGTTCTTCTTGAAATTGGTGGATTTTTTTGGTGGAAAGATTGGAAAAGTCCATCACCACAATTATCCCAAACACAGGCCCACCAGTATTCAGAAGATTTTTCAGAATGGAAAACTTACAGAAACGAAGAATATGGTTTTGAAATTAAGTATCCTCCCACATGGAAAAATTGCAAGGTGAAAGAAAATGATCTGTTTTATATAGTTAGTACAACTAATAAATCAGGAAAAGAAACAAAATGCTATCCTGGTCCGCTTGATGAACCTTCGTCTTCGATTAAAGTAAGATTAGAATCTGAAATAATGGAGGAGTATCCTGATTATCAATCCTTCAAGAATGCTATTCTTTCAAGTATGAATTCCGCAGATCATGTATTTAGGATTAAGGGTGTTGACAGGTTCGAAGTACGGAAGGTAAGAGAAATAATTCTAAACAATACGCCCGTTTTAATAGTAGACCAAATGGATTTTATAGGCATTCCACATACTATAAGATATGTATTTCATAGAGGAAATTTATTGAGTTTAATTCCTTCTACCCTCAACATTCCAGAAGATCCCCGAGAAAGAGAGGTTGAGACGATTATCTCCACCTTTAATCTCGATTCTTGGAAAATCGTCAATGGGGCCCAAGAAAAAAATTCAAACCATTCCCAAATTTCTATAAGTTATCCTGAGATTCCTTCTTCCACAAAGAAATTACCCATTTTCTATAGATCACTCTATAAATTTATTCCTATTCTTGATAAATTCTTTGGAAAAATAATTAAATTGTTTCTTGATTAAATAATTTGCCAAATTTTATGCTTCTAAAGGTTCTTAATTAAATAAATAATTAATCTACACCTATGAACCAAGAATCTCAAAATCAATCCTTTGGATCATTTATGCCTCAATCTACTCAAGAATATGCACCAAAAAAGTTAATGTCTGTTGGAGAACTTCTATCAAAAAGTTGGGAGGTTTATAAATCTAGATTTTGGAGTATTGTGGGACTAATGGGAGTTTCGCTGCTGCTCTCGTTTCTAATTATTGGACTTATTAGCGGAATTGGTGTCGGAACAGGAACCATTTTTCTGTTAGAAACGGGAACTAAAACTACACCAGAAGGATGGCCGGCCTTTATCATTATTTTTTTGTTTCTTCTCCTGGTAGGTACCTTTCTTCAATCTTGGATAAATGCCAGTTTAATCTATCTTATAAAAGAAAGGGGGCAGAAAATCGGAATTAAAAAATCTTTGAAAAAAGGCTGGAGTGTACTTTTATCTTTTATCTGGATTGGTTTTTTGGTGGGATTACGTGTATTTGGCGGCTCACTTTTGTTCATCATTCCCGGTATTATCTTTGCTGTTTGGTTTGCTTTTTCAGAATATGTACTAATAGATGAAGGTATTAAAGGCTCCAAAGCCCTCTCAAGAAGTAAAGAATTAGTCAAAGGATTCTTTGAAGGAGTTTTGTGGCGGCTTTTTATAATCGCGGCTATAGGAATAATTGCTGGTTTCTTGCAAGAATCAGTAGAAGAACAAACGGCTTTAAGTATAATAATTGCATTAATAACTATATTCTTTTTAAATCCCTTCTCTACTATTTACTCCTTCCTGCTTTACAAAAATTTAAAAAGAATAAAAACTTCAATGTAATATTATTCATATGCCATATTTACCAAAAAATACAAAACTTTTCGCAACAACTTTAGGTGTCATTGGATCATTGTCTGCATTAGGATTAGCAAAATTTTTTCTTTATAATAGTTTTCTTGTCACAGAGAAAGGAACGGTAGGATTAGAGGGTCTATTTGATTTCTTTTTTGTGTTTCCTGGAGCAATTAGTCTTATTATCGGAGGTATTCTAGGGCTTGTTAGCTGTGCAAAACTGCAAAACAATAGACCAAAAGAGGCCCTTTCTTTGTTCCACCCCTCATTGGGATTTGTTCTCGTACCCGCTTTATTAATCTGTATCCTGTCTCATACTATTATATCCGTGGCTATAACAAGCATTTTGTGTCTTATTCTCGCAATCATTTTTACCAGAAAGACAAGCAAAGAGATTACAAATATAAATGCTTCAGAAACGGAGGAAAAAAAATTATTCTTTGAAAAGTTGCTAAAAAGAATGAGTATAATAGGAAGTTTTATTCTCTTCTTATCTTTTTTCCTTTATTTTCCATCTCGTATAGAAAATGGAGGAATAGGGAGAGGAGGATTCTTTATGGGCTTTCTTGCCTTATTAATGACTCTTTTTGGTTTGACAGAAGTTTTTGTTAAAAATTACAGACGGGCTGCTATTGTTTTTTTAATTATTGGAATAATATTATTTCTCATTACGCCTGCACATCCAATAGATATAATAATATTACTTATCATATTTTTTATCTTTATAGGCATAGGGCTAATTGGATTAAGCGGTATCTTGAAACATAATCCGCCAAAAAAAATGAGAGTGAGATATACTCCAAACTCTAAACAATAAATTTTCTACAAAATGTTGCTTTTTTTAATAAATTGTGGTATAATTTTAAAGAATAAAAGGAGGTAAAAATGGCAAGAAACTTAGAAGAAGTTAAAAGAGAAGTAGAAAGTTTAAGAGACGGTCTCGGTATGCCTGTTGACGCAAAAATTAGAGATCTTGTTATTGGCCTAAGAAGATGGGGAGTTAAAACATCTATGTCTTGCCAAGGGCATTATGACCGCCACCCATATCCATGGGTAATGGTTGACATCGAAAGCCCTGACGATCTTTTTAATCTCGTTCAAATTCTTGCAATCTGGTGGAAAGATAAGGACAAAGGAGCTTCAAGAGAAGCCGGTTCACTTGGATGGGTTATTGAAGCAGGACCAAGGGCGGTTAAAATTTTTCCCGAAGATAAAAAATCGCGCACCTTGAAAGAAATGCAAGAAGATGCAGTAGCATTTGGGAAGTTTTTACAAACTCTACCCGATGATTACTTTACCCAGTAGGGACCGGGTACCAACTCGGTCCTTTTTTGTTAATATTTAATCCTTTTCACATTTAGAACTCTTTGCAAAAGAGGAAAATACTTCTCCAAAAGTTTCTTATTTTTTGTTTTAATCGAGACCTCTTGAATTTCTGCATTCATTGGAAGTTTGTGTTCTGATTTGTATTTTCTTATCTGGGCTATTGCCTCAATTACAAATTCAAAATTGTGAGCAGTTCTTGGGAAATATAATTTCTTGTTTGGTTTTGGAAGCAAAGTTATGTGGATGCTTTTTTCTTTTTCAAATTTTCTAAAATACATCTGGTAAATTTCCTCTGTTACAAAGGGCATAAAAGGAGCATAAAGTTTGAGAATAGAAAGTAGGGAAGTGTAAAGAGTAAATTGGGCTGACTTCAATTTTTGGGAAGATTCTGGATTGTAAACTCTGGGCTTTATTATCTCTAAATAATTGTCGCAAAAATCTCTCCAGAAAAATTTATCTAAAGTTTCTTTGGCTTTTGAATATTCATATTTATCCATAAAATTCCGATAATCTCTCAGGGTTCTGTAAAGTTTTGTCAAAAGCCATTTATCTTCGTCTTCTAACCCTTGAGGGCTAATTTTCTTTGGCGAATATCTTTTTAGGTGCATTAAAGAAAACCTTGAAGCATTCCAAAGTTTTGTTACTGTTCTTTTTCCTTGCTTGATTTCTTCTTCTGAGTATCGTAAATCCTCTCCTAATCTTGCACTTGCAGCCCAGTAGCGGATAGCATCTGCCCCGTACTTTTCAATAATTATCTGCGGCTCAACGACATTGCCTTTGGATTTCGACATTTTTTCACCTTTTGGGTCTAAAACAAACCCTGAAATTACCACATCTTTCCAAGGGATCTTCTTAAAATGTAAATAAGAACGAACAAGAGTATAAAATAGCCAGAAATTTATAATATCATGTGCCTGAGGTCTTAAAGACATAGGAAGCATTTTGCTCCGAGAAACGTTCTTGCCTAAAAGAGAAAAGGCAATTTGAGGAGTTAGCGAACTGGTAACCCAAGTATCTAAAACATCGCTCTCGGGAATAAATTTATTAGAGCCACAACTACATTTCTTTTTTGGCTTTTGGTGTAAAGGGTCTACTGGCAAATCTTTTTCATCGGGAAGAATTATCTTTTTACAATTCTGACAGTACCACACAGGAATAGGAATTCCAAAATATCTCTGCCGGGAGATACACCAATCCCACCTTAATCCCTTAATCCAATTATCCAAGCGCGACTTCATATGTTTTGGATACCAGTGGAGTTTCGATGACTGCTTCAAAAACTCTTGCCTTAAATCAAGGTATTTTATAAACCACTGCGGAGTAGACAATATTTCTATTTTATGGCCGCATCTTTCGTGAACATTAACCGAATGAATTATTTTCTTTTGGTTTTTAATAAGCCCTTCATTCTTGAGGCGTTCTATAATTTTCTTTCTGGCAATTTCTATAGGTAAACCTTGAAATTCTTTGGCTAGTTCATTCATCCTACCGTCTTTAGTAATAGAAATTCTAAGAGGTAGTTTGTGTTTGAAATACCATTCTATATCTGTAGTATCGCCAAAAGTGCAGCACATTACTACACCGCTTCCTTTCTTTATGTCAACTTTACTATCAGGCATTATTTTTACTTTCTGTCCGAATATGGGAACAATGGCTTTCTTGCCAATAAATTTTCTGTATCTTTTGTCTTTGGGGTGCACAAAAATTGCCACACAACTTGGCAGGAGCTCGGGCCTTGTGGTAGAAATAATAATCTTTCCACCATCTTCTAAAGAAAACTCTATATCATTAAAGAGAATCTCTTCTTCTTTATCTTCTAATTCTGCCTGGGCTATGGCAGTTTGACATTCCGGACACCAAAGAGTAGGGGTTTCTTTTCTATAAATTCTGTTCTTTTTAAATAAATCTAAAAAATATTTCTGGCTTAATTTTTGAACTTCAGGGCTTATAGTAGAATAAAAAAGCGAAAAATCGCAAGACATTCCTATTCTTTTCCAGTCAGAAATAAACTCTGGAAGAATCTTTTTGAGGGTTTTTTGACAGAGTTGAACAAATTTCTTTCTTCCTAAATCAAAAATTTTCACTTTATTTAACTTTTCTACCAACTTTTCTGAAGGAAGTCCGTTATTGTCAACGCCAAAAGGATAAAAAACATTTTCACCTTTCATTCGATGATAGCGAGCAATAATATCTTGATGAGTATAAGAAAAAGCATGACCAATGTGCATCTTGCCACTCAAGGTAGGCGGGGGAGTATCAATAGAAAAAAGTTTGCCTTTCTTTTTGGGATTGAATTTAAAAATTTTTTCTTTTTCCCAGAATTTCTGCCACTTTTTTTCTGAAATTTTGAAATCGTATTGTTTTTTCATACAATAATTTTTAGATTTTTCATTATAACAAAAATTCCAATTGACTCAAACCGCAAACCCTTGACATATATTTTGAGCCAAGGATATAATAAAAATAGAACCTTAACAAATCCTGCCATAAAATGGGAAAGCGCGGGAATAACCGCCCACTTGTTGAACCCCCTACTTAGATCCAAGATCAAAAGTGCTGCGAATTTAATTGGTCACCTCCTTTTCCGAACTTCCGCGCTTTCCCATACTATTTGTGCGGGCCAACCTTAAGGTTGGCCCTCTTTTCTTTTTGAATACAAAACTGGAAATATAAAAATTTTTTGGTATAATAGATAAATGTCTGCCAAGAAGAAAAAAATTCTTTTGGTAGAAGACGAACCCTTAATTCAAGATATCTATCTAAAAAAACTTAAAGAAGCGGGCTTTGATGTTACTTGTGTTTTTGACGCCGAAGAGGCAAAAAAGATTTTAAGGAAAAGATCTTTCCATCTTATAATCTTAGACATCATTCTTCCAAAAGAAGACGGCCTCTCTTTTCTTAAAAAATTAAGAAAAGAGAAAAATAATATTCCTGTAATCATCTTTTCCAATCTTGAAGGAGAAAATTATTTCGATGAGGCAAAAAAATATAAAGTGAAGGATTATATAATAAAAGCAAACTATACTCCTTCAGAGATTGTTCAAAAAATTCAACAAATAATATGAAAAGAACTCTTATCAAAGACACAGTGAACAATATTGGCCAAGAAGTAAAAGTAATGGGGTGGGCGAATAATATAAGAACTCATGGAAAGATTATCTTTTTAGATCTTAGAGATATTTCTGGAACTTTACAGGTAGTTTTTGCTGCTGACAAAAATAGCAAGTTAATGGAAAGAGCAAAAGAACTAAAGCCGGAATATGTAATAGAAATCACAGGAGAAGTAAATCAAAGGCCAAAAGGAACAGAAAACCCAGATTTATTAACCGGCAATATTGAACTTCTTGCTAAAGAATTAAAAATTCTCTCGCCTGCTAAAACACTGCCATTTTCTATTGATGGAGATGGTTACGATATAAGTGAAGAAAAGCGACTCAAATACAGATATCTTGACCTCAGAAGATCACGCCTGAAAAAAAATCTCAAATTAAGACAGGAGGTTATCCATTTTGTTAGAGATTTTCTTAAATCAAAAGGGTTTTTTGAAATAGAAACTCCTATATTAACTAAATCTACTCCTGAAGGAGCAAGAGATTTTTTAGTGCCCTCTCGTCTCCAGCCGGGTAAATTTTATGCCTTACCTCAAAGTCCTCAACAATACAAGCAACTTTTAATGGTTGCCGGTTTTGAAAAATACTTTCAAATAGCCCGATGCTTTAGAGATGAAGATCCCCGAGCAGACAGACAGGCAGAATTCACTCAAATTGATATGGAACTTTCCTTTGTAAGTCAAGAAGATATCTTGGCGCTAATAGAAGAAATGATGATTGAAGCGGTGAAAAATGTTTTCCCAAAAAAACATATTTCTCAAACTCCCTTTCCTCGACTTCAATACAAAGAAGCAATGGAAAAATATGGCTCAGATAGGCCAGATCTAAGAAAAGATAAAAAAGATCAAGACGAACTGGCTTTTGCCTTTATTATAGATTTCCCTATGTTTGAATGGTCAGAAGAAGAAAAGAGGTGGAAAAGCGTCCATCATCCTTTTACTAGGCCTCAAACTGAAGATATTGCCGAAATTAAAAACAACCCGGAGAAAATTCTTGCTTATCAGTATGATCTTGTATTAAATGGATACGAAATAGGAGGAGGAAGTTTGAGAAGTTATAAAAAAGAAATGTTGGAGGCGGTTTTTGAGGTAATGGGGCATACAAAATCAGAAATTAAAGAAAAATTTGGGCATTTATTAGAAGCATTTGATTATGGGGTACCACCTCATGGAGGTATTGCTTTAGGTTTAGACCGACTGGTTTCTTTATTGCTCAACGAACCAAACATTAGAGAGGTTATTGCCTTTCCAAAAACTGGAGATTCTAGAGATTTAATGATGAATGCTCCCTCGGAAGTTTCTAAAGAACAACTCAAAGAATTATGTTTGGAAATCAAAAAACCAAAAAAAGAGCATTAGTTTTAAGCACTAATTTAGAAAGTTTAAATATCAAAAAGAAACCCTCATTTAAGTTTTTTGGTTTTGTTTTGATTGCGGCTATTGTAGCCGGAAGTTTTTATTTTCTTAATGTATTACTCAGTAATTATTTAGAATGGCAATATTCAAAAGATGTCTATCAAAAAGCATTAATGCAAATGCCGGTTGATTATAGTTTTCTTAAACCCTTCAGAAATTGGAATGTAGAACCATTAGAACTTAATGCGAAAGCGGCTATTTCTTTTTTGTATACTGATCAAGGAGAACAAAGAATTCTTTATGCTAAAAATATAAATCAGCCGCTCCCGATTGCCAGTATTAGTAAGTTATTTACTGCCTATTATGCAACAAAAAGTTTCAATTTAAAACGAGAAGTAGAAATTACTAAAGAAGCCATAGACACAGAAGAAGATACAGGACAATTTTGGCTTGGAGAAAAGTTTGTCCTGGAAGATCTTTTACATTCTGTGCTTATTGAATCAAGTAATGATGCTGCTATGGCTATTGCTGATTTAATAGGGAAGGATAAATTTACAGCACTCCTAAATCAAGAAATCAAAAAAATCGGCTTAAAAGAAACTTATTTAAATGATCCTGTAGGAGTTGATCCCGATTTTCCCGGAGAAAAATATAATTTTTCTACTGCGTATGATTTAGCCAAGTTTGCCATTTTTTTAACAAAGGAAAGTTGGCGAGATCCAAGAGTAAATCTTATCTGGGAAATAACCAGAAAAAAGGAATACTATCTTTATAGACCTGATGGGTCCTTTCATCATAAAATGATTAGCACTAATAAACTTCTTAGTGATGAAGAGTTCGTCAAGAAATACAAAATTATAGGAGGGAAAACAGGATATACTCCTATGGCAAAAGAATGTTTCCTTTTGGTAATTGAAGCCCCGAACAAAAAGGGAGTTGTGGTAAATGTAATATTAGGGTCAGAAAACAGATTTGAAGAAATGAAAAAACTAACTCAATGGATTAAAAAAGCATATATATGGTAAACAACAATCTTCCACTTTATTTGTCAGATCCTGCTTTAGTAATCAATACTCTAAAAGTTTTTTTTATCGGCACCATTTCTTTTTTGATTGCTTTTTTTTCAACTCCTCTTCTTACTAACTTTTTATACAAACATAAACTCTGGAAAAAAAATGCTCGAACAAAATCAATAGATGGAAAAGAAATCCCGGTTGTCTCGAAGTTTCACAAAGAAGAGGAAATAAAAGTTCCGCGTTTTGGGGGCCTTCTGGTATGGGTTATTCCTTCCATAGTAATTTTTCTTTTCTTTCTTCTTTCAAAAACAGGAGTTGATATCTTTAAAAAAATAAACTTTTTAAGCCGAGGACAAACTTGGTTGCCACTTTTTGCTCTTATCGCTGGAGCCATCGTTGGCTTTGTTGATGATTTTTTACAAACAAAAGGTAAAGGAAAGTATATTGGTGGAGGATTAAGTTTAAAATTCCGATTATTTTCAATGTTTCTTATTGGCTTTGTGGGAGGATTATGGTTTTACTATAAACTTGGCTGGGAAACAATACATATTCCCGGCAATGGCGATATTTATCTGGGAGTTCTTTACATTCCATTTTTTATTCTTGTAATGATGGCTACTTATGCTGGAGGAGTTATTGATGGATTAGACGGGTTGGCAGGAGGGGCTTTTACAACAATATTTGGCGCTTATGGAGCAATTGCTTTTTTTAGAGGACAAATTGACTTAGCCGCTTTTTGCGCTTCAATTGCCGGAGCCATTCTGGCTTTCTTGTGGTTTAATATTCCTCCAGCCCGTTTTTATATGGGAGAAACCGGAGTAATGGCTCTTTGTGCTGCTCTCACAGTAGTGGCTTTTCTTTCAAATTCTGTATTAGTTTTGCCTATAATCGGCATTCTTTTAGTAATAGAAGTGCTTTCGGTCATCCTTCAACTTTTTTGGAAAAAATACTTCAAAAGAAAATTATTTTTGGCAGCCCCAATTCATCATCATTTCGAAGGAAAAGGCTGGCCCCACTACAAAGTAACAATGCGTTTTTGGGTGATTGGTGTAGTCGCTGCTATCGTAGGAATAGCAATTGCGCTGCTGGGATAAGTGTTTTAAGGATTGACGATTCTAAAGAAATCAATCACCCAAAATCCACAGAGGGGGTCGGGGAGATTGGGTATCTCCCCGTATCGAAAAAAATGAAAAAAACAACTCTTTTGCGAAAAAAATACCCTGAGTTTGTTTATGAAAACTATTCTTACAAGTTCAAGAATGGTAACTTTTTGATTTCTTTTTATTTTTCTATCAAGCCAGATTTAAAGTTTAAAACAGATATTGTTTTAAAAAACATACCCCAAAAGAAAATCGAAACAATTGACGAACCTACTCTTGAAAATCTTGTTTTTCATTTAGGGCTAATCGAAATGTTAAACTACTGGAAACTTACTTGTTCTCCAAAAATTTTTATTGAATCAGGAAATTTGTCAACTGAAGGAAAAAGGTTTTTAAGAAAAATTATTTCGAAGGGAATGGGACAGTACTTTTACGAAAATAAAATTGATTTTACTCGAAGAGGTTTTTTAAAAATTGAGACCAATCCTCAAAAAAGGATATACAGGGCTAGCAAAATAGAAGCAGATTCTCGTAAAATTCTTATTCCAATCGGAGGAGGGAAGGATTCAATAGTTGTGTTAGAATCAGAAAAATCGAAGGCAAAAAAAATAGGAATTTTTCTTTTTAATCCTAAAACCCCTCAAAGAAAAGTTGCAAAAATATCAAAAATAAAAGAAATAATTGTTGCTCAAAGAAAAATAGATCCAAGGCTTTTTGAACTAAACTCAAAAGGATATTTAAATGGCCATGTGCCTTTTTCTGCCTTCTTGTCATTTTTAACTCTTCTTGCGGCTTATATATTTCAATATCCTAAAGTGGCATTTGCGTGGGAAAAAAGCGCCAACGAACCCAATTTAAAATACAAAAAGAGGTGGATTAACCATCAATGGTCAAAAAGTAGTGAATTTGAAAAAATTTTTAATGAGTATAGAAAAAGATTTTTAGTTCAGAATATCAGCATTTATAGCCCTATACGTAACCTGTCTGATTTAGAAATCGCAAAAATATTCTCTCAATTTACCCAATATCACAATGCCTTTTTAAGTTGTAATAATGCTTATAAAATTTCCGCAAAAAGACCAAAATGGTGTTTAAAATGTCCAAAATGTTTATTTGTATTTTCTGTTTTATATCCATTCTTGGAAGAAAAAAACTTGATAAAGATTTTCGGGAAAAATCTTTTTGAAGATAGATCTCTTTTGCCCTTTATGTTAAAATTAATAAGTAAAAAAGAGAAGAAGCCCTTTGAATGTGTAGGAACAAAAAAAGAAACAATTTTGGCTTTTTCTTTGGCTCTCAAACAAGCAAAAAAAAGAAACAAGATACCATTTCTTTTAAAAAAATTTGAAGAATTACACATTAAAAAATAACGAGAACTGTTCTCGTTCCGATTTTTGTTAAGTTAAAATGAGAAAAAAAATTCTAATAAAATTAATAATCATCTTTCTTGTCTTTTTTGGGGCTTTCTATTATTTCTATTTTGTTTGGTATTCCTTATTTTATCATCCAAAAGGGCGGAATCAGAATGTGTGGCCTAATCTTCTAAACAACCCTTGTGATTACAAAACAAAGGAGGTTTTAGTTAAAAAATTCACCCACCAGGATAACAATTTTTATCTCTTTATTCCTAAAGGGGTAGATCTAAATTCTTCTCCGGTAATTTTATTTTTGCACGGATTGGCTTCCTATCCTCCTATAGACTACAAAACGTATTCTCCCTTAATTTTCCACGAGGTAAAGAGAGGGAATATTGTTATTTTTCTTTCTTATCAAAAGGGTACTTTTAGTTCACTCCGGCCAAAAGCATTTCCTCTTACCGCTAAACAAGTTCTAAAAGAGGCAATTTTAGAAATTAAAAAAATTGCTCCAAAAAATGACCTCTCTCGATTTGTTGTAATTGGCACATCAATGGGTGGAGCAGTAGCAACAAATATTTTCTCGGAAGGAGTCCCTTTGCCAAAAGCAATAATTTTGATTGCTCCGGGAGAAACCTTTCCTTATCTTCCAACTACCATTTATGGACTCCCCTTTGGAGATTTAAGCAATCTTAATCCTAATACCTGGTTTGTTGCACTCTTTTCTCAAAGCGATAGGTTAATTTTAAGAGAAAATGTGAAGAAAAAACTTCTTCAAAAAACAAAAGGTCTAAACAGACATATGTTTTTAATCCCTTCTGATACTCACGGAACTCCTCCTTTATGGAGTAATCACGTCTCGGCTTTTTATCCCCAAAATAATTTGAGTTATTATGGATATAGAAAGATTATTGACGCTACAATAGATTGTGCTCTTTTTGATAAAAATTGTGATATTGTGAGAGGTGAGAACAAGAAGGCCTTAGAAATAGGATTTTGGAGTGATGGAAAGAAAATAAATCCAATTAAAAAAATTTATTAATATGGTATTTTCTGTTTCAGATGGTCTACCATCGGTCTATATAGGTTTGATTTCTTTCTTCTGTTGTTGGTGGATCGCGAGATGTAAAAAACCATCTTTAACAGATTTACTTTATGCAAGTTTCTGGTTCAGCGGAGCTTTATGGTGGATTTTCAATGGAGTTGCTCTGGGCTGCTGGAAGACTTTTCCTTCCTTTGCTCAAACAATCATCTTTTTTGGAGGAGTGTGGTTTGGGATCCACTGCATCTTAGGTTTGATTTATGTTGTCCAGAAAGTATATCCTAAAAGAATAACTCTTTTTATCTCTTCTTTACTGGGAATAATACTCTTCTTTTTATATTATTTTGGATTTCTAATGAAGGCTCAGGAAATCTCAACCAGAAAAGAAGTTTATTATAATATCTCAAAAGCACCTCCTCATGGTTATGTTTTGGGAGGAATAATTTTTATATCTATCTTGGGATTACTTCTCTTTATCTTTCGGAATTTAAAAAAAGAAGGGTTCACTTCAAAAAATCTCGCCAATTTCTACTCTTTCTATGCCTTTGTGATTTATTTAGGAATAGGTCTTATAGGAGTTCTTTATATTCCTGCAGGAAGACTCTTTCATGTTTTTTATCTTCTTGTTGCTTATCTTATCTATCTCGGTTATAAAGATTTCCATCCCTCTAAAGAAAAACTGTTTTAGGCACACACTTTTGTCGGTTCCTGAATAACATGATTTGTTAATAATTGTATCATTTCATTAGGTGTTTTTCCATTTAAACTACAATGTTCTAGATTATTGTATTCCTCATTCCAGATCTCTAATTTCTGTTTTAGTTCCCTTTTATTCTTAAAGGTTGTTCTATCATAGAACTGCTCTTGATCTGTTCTGTGACTTCTTTCTACCTTGCCATTCTGCTGAGGTTTACCCGGATCTATGAGGTAATGAATAATACCTAACTCCTGACAAAGTAAATCAAAAGGATGTAGTCTTGGATTTAGAGGATCAGAACTTCTAAGATAGCCCGTATATCTATTAGTAAAACAGCTTCCATTGTCTGTTTTGACAGCCCTAACTCTAAAAGGAGCAATCTTAACTAGTTTCTTTAAGAATCTTAAAGCATTAAAAGTAGAGATATCATCGAAAACCTCTAAGTATCTCCATCTGGTAGCCGAATCTATGGCTGTAAACTGATAATATCTCTTACCTTTTATTCTCTGAGGAACATATTTAACATCTATCTCTACTAATTCACCCGGTTGAAGCAGAGATCTAACATATTTGTATTTAATCTTCTTTGTTCTGTATTTCCTAGTTAATCCCTCTTTCTTTAAGATCTTACCAAGATCTTACCAATGGTTCTTGGATGAATATCTATTCCTTCTTTCTTTAGCCTCCAATGAAGTTTTAAAGCACCAAGCTTAGTCTCTTTTCTTAATTGAATTATCCTTTGTTTTATTCTAATAGGTGTTTCTTTAGGATTACTTTTTGGTCTGGTGGATTTAGGCTCTAATCCTTTTTCTCCATACTTCCGATAGTTAGACAGCCACCTTTCTAAGGATCTTTTACTGTAAGGACATACCTTAGCTACATCAACCAGCTTTATCTTTTTGTAATAGATGGGTTTAATCCATCTTAACCTTTCTTCTTTAATATTTTTAGACATTTTTATACACATTATTCAGGATAAACCTATCCTGAAAAACCGCCAAATGTGTGTACACATTACCAAACTAACTTGACATTAAAATAAATTTTTTGTTAAATAAAGTATTTCAAGAACCTTACCAAAGGAGGTGGAAGGATGGCAATTAGAATTTCTGCCTCAAAACTTGAAAGATGGCAAACCTGTCCCTTTTCTTACTATCTTGCGTATATAAAAAGAGTAGGTGCTCCCAAATGGATAAAAACCATTTTTGGAGTAGCAGTACACCGCACCATTGCTGGATTTTACCGATTAAACGAAAATCAAAGAAGTAAAAGGATTCGCAAAGGAAAAACTCAACTTCTACCTCAAACTAAAAAGAGTGCCATTAGACTATGGATTTATAACTGGCAAAGAATCATAGAGGAGACAGGTAAAGAAAATATCCGGTTTGATTCTGGAAAAGATCCACAAGAACAGATTCAGGAATTTTTAAAACTTGGGGCTTCAATGATAGGAAAGTATTGGCAAGATAACCACGATGCACCTTTTCCTGTAGCAGTAGAGAAAAGATTCTCTGTAACCTTGCCGGGAATAAACGGGGTGACTATTGTAGGGTCCATTGATCAAATTAGAGAAATTTTCGGTGAATGGTGGCTAGTAGACCTTAAAACCGGATGGCAAGATTATGGATTAGAAGATGCTCGACTTCAATATCCTGTTCATCATAGTTACCAATTCACTATTTACAGTCTCGCTTTTAGAATACTCTATGGCAGAAAAGAGGCTGGAATTATAAGATATCCATTAGGTTACAAGCGGAAATGTCCAATTACTGGTAGAAAAATCGATAAATCCGCCATCATTACTCCAAGAACCATTGATGATTATTTAGACCTCATTCTTTTGGTAATGGCTTTTCTGCGAAATTGCGACTTGGCAATTTTCCCTAAAAATTACGGAGATCACTGCAGATTCTGTGATTATCTAGAAATATGTGCTCACTGGAAGAGAAAAAGCGTGCCCTTACCGGTAGGAGAACTAAACTGGGGTAAGATAAACCCCGAAAGGGTGATAGCAGAACTAGAAGAGATAGCCCGGTTTCAAAGAGTAAAGCAACCCCGACTTTTATAAGAAGGAGGTGAAAATGAAAATAAAAGATTGGTGGCGATATGTGTGGTGGTCAATAAAAACAAAAAGAAAAAAGATGGTATTTAAACAGAAGGGTTTTGTCGTTGTCCTTAAAAAGATTCCTCGTCCATTGCCTTCTCGCTTTGCTTATTTGGTAATAAACCCTTGGATAATTAAGGGATCAGTAAACTGGACAATCACCGAAGAGGAGATCAATGAAAAATCTTCACACCCTCTAGCCCAAGATCTTATTAAGATTCAAAATCTCTTAGCATTTAGCATAATTGAAGATTCCTTAATGTTCGAAATTGCTCCTTGTCAAACATCACAAACAATCATTGCTATCGTTGATCTTATCTTTGAATGGGCACAACTTCAAAAGAAAACAGAACTACTCCTTGTTTAGTAAAAACCAAGGCGTCCTGCTAAGGACGCCCTTTTCTTTACTTTTTTCTTTATACCTAAATTGTTTTATGATATTCTAAATAAAGTGAGGTTAGATTTAATAGAAAAGAAAAAAACTATAATTTTAGGACTTGCCAGAGAAGGGGAGTCAACTTTTTTCTTTTTGAGAAAAAGGTTTCCAAAAAAGAAAATTGGCCTAGCAGACCAGAAAGATTTTTCTCAACTTTCAAAAAATTTTCAAAAAATCATTAAAAAAGATAAGAGTATTAATCTACATCTTGGAAAAAACTATCTGCAATATTTAAGAAATTATGAAATTATCATAAAATCGCCGGGAATTCCCAAAAAAGAAATTGCTCCCTTTATAACCAAAGACCAAATTATTACCTCGCAAACAGATATTTTTTTAGAAAAGCACAAAAAGAAAACTATTGGCGTAACAGGAAGTAAAGGAAAAAGCACCACGGCAAAACTCATTTATCATATTTTAAAAAAGGCAAATAAAAAGGTGAAGTTGATAGGGAATATTGGCAAACCTGCTCTTGATTTCTTTGAAAGTAAAAGCGATTATTTTGTTTATGAACTTTCTTCTCATCAATTATCTGACTTAAAAACAAGCCCTCATATAGCAATATTTTTAAATATTTTTAGGGAGCATCTTGATTATTACAAAAACTTTCAAGAATATTTCAGCGCTAAAAAGAATATCGCTCGATGGCAAAAAGCAGAAGATTTTTTTGTAGTAAATATAGACATTCCTTTACTGAAAGATTTCTCATCAAATGTAAAATCAAAAATAGTGCCTATTTCTCTTAAAAGTCAAAGAAAAGGTGTTTGCTTTAAAAATGGGGTCTTTTTCTTTAACTCTCAAAAGGTAATTCCTTTAAAAGAAATACCTGTAGGTTTGCGACCTTACTTATACAATATTATGGCTGCTATAGCAGTGGCAAAAATTTTAAAAATAACCAACGACAAAATAAAACAAGGATTGCAAACTTTTGTTCCCTTGAAACATCGCTTAGAATTTGTGGGGGAGTTTAAAGACATCAAATTTTATAATGATTCTTTAGCAACTATTCCAGAGGCAACTATTTTGGCTTTAGAAACCTTAAAAAAGGTTAACACGCTCATTTTGGGCGGATATGATAGGGGGCAAAATTTCAAAAATCTTATAGATCTGCTTCCAAAATATAAAGTAAAAAATTTGATTCTCTTTCCCGATACTGATAAAAGAATTTTAAAAATTTTAGAGGATAAAAACTTTCGTAAAATTAAAGTTTTCTTGGTTCAAAATATGAAAAAAGCAGTAGAGGAAGCGTTTAAAAACACCAAGAAAGGAAAAATATGCCTTCTTTCACCGGCGGCAGCAAGTTTCAACCTGTTTAAAGACTACAAACATCGGGGTAATCTCTTTAAAAAATATATAAAAGAAATATCTTATGAAAAAGAAAACAAAACCTGATTTTATTCTTTCCATATCGGCTCTCTTAATGATTCTTTTGGGAATTATTGCTATTGCCAGTGCTTCTATCCCAGTGGCGACTAAAAAAATATCTGACCCTCTGTTTTACATTAAAAAACATTTTTTCTTGGGAATTATTCCTGGAATTCTTCTGGGAATTATCTTTTATAAAATTTCGCTTAAATCTTTAAGAAAGAAATCTCTTTGGTTTTTCATTTTTACCCTTATTCTAACTGCAGCAACGCTTATCCCTCATATAGGAATTACAATTGGTGGAGCGCGACGCTGGATAAATTTTGTATTTTTTAGTTTTCAGCCATCAGAAATTCTAAAACTGGGGTTTTTGGTTTATCTTTCGGCCTGGCTTGCAACTCTTCCCCAAAAAATTTCAATCAAAAAGAGTTTTTTTCCTTTTTTGGCTATTATCAGCGCTCCCTCAATATTATTAATTTTACAGCCAGATATTAGCACCTTAGGCGTGATTATAGTAATGGCTGCTGTTATATATCTATATTCCGGCGCTCCCCCAAAAAATCTAATTATTTTGGCTCTGATCGTCATAGTAGCGCTGGCTATCTTAATAAAAATTGCACCTTACCGCTTAAATAGGTGGCTGATATTTTTAAATCCCGAAGCCGATCCATTAGGTAGGGGATATCAAATTAAACAATCCTTGATTGCTGTGGGCTCTGGTGGTATTGTAGGAAAAGGGTTGGGTTTAAGTGATCAAAAGTACGGATATTTACCTCATCCTTTTAGTGATTCAATCTTTGCGGTAATAGCAGAAGAAACGGGTTTTTTAGGATCTCTGTGCGTTATTGCTTTATTCTTTATCTTTGCCGTCCGGGGTTTAATGATCTCTCAAAGATATAATACAAAAAATGTTGATGATAAGTTTAAATCTCTCTTGGCGATCGGAATTGTAACATGGATAACATTTCAAGCAATTGTACATATAGGTGCCAATATCGGTATTCTTCCTCTAACAGGTATTCCTTTACCATTTATAAGTTATGGAAACTCCGCTCTAATAGCAGAATTTATCGCCTTATCTATTCTGTTAAATATTTCCAAACATAAGTCATAAAATAAATATGAAACACAAAATTGTTTTGACAGGAGGAGGAACCGGCGGTCATATTTATCCGCTCATTGCAGTGGTAAAAGAGATGAAAAAACTCTCTGATCCCTCTTTAGATTTAGAGTTTTATTTCTTGGGCCCACCTCATCCCGAACTCAAGAAATTAGAAGAACAAAATGTCTTAATAATTCCAATAAAATCGGGCAAATTAAGAAGATATTTTACTTTTTCTTCTATAATTCAAAATATTAAAGATATTTGTTGGAATCTTCCTTTAGGTATTTTTCAAAGTTATAAAATTTTAAAAAAAATCAATCCTTCTTTAATATTTAGCAAAGGAGGATATGGTTCAATTCCAGTAATTTTTGCTGCCAAATTCTTAAAAATACCTCTTTTTGTGCATGAATCTGATAAAATTGCCTCACTTTCTACCAGAATTGCCTCAAAATATGCAAATAAAATATTTACTGCCTTTCCTTATACTAAAGGTGTCCCTAAAGAAAAAGTCATTATTTCTGGTAATCCTATCCGCAAAGAAATAGTAATAGAAGGTAACAAGGAAGAAGGTTATAAGATGTTTAAAATTGTTGGGAAACGCCCCATCATTTTAATAATAGGCGGATCTCAAGGAGCGCAGAGAATTAATGAGGTTATTATTAATGCCTTGCCCAAACTTTTAGAGATGTTTGAAATTATCCACCAATGTGGCAAAAAAAATGAAAAACTGATAAAAGAAAGTATTCCACTTTTAATTACTCCCGACCAAAGAAAATATTATCATCTTTTTGGGTTTTTAGATGAAAAACAAATGAAGAATGCATACAAGGTAGCAGATTTAATAATAAGTAGGGCAGGAGCAGGAGCTATTTTTGAGATTGCCAGTAATGGCAAACCAAGTATATTGATACCTCTTCCAGAATCTGCTCAAAATCACCAAAGAGCCAACGCTTATTATTATGCTAAATTTGGAGGAGCCAAAGTAATAGAAGAGGAAAGTTTTAAACCAAATTTTCTTGTACAAGTTTTAAGAGAAATGTTCTCAAAACCAAAAAAACTTATGGAAATGGGAAAAGCGGCTAAAAGTTTTATAAGAAAAGATGCCTCTTTAATAATTGCTAAGTATTTATTAGAATATCTTTCAGGATCTAATAAAATTTAAATTTTGAAATTTCGATATTTTGAAATTTTAATATATCAGAAAATAAATTACATTATCTGTCAATAGTGATTGTTGAGAATATGAAAGAAATAAAAGAAAAACCAAGAGTAAGAATAGCACCGTCTCCGACGGGTCCGTTTCACATTGGAACCGCAAGAACTGCTTTGTTTAACTATCTCTTTGCCAAGAAAAACAAAGGTTCGTTTATTTTACGCATAGAAGATACCGACAAAGAAAGATCAAAAAAAGAATGGGAAGATGATATTATAAAATCTCTTCTTTGGCTGGGTCTAACTTGGGACGAGGGACCAAACCCTAAAGATACTAACCAAGAAATAGGTTCCTTTGGGCCTTATCATCAAAGCAAAAGAAAGGAGATATATAAGAAATATCTTAAAAAACTGATAGAAGAAGGGAAAGCTTATTATTGTTTCTGTTCGCCTGAAGAATTAGAAGCGAAACGCCAATACTTTATGAGTATTGGACAACCTCCACGCTATGACGGAACCTGTCGAAATCTAACTAAACAAGAGGTAGAAAAGAAATTTCAAGAAGGAAAACCGTTTGTAATAAGAATAAAAACCCCTGAAAAGAAACTTTCTTTTGTTGATCTTATCCATGGAAAAATTGAAATAGACACATCTCTTTTAGGAGATTTTGTGCTTGCCAAGGGTTTTGAGGAACCATTATATAATTTTGCTTGTGTAATAGACGATTATGAAATGAAAATTACTCATGTCATTCGGGGCGAAGATCATATTCCAAACACGCCAAAACAAATATTAATTCAAGAAGCCCTTAACCTGCCCAGACCTCAATACGCTCATCTTCCTTTAATTTTAGGCCCTGACAAATCTAAATTGAGTAAAAGACACGGCGATGTGGCTTTTTCTCAATATATCAAAAAAGGGTTTTTACCCGAAGCAATGCTTAATTTTATGGCTTTTTTGGGTTGGAATCCCGGAGACGAAAGAGAATTTTTCAATCTCTATCAACTTATAGAGGAATTCTCGCTTGAAAGATGTCAAAAATCGCCGGCAATATTTAATATCCAAAAACTCATATGGCTCAATGGTCATTACATTCGCAAAAAACCAATTAAATCTCTCACAAGGTTATGTATTCCTTATTTGGTAGAGGCCGGCCTTATAAAGCCGCTTTATGAAGCCACAGCGAAACTTATCAATAATAATCATTATAACCATTCTGACGAAATTAAAGATACTTACATTGTAGTAGAAACCCAGGAAAAAATCAGTTTTTCTTATATTCAAAAAATAATTGAAATATACCAGGAAAGATTAAAATATCTTGCTGAAATTCCAGAACTGGTAGATTTCTTTTTCAAAAAAGAACTTTCATATCCCAAAGAATTGCTTTTCTGGAAAGAAGCACGAGAAAAAGAGACACTTAAAGCATTAAAAACTCTTAAAACATTGCTTTCCAAAATCAAAAAAGAAGAATGGCACAAAGAAAAATTAGCCGAAATAATTTTGCCGGCTGCAGAAAGATTTAATGAAAAAAATAGGGGATATCTTTTATGGCCCTTAAGGGTTTCTCTTTCAGGTAAAAAAGCATCAGCCGGTCCCTTTGAAATAGCCGAAATCTTGGGTAAAGAAAAAACCTTAAAAAGAATAGAAGCAGCCCAAATCTTAATTAAAAAAGAAGAAAAATGAAAAGGGGAGTGGCTACATTAATTATTTTAGGCCTACTAACAGTTTATTTTCACCCGCTTTTTATATTTGCCCAAGACCAGCCTATCGAAAAAATCGAAAAACAAATTGAAGAACGAATAGAAAAACGAATAGAGAGTAACATTAAAGATCAAGTAAGTTCCACAAAAGAAACAATCAAGAGCGGCTTTCTTGATACTCTCAGAAAAACAGGATCTTGGATAAGAAATAATCTTACTCAAAAACTTGTAGAATGGTGGGATCTCCGGGCTAAACCATATTTACTCTCGCTATGGAATCAACTACTCGAACTGATGAATAAAGAGATATATTTATAAAAATTAAAAATTCAAAATTAAAAATTAAAAATTGCAGTTAGAAATTAAAAGTTGGTACTAGGGATCTTGACTTCCCTTTTTGATACGCTATAATGAAATTGAGTATAATATCCCTTACACTCAATTAAATATCTTGTTTTCCGCGAAAATAGAGAATTAATACTCCCCTAAAGATTTTATGCCAAAAAAACAAGAATTTTTACCCTTACTGGACGAATTTTTACTTTCTCTTCAAACTAACAATTATTCAGAAGAGACCATTTATAATTATCAAAGAGATCTAGAAACTTTTCAAACTTTTTTAACTGAGATAGGAATTCCTTTTGATAAAATAAATAAAAAAACTATTCTAAATTATAAGGCATATCTAACCTCTATTGATAGAAAAACGCCCAAAAATTCCAAAGCCCAAAAGCGGCTTAGCAGTTTTTCTATCAATAGAATGCTTTCTTCGTTACGCTCGTATCTAAAATTCCTTATAGATATGGATTATCCTGTACCTGTTGCTCCAGAAACAGTTAAATTGATAAAAACAGATCGTAAACATCCCCGAGTACCAGAATTTGACGACATCATTAAGATTATTGAGTCGCCTACAAACATAGAAAAAGATAAGTTTGTGGCTTTAAGAAACCGAGCAATGCTCGAAACATTGTTTGCAACAGGTATGAGAATTTCTGAACTTTTGAATTTAAAGAAAGTTGATTTAGATAAAAGCGGTAGAATTTTCATAAAAGGTAAAGGCAAAAAAGAAAGATTTGTCTATCTAACACCCAGAGCCATAAAACATATTAAAAAATATTTAGATTATCGCGGAAAAGATAATTTCCCCTATTTATTTATCCCAAAAAGAGGCAGAAATGTACATAAAAAAGACAAAAAAATTGCTCCTAATTACCTTCAAGAGCGTGTTAAAAGATATCGGGAACTTTTAGGTATCAATGTTCCAATATCCTGTCATACCCTAAGACATGCTTTTGCTACCTATCTTGCTGAAAGCGGTGCCAATCCGGCGGCTATCCAAATATTACTTGGACATGAATCACTAGACACAACTACAAGATATGTCCATGCCTCTGATAGATATGCTGAAAAGGTTCACCGAAAATATCACCCCCTAAAAGAATAATCCCCCTCCCCTACTTTTTTCGGGCTTTTAAATAAAAAAGATGCACGAAAATTTTCGTGCATCTTTTGATTGTTCAATTTGCACTTACCAAAACAAGAGGTAGTATAAAAACAACTGTCCAAGACAAGACGAGTTGCCTTCTTGTAGCAAAATCATATTTCAGGAATTCCGGGACGATCTTCTCTACACTTTTTGCAAGCAAAAATCCCAATCCAGAAAAAACCATCAGCGTAAGAACAAAAGATGGTAATTTCGGTATTAGAGAACAAAAAATAACAAAAAGAAGCCATCCTCCCAATGAAGCCAAAATAAAAAACATCAAAATTGCTATTACTGAGCCAATACCTAATATGATATTTGCTGTTTTTGGATACCTTCGGCTCATAAAATATCCAAATACTACCATCCCCAATCCTCCAGCAAGAGGATAAACTGTTCTATGATAAACAACAATATCTGTTAATTCCTGAGTAAGCGCGAATTTAAACCCAATTTTTATGAAGATAGACATCAAGGCAACAATTACCAATCCCGCTCCCAATGTTTTTTCTTCTTCTGCAAACTCTTCAAGCGTTTTTACCATCTATCCCTCCTTATGAAGTTTTTTTTAAGTGCTTTAAAAACTTTAAAATAATATCTTAAAAATGTCAAGTAGAAACTTTTGCGAAGTTATTGCAGATCCAACCTTGCAATTTTTATTTGCGTTTTTTGAAAAAGTGTCTTGCTGCCTTAAATTTATCTAATAACTTTTTTGCTTCTTCAGAAATAGGAACAACCTTCTTTGCTTCGCGTTGTTTGGCAATCAACTCTAAGAGTTCTAACGGATGGCTTGATAAAAAATTACCCTTTTCTATCAATTGTACTTTTTTATTTACTCTCTTCTCAATTGCTGAAGTCAACTTTTTAGAAAGATAAGCCGGTGCAAAAAGATAAATTTTTTCTTTAGCATCTTTTTCCAAAATGTCTTTGAGGTTTTTTTCTATCTCCTCAATCAGTTTTCTTATCTTTTTTCTTTTTTTAGGTTCAAAAACGCCTCCCATCTCAAAAATTCTTCCCCTTCCTTCTCTTGCGAAAAACCCTTTTCGTTCTTCTCTTTCTTTAGGCAATCTAATTTCTAATTTTTTAGATATCTCTTCATTGGATATCTCATAGAAAATTGCCCCCTCTTTTCCAGCCACAATTATAAAAGCATTTTCTTTTTGAAGTGAAGAAAATTTTTGAGGAATTTTCATAAAAATAAATTAATTTTAAGTTATGTGAAGGAATTTTTCTGAGAAAGAAATTCTTTTCGAAAAATCTTTGCTTGGTTTAAAATACTTTCTTCTGCTTTCTCATCATCTAAATCTTCGACTTCTGAAATAAATGCTGCAATTCTTCCGAAATAAAGAGCCCTCAAAAAATTTATTATCTCTCCCCTTTTTGGCGCTTGGGCTGAACAATAGATGTTTAAAAGATGATACACCACTTTTGCCCAGTTAGATGCTCTCAAAAGTTCAAATTCTTTTTTAATAAATATATTTTCTAAAACCTCTTTGATTTCATTATCGAGTTCTGGTTCTAACATCTTGTAAGTTTCTCGAAACTCTGCAACAGCGGTTTCTTTTATCTTATTTTTATCTACAAAAAGATCTTCTTTGTGAATTTGATAATCAACACTACAAACTACAGGCACATCTATCACTTCTTTATCATTCCAAATTTCCTTATTGGCTGATAAAAAATCAAAAAGTGTCTTGGCTACGGCTAAAAACATTGGTCCCAGTTTTGGAGCGCTTGGTTTGTGAATCTTTGCTACTAAATTTACTTGACCAATCTTCAACTGAGATTTAATAGCATTTAAAGTCATAAAAATATCTATCCCGTATTGAGATACTTCTGGTGGCCAACCTTGATTCAACCAGAATTCAGTCATTTCTCGAGAAAAAGCCATATCACCTCCAATCGGCTGGCGTATATTATGACCAAGAATCCCATAAACTAAAGGGTAGCAGATGTGATTAGTAATAGTGGCATCATATTTATGTCGGTAATATAGAGGTGTTAGAAAATGATAATTTTCTTTTAATATCGGAGAAATCAAACAATTTATCCATTTAGGAGTAATGCTTTTGAGATCTGCATCAACAGTCGCCCCTGCTTTTGCTCCTAGTTCTCTCATTATTGTGAATAAATTTCGCAGATTATTACCTTTGCCTTTTACGTTTTCCGGAGTTGAAATATAAATTTTTGGAGTATGAGTTTGGGTATTTAAAAAGGCCTCTTTTGTGCCGTCTTGAGAATTGTTGTCAACATTCACTATTACAGATTTTCTATCAGAAAAATACTTTCCCAATCCCTGATCTATTTGTTTTACTACAAACCCAATGCTGTCTGCCTCATTTAACGAAGGAATCCCTATCACGATTTCCGCTTCATTGATATTGTCTGGATTTATAATTCTCATTTTTTTGAAATTAATTTTAGAAACTTTTTAGCAACTTCGCTAATACTAAAATGCTTTTGAGCCGCCTTGAAGTTTTTTAAAATAATTTCTTGCTGCTTGCAAGGATCTTGAAGAAGTTTTGCCTGAAGAATTATTTTTCTGTTTAAGTTCAGAAAATCTTTCTGCTTTTGTTCTGACCCCAAAATATTCATAATTAATTTTATCCTTTTTTTATATAAATCTGAAGTTTTGCCTCCCCACTTACCTATATCTTTTATTGTATTAAATTTCAGCGCAGAATAAAGCCAACTAAAATCAAGACCAAATCGACTAAAATCGTTAATGATATCATTTATCTTTCTGCCGATTAAAAATTTCCTCCCAAACCATGCTTCCAGGTAAGGATATCCAAACCCTTCCTCTATGCTTGTCATTATGATGGCGCTAGATATTTGATACAAGTTCCCTATTCCGTATTTATTTTCTGCCCGCTCAAAAGGAAATTTTCCCTTGCAAAAAATTACTGGATAATCTACCATTCTTTTTAGTTTCAAAAGATCTTGATAATACTCTTTAGATCTTGGATCGTTGGCATCAATTTTGCCCGAAATTACCAGAGCATAATTTATACCTGTTATTTTTCTCAATAGATAAACCAAAAGAATTGCTTCTTCTATATTCTTTCTTGGCACTACTCTTACCGGATAAAGAATAATCTCAAATCTTTCTTTTTGATAATTTTTAGGAAAAACTTGTCTGTATATTTTCTCCTTTTCTTTCTGCGCTAAATTGAAAGAGAAGACTTCTGCATCTACACCATTGGGAAGATAAAAAATTTTTTGAGATGAAACACCCAAAGAAATCAGTTCTTTTTTTCTTAAACTTTTAACCACAAAAAATTTATCAACTCCCCTGTTGTTAATTAAACCTTTTATTTCACTTTTTGAGAAATAGCGCAGGGGTTGTCTATATTTTGAAGAATTAAGATAAAGATCGTGAATCCTAAAAAACAACTTTATTTTTTGGGGCTTGTATCTTTGAGCATAAAAAGAGAAACCCAGCATTGCCGGAAGATGATAATTTCCCAAAAAGGGGTTTTCTATTATCACTCTTCCTCCCTTCTCTGTTGCTAAAGCCAGTTTTTGAGCAATTTTTTCTCCTAATGCCTGCGCTTTCTTCTTATCTGTAGATCCTCTTTTTGGAGGTGGTTTTAATTCTGGAATTTCCAAGTAATCTGCACCTTTTATAATCTTCTCTTTTATCTCTCCGCCGATAAATATAATTTTTGTTTTGGGAGATATTTTTAAAATTCCTTTTGCTAAATTCCTTAATGCTGTATTAACCCCATCTCTCCATCCTATGCCATAATGAACAAAATAAATTGGGTAGTTAAAATTCATAAATTATCAATTATCTCCCAAATCGCCTTTGGCGTTTAGCGTAATCTAAAAAAGCCTCATCAAGATCTTCTTTACTAAACTCGGGCCAGAATTTTTTGGAAAAATAAAGTTCTGAATATGCCATCTGCCATATCAAAAAATTGGAAATTCTTTGTTCGCCTCCGGTGCGAATTACTAAATCAGGGTCAGGCATTCCTTTCGTCCACAAAAATTTTGAAAACAACTCCTCATCTATTTTTTCAACATCAATTCTCTTTTTAATAATTTTTTTTACTGCTTCAACAATATCTGCTCTTCCCCCATATGAAAGCGCTATGTTAAATACATATTTTTCATTTTTTTTGGTAAGATCTTCAACTTCCTTTATTTTTTGCTGAAGTTCTTTTGGTAATCTTTTAATTTGACCAATAAAATTTACTTTTACTTCGTTTTCCATAAGTTCTTCCACATATTTCTTGGAAAAAGCATTTTTTAACAGTTTCATTAAGTAATCTACTTCTTTTTTATCTCTTTTCCAGTTTTCAGTAGAAAAAGCAAATATTGTCAAATATTTCACCCCTGTTTTAAAAGCGTATCTTGCAATCTTTCTAACATTTTCAAACCCTTTTCTGTGACCTAAAAAACTAGAAAGATTACGTTTTCTCGCCCACCTTCTGTTACCGTCAATAATAATTCCAAGATGTTGGGGAACTTTCATATTCAAATTTTAATTCTTGATGATCAATAATTTTTGAAATTAAAAAACCCAGCCCGAAAGCCAGGAGAAAAGATAAAAATACAATTGCCAATCTCAGAAGTTCTTCTTTTTTATCTTTGACTTTAAGAAAGAAATTTGGTAATATATTCATTGCCGATTGTCTAACTATTAAATTTATCGTATGGCGAAAACAAAATCTGCTGGATCTACAAAATTAGGAAGAGATTCTCAACCAAAATATTTAGGAGTAAAAGTCTTTGATGGCCAAAAAGTAAAACCGGGAATGATTATTGTTCGCCAAAGAGGAACAAGATTTATACCCGGTAAAAATGTCCGTCGAGGAAAAGACGACACTCTCTATGCTGTAAAAGAGGGCGTGGTTAAATTTCAAACAAAGCGAATCACCAGATTTGACGGCACGAAGAGAAAAGCAAAAGTGGTAAATGTACTATAATTCTTCTTCCTTTTTTGAATTTTCCTCTGCAACAACAACTACTGTAATCTGAGGTTCAAGCCCTTCTTCAAGGGCTAGTTTAATTTGATATTCTCCTAATTCTTTAATGGGTTCTTCTAAAATAACTTGATTTTTCTTTACTTCGAAGCCCATCTCTTTTAACTTCTGGGCTATCTTCGCGCTATTTATATTTTCAAATAATTGATCTTTCTCTCCGACTTTTACAGAGAATATAATCTCTTGACCATCTAACCTTTCTGCCATTTCCTGTACTTTCTTTAATTTCTCTTCGGCTTTCTTAGCATAGACTTCCTGTTGTTTTAATGCCCATTCTATTTTTTCTTTGGTTGCCGGAATTGCTAAACCTTGGGGAATAAGATAATTCCTTGCATAGCCATCCTTTACAGTTTTAATTTCATACTTTTGCCCTAAATTTTTTATGTTTTTTAAAAGAATAACTTTCATATTTTTATAAACTTTTGATAATTTCTATCGCCTTTTCTAATTGCGGGTCTCTATTTGCCTCTAAACCTTCTTCTGTCATTTTTACTTCAATGTCAGGCTGCAACCCAAATTTTTCTATCATTTTTTTATGGGGAGTTAACCAATAAGCCACCGTAACCTTAATTAAGCCCTCTCTAAAATTAACTGCCTCCTGAACTGTACCTTTACCAAATGTCTTCTCTCCTATCAACTTAACATTTTTTTTGTTCTCTTTCAATGCTCCCGCTAAAATTTCTGAAGCAGAGGCTGTACCTTCGTTTACAAGAATAACAAGTTTGGCATCGCTCAATTTACTATTACCTTTTGCTTGATATGGAATTTCTGTACCATCAGAAAGTTTTTCATAAACAACTACATCTCCCCTTTCCAAAAACCAACCGGCAATATCTATTGCCTTACTAAAAATACCGCCGGGATTATTTCTGAGATCCAAAATAATTTTTTTAACACCTTTGTCTAATATCTTTTGGGCTGCCTCCCTAAACTGACTATCAACATTTTCTGGGAATTGGAGAATACTTAGATGCGCTATATCGTCATCAATAAATTCCACTTTCACCCAGGGGATTATTATTTTATCCCTAATAATCTCTATTTCCTTTGGTTCTTTCCATCCCTCTCTGTAAATTGTTAGTTTAACAGGTGTTCCTTTTTTACCCCTTATCCTCAAGGCGGCTTCTTCTAATGTCAACTCATTGGTAAGGGTATCGTCTATTTTTAAAATTTTATCTTTAGGAAGAATTCCTGCCTTATAAGCAGGTGTGCCCTCTATAGGAGACACTACTACCAATTGGCCATCTCTCATAGTTATCTCAATACCTACACCCTCAAAAGACCCCGAAATATCCTCCTGAAATAACTTCGCCTCTTGAGGATCAAAATAATCTGTATAATCGTCTCCAACCCCCCTTACTAAACCCCTTATTGCTCCATAAAGCATTTTCTGATAATCAATATCGCCAACATACTTTTCTTCTATAATATTTAAAGCATCTAAAATAGCGGTTACATCGATTTTTTGAGAAAGTTGATTATAATGTTGACGTGTGTAATCTGAACCAAAATAAAAACCTGCACCCGCTCCTCCAAGAACGGCAAAAAGTAATAGAAATAAAATTAAGAAATGTTTATTGGTCTTTTTTGTCATAGATTAACCTACAAAGAAATTCTAAAATTTTATTTTTCCAGAGACGTAGTTCAAACCATAAAAATAATATCATTCCAAAAATAACAATGACAATATTTACTCCCCTTAAAATTAGAGTGAAAGCAAGCCCGTGACTACTCAAAAGACCTACAACAGGAAAACCATATGTTTGACTTACTTCCAAACTTCCCAAAGCAGCAGGGCTCGGAAACACATAAGAAAGTTGTAAGAGCGTGCCAATGGCTAATATTTTTCCTCCTTCAATAAAGCGATTTTCTATGGTTTTTACTATAACCCAAAAAGCAGAAAGAGTAAAAGCGTGTTCTAAAAAGGAAAGTGAAAGAATTTTAAGAAATTTCCTCTTCTGGCTAAAAAATTTAACCGTTTCTTCTTCTATATTTTTTAAAGAATTATCTTTTTGACGAAAATATTTAATTTTTTTCAAATAAAGTTTCTCAATAATCCATTCTACAATATTTTTGTTGTTTTTTTTCAAATTTCTTTTGAGTTTGATTAAAAAAATCGGCAAAACAATAAAGACAAAACACGCAACCAAACAAAAGAAAAGAATCCAAAGACATCCTGCCTGAAGATAATAAATTAAAAAGAACAGGCCGACGAAAAACATTGTAGTTGATGCTATTAGAAAAATCAATTTATCTACAATAATAGAAACAATAATAAATCCTGAATCATTGCCTACGTTCTTCTTCTCTTCCTCTCTTAACACAAGATACCTCGATGGTTCGCCTCCCATAAAAACCATTGGCGTAATGTAACTAAAAGCAAATCCTACAAATTTTGCCCACAGAGTTTTCCAAAAACTAATCTTCTGAAATTTTGTCTTTAAAATTACATACCAGCGAAAACCACCAACCACATTACCCATCAAAATAAGCAAAAAGACCCATAAGAGATTTAAAGACCAGAAGTTTTTAAGCGATTCTAAAACCTTCAAAATCTCTGATTTCCCCAATGCTAGCAAAAACAAAACAATACCAGACAAAAAAAGAATGCCCGAAAATAAATACTTACGCATATTACAATATTCTACTATTTTTTTTAAAAAAAATAAACAGGGGGCTTATCCTGCCCCCTGATAGAAGATATGGTCACTTTGAAGTATTTCCTCAACCGTTTTAACTCCCTTTAGGATGATTACGGTTACAAGACCGTGGTGTTTACCAGCCTCAAGAGAATGATAAATTCCGCGTGGGAAAAAGATAATCTCCCTTTTAAGCAGAGGAAAATCCTCACCAATAGCGCAGTTTTTTGCCCTCCCAAATCCAAAAAGAGGGAAAACCCATTCATCTCTTTCGGTGTGATAATGACAAGAGGTTTCCTTTAAGGGAGGTATTTTTTGCACTAAAATGCCCCAGTCCGGCTTCATTATTCCCTGAAAATAATAAACTGCATCAGATCTAGGCGAAAAAGAATACATTGGTCGAGTACAATATTCCAAAAAATCCGCAGAAATACTCACCCAAAATCTTACCCCATGGTTCAAAACAACGCTGAATACAAAATCTCCTCGAGTTAATTCTACCTTTTTCTTGCGAAACCCGGCAGTAATTTCTAAATTTTTCAAAACACCGGGCAAAGAACTGCCATTCTTTCTAACAATATCTTGAGGAAGAAAAACCATATTTCCTGGCCTACGAGCCGCAATATAACCAACCTTTATCATCTCCCGCCTCCTTTTTCCTTTTATACTCTTAATGTCCTATCTTTCTTTTACAATAAATTTTTCTTTTTGGCAAGAATTAGACAATTTCTCCCAGAAGATAGTTTTCTCTCCAATCAACAATTTTTACATCAACCCACTCCCCTACTTTACCATTTTTTAAAATAACTGCTTTAAAGTTAGGTAAACGAGCAATTAAAGTATTATCTTTTCCTTTTTGAGCGATTAGAATTTTTTTGAAAATTCTGCCTAAATATTTCTTCTGATCTTTTGTTTTTATTTCTTGAGAAATTAAATTTAAAAATCTAGATCTCTCTGTCTTAACTCTCTCAGGTAAATCCTTTAATTTTGATACCTCTGTATTTTTTCTTGGTGAAAATTTTGTGATATTAATAATATTTGGCTTGGTCTCTTTAATTAATTGCACGCTTTTTTGAAAATCTTTTCCTGTTTCTTGAGGGAACCCAACAATGAAATCGGTGACAATAGTAATTTCTGGAATTTCTCTTCTTAAAAGAGAAACCATTTCTCTAAAATCATCTGCCCTATATCTCCTTTTCATTAATCTTAATATTTTGTCAGATCCGCTTTGAACTGGAATATGCAAGTACTTATAAATTTTTTCCTCTTTTAAAATACTAATCAGTGGCTTTATTATTAGTTTGATATAAGAAGGGTTAGCCATTCCCAATCTTACCCTAAATTCTTTGTTTATTTTAAGGATTTCCTTTAATAATTTTGGCAATTCTAAACTGTCTCTATCTAAACCAAAGCATCCCAAATCTTGGGAAGTTAAATGAATCTCTTTTGCTCCTGCGTCTAAAAAATAATTAATTTCTTTTATAATATCCTCAATTTTATAACTTTTCAGTTTGCCTCTGGCAAATTTTGTAGCGCAATAGGAACAATTTCCCATACATCCCTCAGAAATCGGCACAATTGCCACACAAGAATCTTTATCAATTACTCTATAAGAATAATATTTTGCCTTATTAATTTTCCTTTTAGAGATCTTTATTACTTTTTTTCCTCTTAGAACTTCTAAAGCCACTTCGTTAATCATAAGAAGATCTTCGGGACCAATTACTCCTTCAACCATATTCATAATTTCCGGATTTATCAATGGAAGACATCCCGCTAAGATAATCTTTTTCTTATTCTTTTTCAAAGATTTTATCTTCCTTATAATCTTGTTTTCTGTTTTCTGAATAACTCCACAACTATTAATTACGACAAAATCAGCCTCCTTTTCCGAGGCCTCCTGAAAATTTTTTAAAAGAATCCCTCTAATAATTTCTGAATCCGCCTGATTTAATTTACATCCGTAGGTTTGAAGAAAAAATTTTTTTCTCATCGAGATTAACTTCAGGTGTGGTTATACAACTCTGCTCGAACTTATTTCCCAAACAACCTTTAGTTGTTGAGGAAACAAGGTTCTGATTGTCGAAGACAATTATACTTCTTATTTTATCAAAAATTCTTGATTAATGAAAGATGTCCGCGTCTTCGGCGCGGCAAAGCAGACTTGACAAAAAGATTGAAAGGAGATAATATATCAATGTAGATTGATTAAATTAAATTTATGAAATCAGATCGTTGTAAAAATAAGTCAGAAAGAAAATTAAGACAAGTGTTAGATTTTTTAAAAATAATATCCGAAGAAAATCGTATTAAAATTTTACGCCTTTTGGAAAGAGATGAAAAATGTGTCTGTGAAATCTGGCAATACTTAAAATTACCCCAAAATCTTGTCTCTCACCATTTGAAAGTTCTAAAAGATTTTGATCTAATTTCATCAAGAAAAGAAGGAGTAAAAATTTTTTACAAAATAAATAAAAAGGTTGTCAAAAAATACTTAAATTTACTAAATAAATTTTTAAACTTAAAAGAGGATTAACATTGATATAAAATATGATTCAAAATTTATCAACAAATATAAAAAATCGGGCTGGCATCTTGAAAGAGATACAATACAAATTTCAAATTATAAAGAATTTCTCGCCCTCTTGGTTTGCGAGTATTATGGGAACGGGAATACTGGCTATAACCAGTTCATTTTATTCTCAGTATATTCCCTTTCTAAAAAATCTAGCCTATATCCTGTTTTACTTCAATATCGCTCTCTTTTTTATTTTATTAATCCCCTGGACCTTCAGGTGGATATTTTTCAGAAAAGAGGCACTGAATGATTTAGAGCATCCAGTAATCTCAAACTTTTACGCTACAATAGCAATAGGTATGCTTGTCTTGGCAGCGGATTTTATCGTAATCGGCAAAAATATGGAGATAGGAGAGATTTTTTGGTTTATAGGAACGCTTCTCACAATATTTTTCGGCATATTAACACCATATATAATGTTTAAAGGCGAACATGTTAAACTTGACCACATAAATCCTGCATGGTTTATTCCTCCGGTTGGACTAATTGTAATTCCAGTTGCCGGAAGTTTAATTATACCACATCTTTCAGGACTAACACAGGAGTTTGTTATATTCCTTAACTATTTTGGATGGGGGGCAGGTTTTTTTATTTATCTCTCATTGCTGGCAATAGCAATGTATCGTTTTATCCTTCACCACCCTTTACCAAACACCTTGGCTCCAACCATATGGATAAACCTTGGACCCATCGGAGCAGGAACTGTTGCATTGGTTAATCTTATCAAAAACTCATCGTTTGTAACTATAAAAGAACCTTTCTTTATATTTGGATTTCTATTTTGGGGATTTGGTATATGGTGGGTTATAATGGCCATTGCGTTGACCTTACATTATATAAAAAGATTAAAACTTCCGTATGCAATGTCTTGGTGGGCTTTCACTTTTCCTCTCGGAGCATATGTAGCCGCAAGCCATACAATTTCATCGATATTTGAGATTCAACTAATAGATTACATCGGTTTTGCCCTATATTGGCTTTTAGTTATTTTTTGGCTGGTTACTTTCATAAAAACTTTTATCCATACATATCGCGGAACACTATTTAAGGATTGATAACTATGAATATAATCCAAAGATTAAATTATCCTTTTACTTAAAGATTAAAACCTATTTTGGAACGGAACTGAGTATTTTTAAAATTTCTGTTTCCTCTAAATTTTTCAACAATAAAAGCAAAATAACCAGCAGAAACCTTGTCTTCCGGTGGATTTGGCTTTCTCTTAAGAATTTTGACGAAATAAAAAAGCGATTATTTTATTGAGTTACGCTCG
>JAGGVA010000039.1 GCA_021158195.1 bacterium | reverse complement strand
ATTCGCTCAATTTTGTAATGCAATAATTGATGTAAAAAATTTAGAAAAATTGCCCAAAGTTTTAAAAGACTTAGGGTTTAAGATCAAAGAAGTACAAATAGAAGATTATTTAAATATTGAGCCGAAATATGAGAAATCGCCTATTGCTTATGTGCCGATTATGACGGGGTGCAATAATTTTTGTACCTATTGTGTTGTGCCTTACACCCGAGGAAGAGAGAGATCAAGAGATCCAAATGAAATTATTTGTGAGGTTAAAAAATGGCTCGATTACGGAGTAAAAGAAATTTGGCTTTTGGGACAGAATGTGAATTCATACAAATTCAAAAGTCAAAACTCAAAAGTCAAAACCCCGCCTGCCGGACGGGCAGGCACAACTCAAAAGTCAAAATTTATTAATTTCGCAGAACTTCTTAAGATGGTAAATAATTTATCTGGGAATTTTTGGATTAGGTTTACTTCTTCGCACCCAAAAGATTTGACAGATGAATTAATTGAGACAATGGCAAAATGTAAAAAAGTTACTCCTTATATTAATCTTCCGGTGCAATCCGGAGATGATGAAATTTTAAAAAGAATGAATAGACCTTATACCGTTGCCCATTACAAAAAATTAATTAAAAAATTGCGCTCGGCTTTTAAGAAATATCGGAAGGGTTTAGAAAAAGAACTTGCAATCTCAACAGATATTATCGTTGGCTTTCCCTGCGAGACAAGGAAACATTTTGAAAACACAAAAAAATTAATAAAAGATGCTGGCTTTTTTATGGCATATATCGCTCAATACTCCCCTCGCCCAGGCACTGCCGCATATCATCTAAAAGATGATGTTCCTCCTGAGGAAAAAGAAAGACGAGAAAAAGAGTTAACTGAAATTATTAGAGAATCTGGATTAAAATTTAACAAAAAGTTTGTTGGAAAAACAGTTGATGCTTTGGCTTTAGAAAAGAAAAAAGATTCTTATTTTGGTAAAACAAGACATTACCAAACAGTTAAATTTAAAGCAGAAAAAGATAATCTCATCGGTAAATTTGTTAAGGTAAAGGTTAAAAAAGCTCTAGACTTTGGATTAGAAGGAGACCTAGTCGAATAACTCAAATGGAAATTGACAGGGGTCTGACCCCTGTCAGCTATGTTGAGTATGATTTTATCGAAAAAACACAATAAATTATTAGTTATTGTAGGACCAAATGCTTCAGGGAAGTCAGATCTGGCAGTGAAACTTGCCAAAAAGTTTAATGGTGAGGTGCTTTCGGCTGATTCAAGACAGGTTTACAAAGGAATGAACATAGGCACGGGAAAAATCACAAAAGAGGAAATGCAAGGTATTCCCCACCATCTTTTAGATGTCGCCTCTCCAAAAAGGCGCTTTTCTGTAGCCCAATTTCAGAAAAAAGCAATTGAGACAATCAAAAAAATTCAAAAAAAAGGAAAACTGCCTATTCTCTGCGGAGGAACAGGTTTTTATATTCAATCTGTGGTTGACGGTATCGTCATTCCTAAGGTAAAACCTGATTGGGCACTTAGAAAAAAATTAGAAAAAAAATCCTGCGAGCAACTATATCAAAAATTAAAAAAATTAGATCCCCAAAGAGCAAAGACAATTGACAAAAAAAACAAAAGGCGTCTTATCAGAGCAATAGAAATTGTCCTAAAAACAAAAAAAAGAATTCCTCCATTAAAAAAGAAAGTAATGTTCGATGCTTTAATAATTGGAATTAAAAGAGATAAAGAGGAACTAAAAAAGAGAATTAGAAAACGACTACTGAAGCGCCTAAAGGAAGGTATGATTGAAGAAGTAAAGAGTTTACATAAATCAGGAGTTTCATGGAAAAGATTAGAAGAATTAGGCCTAGAATACCGATATATTGCTTTTTATTTGCAAGGAAAATTAAATTATAAAGAAATGGTGACGCAACTTCAAAAAGCAATTGAAAATTATGCCAAAAGACAAATGACTTGGTTTAAAAAAGATAAGAGAATTTTGTGGGTGACCACCTATAAAGAAGCAGAAAAATTAGTAAAAAAATTTTTAGAAGAGAAAAGGGCGCGACAATAAATCGCGCCCTGGAAACCAAACTATATTATAACCGATCGCCCCTCCATAATCCTAAAAAATAGCCGAGGAGCTACCCTCCGAAGTGCTTCGTAATATAGAGTTGACTCATCTTCATCATGACTTATACTATTGCCCAAACGCCTGTTTACTACAGCCATGGCTCTCTCTTCGGCAACAAATGATGCCGGCACCTCAACTTCCTGATCTCCGTAAGAAATCACCAGATCCATCGATCCTCCTTCTAATTCTAAAATCCTAAGCCCTACCCCCTCTTTCAACTACTATGTGTCTTTTATACTTTCAAGGCTCTCCCCTCCTTTTTTAAGGTGCATTATTTGATTATAACGCACCTTAAATTAAAAATCAACTTTTTGAATCCTTTAATAACTTTATTAGAATCTCTTTGGCTTTATTAGGATCTACCATTCCCTTTGTTTCTTTCATCATCTGACCTATCAAAAACTGAATAGCATTCTCCTTTCCTGCTAGAAAATCCTGAACAGGCTTTGGATTATCTTGGATTATCTTCTTTGCTATTTTTTTCACCTCGCTTTTTTCAGAAACCTGAACAAACCTTTTCTCTTCAAGAATATCTGAAGGGTCTTTTCCTGTCTTAAACATTTCTTCTAACAAAATTTTTGCCATTCTACTGGTAAGATTTCTCTCTTCAATGATAGTAATAAATTCAGCAAAATTTTCTGGAGTAATTGGGTACGATTTTTCCTCAAATGGCTTTCCCTTCAGCAACCCTATTCCATCACCTATTAAATAATTCGCTAGCATTTCTAAAAGTTTGCCTTGTTTGTTTTTTAAATTTTTATCTTCAACCCATCTTATCAGTTCTGAAGAAGATTTTTCAAAATATTCTGTCAGTTCCTTGTTGTTTATTAAGGTTTCTATTTTAGTTTCAGCAATCCCGTATTCTTGCAAAAAACGAATTCGCTTCTCCTGAGGCAATTCTGGTATTTCTTGTTTTATTTCCTCTAAATAATAAGCATCTATCTCCAATGGTGGGAGGTCCGGCTCGGGAAAATAACGATAATCGTGGGCTTCTTCCTTGATTCTTTGGCTAATAGTTTTGCCTTTTTTATCATCCCAGCCCCTGGTTTCTTGAATTACCTCTCCCCCACTTTCTAAAATTTCTTTTTGTCTCTCAATTTCATATTCAATTGCCCTCTCTACCGCCTTAAAAGAATTTAAGTTTTTTATCTCAACTTTTGTCCCCCATTTTTGACTTTTGCCCGCCTGCCGAGCGGGCAGGACTTTTGACTTTTGACTTAAACTTATATTTGCCTCTACTCTCATCTGTCCCTTTTCCATATCAGCATCAGATACGTCTAAATATCTTAAAATTAACTGAAGTTCTTGAGCAAATTTCTTTGCCTCTTGAGCAGAAACCATATCCGGTTCTGTAACTAATTCCATTAAAGGAATTCCTGCTCTGTTAAAATCTAATAATGAATAATCAGCGCCTTGAGGATGAATAAGTCGGGCTGTATCTTCTTCTAAGTGAATTCTCCTTATCCTTATCTTTTTTCCAAAAATAATTAAAAAGCCGTTCTCGCACAGTGGTTTTTGGTATTGAGAAATTTGATATCCTTTGGGCAGATCTGGATAAAAATAATTTTTTCTTTCAAAAAAAGACCGCGGTGCTATTTTGCAATTAAGGGCAATGCCGGTTTTAATTACTTTTCTAACTGCTTCTCTGTTGATCACAGGTAATGTTCCGGGGTGTCCCAAGCATACTGGACATATATTTACATTCGGTTCTTTTTCTTGAGAATCGTTTTTGCAGGAACAAAACATTTTTGAGCGGGTTTTAAGCTCGATATGAATCTCCAAGCCGATTGTAGGAAAATATTCCTCTCTCATATTTTTATTCTAGTAGAATTATATCATTTTATCTACAATCCCAACCACTTCTCTCTGCACTTTGTCAATTTCTTGTTCTCCATCTATCACCTTTATCACATCAAACATATCTACTAATTTTTGATAATTTTTCCAAACCTTCTCAAGTTTCTCTTCCTTCTCAAACAACTTTATTTCTTCTCCCCTTTTTTTAATTCTTTCAATACACACCTTCGGCCTAACTTTTAAAAGCAACACTAAATCAGGCATTAAAAAATCTTTATTAAGTTCTATGATTTTTTCTAAGTCCTCCTCTTTCTCTGACCCAAAAGCAAAAGAAGAAAAGAAATAACGATCAGAAATAACAAATTTCCCTTCTTTTAATGAAGGAATAATAAGGTTTTCTAAATGTTCTCTTCTATCTTGAGCAAAAAGTCTCTGAAGTTGTAAAGAGTCAATCTCTATCTGGTGACTTAATGCTTGATGAATTTTAGAGGCAATACTTGAATTTTTGGTGGGCTCTTTTGTGAGAACAGTTTTAATTCCTCTATTCTCTAAATATTCTTTTAGAAGTTTCGCCTGTGTGCTTAACCCCGACCCATCTAAACCTTCAAAAACAATGAATTTTCCTTGATAAATATTTTTTTTCATAATTCTGTAATTTCTGCCTATGTTATATCGTCAAATATTACTGGTATTCTTTTTTGAACATCCTTCAAAAGATTAGTCATTACATAACGTATCTCCCAGTGAGCAGATGGGCTTGTCCTCAATTTAAAAATGTGGCGCCACTCCCTAAAATTAGCAGTAACAACAATTTGAGACTTAATACCTATAGGAAGAATCTGTCTTGCATCTTGAGGAACCCATCCTGCTTTTCTTAACCCACGATACATTTGTTCGTTTAGGTCTGCCCATTCCTTAAAAGATATTTTAATTTTCTTTCCGTCAGGAAGTTCTAATTCTACAATTTTCTCTGACTCATCTTTGTCTGGAGGAATTACTACATAAAAATTACTCTCATCTACATATCTTGTGGACTCCTGCGTAAAAGATGCTAATCTGTGGCGAACTAATTCGTGGGTAAACCCCCTTGAAACATTGTTGAATTCTACAGTCATACAAGAATGTTCTAATACGCTTTCATGACCTCTGTTTCGCAGCATCTCAACAAACTTTTCTGCAGAGCCAGGCGTAATTCTATCCCTCGATTGATACGAAGTTCTTCCACAAAGTTCAATTAACTCTAGTGGGCTTTCTCCTTTTAGCCCAACCAAAATTGCCAAAATTTTATGACTCCCTGCGTTTTTGAGAATATTTGCCATAAACTTAAGAAGATAAATCTTTATGAATCTTACTCTCTTGTGGATCCATATCGCCAAAATATTTTGCGTCTTTCTTTTTAGGATAAGGTTTTTCTGCTGGAGAAGAAAGAGTTTCAAAGGCTATCTGGCAAATTCTCATTCCGGGATACAAAAGAATTGGCAACATACCAATGTTTGAAATTTCCAAAGTGAGCCTTCCTTTAAAACCGGGGTCAATATATCCGGCAGTTGAATGAACAATAATTCCCAATCTTCCCCAACTAGAACGACCTTCAATTCTAGCCCCAATATCATCTGGGAGCTCAATTTCCTCTAAAGTAATGCCTAAAATGAATTGGCTTGGTTGTAAAACAAATGGTTTGTTTTTGCTAACTTTGACAATCTCAGTTAAATTATGAAAAGTTTTCGGGTCTTTTGGGTCAATATAAGGTTTAACAGTATGATTAAAAACCCTAAATTCATTTCCTAACCGGAAATCTAAAGAAGCGGGGCCCAATTGAATTTCAAAATTAGGCTTTGGAACAACTTTGATTTTGCCTTCTTCTATATATTTTTTAATATCCCGATCTGATAAAATCACGGAGTAATTTTTAATTCTTAATTTTTAATTTTTCCTGCCTGCCGGCAGGCAGGAATTTTTATTCAATTTTTAATTTTTATTTCTTAATTAACTCAATCACTCAATCACTTAGCCACTTAGTCACTCGGTCACTCAGTCACTCAGTCACTTACTCTACCTCAATTCCCATACCCTTTGCTTGTGCCTCAATAATTTTCATTGCTTTTTCTATATCATTAGTATTAAGGTCTGGAAGTTTCATCTGGGCTATTTCTTTAATCTGTTTCTTTGTTAACTTGCCAACTTTCTTTCTATTGGGTTCGCCTGAACCCTTCTCAATACCTGCTGCTTTTTTTATTAAATCCGATGCTAACGGCTGTTTAAGTTCAAAATCAAAAGTTCTATCCTCATAAATAGTAATGATTACCGGAATTTTAAAACCGGCTTTATCTTTTGTGGCGTCATTAAATTTCTGACAAAAATCAGAAATATTGATTCCGTGTTGCGCCAAAGCAGGCCCAATAGGAGGAGCGGGATTTGCCTGCCCAGCCGGAATTTGTAATTTTACTTTTGTCAATATTTTTTTCATATAATTTTAAATAACTTAATAACTTAGCCACTTAGTCACTCGATCACTCGATCACTTGATCACTTAGCCACTTGGTCACTCATTTTATATCTTCTTAATCTGCAAAGAGTCCAACTCCACCGGCGTATCTCTACCAAAAAGATTAATATTCACTTTCACCTTGCCTTGTTCTTCATCAATTTCTGAAACTTTACCCTCATAATCTTTAAATGGCCCATCTATAATTCTTACTGGATCGCCCACCTTGAAATTAATTTTAAACTTTGGTTCTTCCTGCCCCATTCTCTTTTTTAATTCTTCTATTTCCTTGTCGGAAATAGGGATAGGAGTGGTGCCTGCTCCCACAAATCCTGTAACATTTGGGGTATTTCTTACCACATACCAGGAATCATCTGTAACTATCATTTCAACCAACACATAACCCGGATAAATTTTTTCTTCTACTACTTGCCTTTTCCCGTTTTTAATCTTTATTTTTTTCTCTTTTGGAACAATAACATTAAAAATCTTATCCTCCATTCCTAAGGACTCTATTCTTTGTTTTAAACTTTTTGCTACCGCATCTTCGTATCCTGAATATGTATGAATCGCATACCATCTTCTTTCTTGTGGCAATCGCTGTTTTGGCATAATTTTTATTCTATTAATCTTCTTAATAAAAACGAGAATAAGGCATCAAATGAGCCCAAAAACACAGCAACAAAAAAAGAAATTCCTATCACAATTAAAGAATATCTCATTGCTTCTTTTCTTGTAGGCCAATTTATTTTCTTACTTTCTGTTTTAACCTCTTTTAGATAATTTATTAATTTTGGAATCGGGTTGCTTATTTTCATAACTTTCTTTACTTTTTTAAAAGCCCCCTTAGGGGCTTATTGTTATATAATAATCCTGTCAAAATAATTTGTCAAATTTAATAAAAAAGGGTGTCAGCAAAAACTACACTCCTCTCTTGGGATTTTAATTTTTTCAATATTCAATATTATTCTATATTCTAAATTCTAAACTCTACCTCACTACACATCTAAATTCTTTACGCTTTTAGCATGGGCTAAGATAAACTTTTTTCTCGGCAGTACTTCTTTACCCATTAAAACATCAAAAATTCTATCTGCTTCTTTGGCATCTTCCACAGTTACCTGCCACAATAATCTCTTTTCGGGATTCATCGTTGTCTCCCATAATTGATCTGGGTTCATTTCTCCCAAACCTTTGTATCTTTGAATTGAAATCTGCCCTTTTTCTTTTTTGCTTAACTCTTTTATTATCTGTTCTTTTTCTTCATCACTATAAGCATATCTAACGGTTTTTCCTATTTGAATTTTATAAAGCGGAGGTTGAGCAATATATAGATATCCTCTCTCAATAATAGGACGGAAATAACGATAAAAGAGAGTTAAAAGAAGTGTTCGAATATGTGCTCCGTCAACGTCGGCATCCGTCATAATAATAATGCGATGATATCTTATTTTTTCAATATCAAAATCCTGAGCAATGGCTGTCCCCAAAGCAATAATTAACGCTTTTATTTCTTTGGAAGAGAGCATCTTATCTAAGCGCGCTCTTTCTACATTTAAAATTTTACCTCGGAGAGGTAAAATTGCCTGAAACTTTCTGTCCCTTCCCATTTTTGCTGATCCTCCGGCTGATTCTCCCTCAACAATGAACAATTCTGATTCTTCTGGATTTTTAGATGAACAATCTGCTAATTTTCCCGGCAAACTTAAACCTTCTAAAATTCCTTTTCTTAAAACTGTTTCTTTGGCAGCGCGTGCTGCTTTGCGCGCCTTCTGGCTTAAAAGACAATTATTAATAATGGCTCGGGCATCTTGAGGATGTCTTTCTAAGAAATCAGCAAGGGCTTCTGCCACTATTGACTCTACAATTGGCTTAACTTCGGGGTTACCTAATTTTGTTTTTGTCTGTCCTTCAAACTGAGGTTCTGATACCTTTACAGCCACTGCTGCATTCAATCCTTCTCTCACATCTTGCCCTGAAAGATTTTCTTGGTCAGATTTTATAAAATCATTCTTTTTGGCGTAATCATTAAGAGTACGCGTTAGGGCAGCCCTAAACCCTGTCAGATGGCTTCCGCCCTCAATTGTGTATATATTGTTGGCAAAACTCTCTTCACATGATTCTCTTTCTTCTGTATATTGAAAGGCGGCCTCAACAACTATACCTTCTTTCTCGCCTTGAACATAAAAAATATTGCTATGAAGAGGAGTGTTTTCTCCTATTAGATATTTGATATAAGAACGCAACCCGCCCTCGAAATAGAAAGTATAAACAAAACCGTTTTCTCTGGCGTCTATAAATTTTATCTTAACCCCCTTGGTAAGATATGCCTGTTTCCTTAAATGATTTAAAATTCTTTTTCTTTCAAACTTGATCTGTCGGAAAATTTCCTCATCTGGTTGAAAAGTAATTGTTGTGCCGGTCTCTTTACACTTTCCATCTTTCTTTAATTTTGTTTTGGGCTTTCCCCTAGAATATTCTTGAACGTATCGATAGCCATCTCTGCAAACTTCTGCTTTTAAGTATTTTGATAAGGCACAAACAACAGAAACACCTACACCGTGCAAACCACCAGATATCTGATATACTTTCTTGCCAAACTTTGCTCCGGCGTGAAGAGTTGTTAAAACGGTCTCTAACGCTGATTTTTTTGTTTGCGGATGAATATCAACAGGTATTCCTCTTCCATTGTCAGAAACCCTTACTCTGTTCTCTGGCAAGAGGGCAACTTCTATCTCCGAAGCATAACCTGCCATACTTTCGTCAATCGAATTAT
>JAGGVA010000013.1 GCA_021158195.1 bacterium | reverse complement strand
ATTTTTGTTGTTCATAACGGAATTATTGAAAATTATTTGGAGTTAAGAGAAAGACTTCAAAAAGAGGGACATAAGTTTATCTCAGAAACAGATACAGAAGTTTTACCTCATTTAATTGAAAAATATTTTCAAGGAAACTTGGAGGAGGCGGTTAGACTGGCTTTAAGAGAAATAGTTGGCGCTTACGCAATTGCGGTTATTTCTTCAAAAGATCCTGAAAAAATTGTTTTCGCAAGACAATCAAGCCCTTTAATTGTTGGCTTGGGAGACAAAGAAAATTTTGTTGCCTCTGATGCTCCAGCAATTTTAGGATATACAAGAAGAGTCATTTATTTAGATGACGGCGAGATGGGAGTTATTACTCCTAATGATTTCAGAATTTTTAATTTAGATCATCAAGCAGTTAGCAAAACTTCTCATTACTTGAAATGGAATGTTCAGCAAGCAGAAAAAGGGGGTTATCCCCATTTTATGTTGAAAGAAATAATGGAAGAGCCAGAGGTTATTAAAAACGCAATTCGAGGAAGAATAGTTATTGAAGAAGGTTTGGCAAAGTTAGGAGGAATAGAGAATATAGCAGATAAACTAAAGGAAATAAATAGGTTGGTGATTGTTGGAATGGGAACAGCCCTTTTGGCAGGGAAAATCGGCGAATATATGATTGAAGAATATGCTCAGATTCCGGTTGAAATAGAAAATGCCTCAGAATTTCGATACAAAAAACCAGTTCTAGGAGAGAAAGACGCAATTTTGGCTATTTCTCAGTCCGGAGAGACCGCAGATACGCTTTTTGCCATAAAAGAAGCCAAGAGAAAAGGGATTTTAACTTTGGGAATAATTAATGTGGTGGGATCAAGTATTGCAAGAGAGGTTGATGCCGGAGTTTATAACCATGCCGGCCCTGAAATCGGAGTAGCAGCAACAAAATCTTTTGTCTCTCAACTAACTGTTTTGGCTCTTTTGACAGTATTTTTAGGTAGAGAAAGAGAGATGTCTCTGGTTATGGGTAAAAGAATTTTAGATGAACTTACAAAGATCTCTAATTTGACAGAGAAAGTTTTGGCGCAAAAAGAGAAAATTAAAAAATTGGCTGAGAAATATTTTCAATATAATAATTTTCTGTTTTTGGGCAGAAAGTATAATTATCCTATTGCTTTAGAAGGGGCTCTTAAACTTAAAGAGATTTCTTATATTCATGCCGAAGGTTATCCGGCAGGAGAAATGAAACATGGCCCAATAGCAATGATAGACGAGAATTTTCCCTCTGTGGTTATTGCTCCCAAAGATAGTGTTTATGAAAAGATGGTATCAAACATTCAGGAGATAAAGGCAAGAAAAGGAAAGGTTTTGGCTATAACAACAGAAGGGAATGAAGAAATAGAGCAGTTAGCAGACGATGTAATATATATTCCTAAAACTTTAGAAATGTTAACACCAATATTATCAGTAATTCCTCTGCAACTTTTTGCTTATTATATTGCTGTTTTAAAGGGCCTTGACCCAGACAAGCCAAGGAATTTGGCAAAGTCGGTTACAGTGGAGTAAAAAAAGCAAACCTATTTTTTGTAGATGGGAAATTTTTTACAGAGGTCGATTACTTTATATTTTATCTCTTCGGAATCTTCTTTTTTGATTAAAATTCTGTATATCCATTGAGCAATTAACTTCATTTCATTTTCTTTCATTCCTCTACTGGTGACAGCCGGTGTTCCAAGACGAAGCCCCGTGGGTTTAAAAGGCGATTCGTCTCCCGGCACACTATTTCTATTTGCTAAAATATTTGCTTTTTCTAGTAGGCCTTCAGCCAGAGAAGCATCAATTACACCTCGAAGGTTTATTAAAATTAAATGATTGTCTGTTCCTCCTGAAAGAAGGTTAAAGCCATACTTTATTAATTCATCTGCCAAGACCTTAGCATTTTTTACTATTTGCTTTTGATATTCTTTGAATTCCGGTTTTAGCGCCTCAAAAAAAGCAACGGTTTTAGCACAAATTATATGTTGATGTGATCCGCCCTGAATTCCTGGAAAAACAGCGCGGCGGATTTTATCATAGATTTCCTTTCTTACAAAAATAATTGCCGACCGAGGCCCCCTTAAGGTTTTATGGGTTGTGGTCATTACTACGTCGGCGTATTCAAAAGGCGAGGGATGAATTCCAGCCGCAATTAAGCCGGCTATGTGAGAGACATCAGCCAGGTGATAGGCTCCAACCCTTTTTGCAATTTCTCCAAATCTTTTGAAATCAATAATTCTTGGATAAGCAGTTGCCCCAGAAATAATTATTTTTGGCTTTTCTCTCTGGGCAATCTCTTCTATTTCGTCGTAATCAATAAAACCATTTTTGTTGACTCTATAATGTATAGCACTCCAAAACTTGGAGGAGATATGAACCTTATACCCATGGCTTAAGTGTCCTCCATGAGTAAGTTCCATAGAAAGAATTTTTTCTCCGGGCTCTAGTAATCCAAAATAAATAGCCAAGTTAGCCGGAGAGCCAGAAAGAGGTTGTGGGTGGACTTTCCAGTTTTCGTCCAAATTAAAAACCTCTTTTGCTTTTTGGGAACAGAGGATTTCTAACTGGTCAGCAAATTGACATCCCGGATAATATCTTTTTCCCGGATAACCCTCGACATATTTATTTGTAAAAACCGAAGCGGTAGCCTCTAAAACTGCCGGTGAAACATAGTTTTCTGAGGGAATTAAATTAAGTGTCTCCTCTTGGCGTTTAATCTCTTTTTGGATTAACTCATAAACCTCGGGCGCAATATTTTTTATATTTTCCATACACTCAAAATCAATTATTTTACTCTATCAAAGAGTAATGAATCGTCAAGTTCGTTTTTTTTAGATTCAAATTGTGATATTATTAGATATTAAAAAATTTTTATGAGGGCAATAATTCTAGCAGCAGGAAATGGGGTACGGCTTCAGCCTCTAACTTTAACACAACCAAAACCTCTTTTAAAAATCTTAGATAAATCAATTTTGGACCATAATTTAGAACAACTGAGAGGAATTGTGAAAGAGGTAATTTTGGTTGTTGGCTATAAGGGGGAGATGATTCAGAAGTATATAGGCAAAAAGTATAAGGAGATTAACATTCGCTATGTGTGGCAGAGAAAACCGCAAGGAACAGGGGAAGCAGCAAAATTAGCATCAAAGTACATAAAAGATAGATTTCTTCTCCTCAATGGAGACGATTTTTATTTTAAAAAAGATCTTAAAAAACTGGCGAAGCGATTTCCGGCAATATTAACCAAAAAGGTGGAAGATCCTCGTAATTTTGCTGCAGTAATTCTCAAAAAGAACGGGCAGATAAAAGATATTATTGAAAAGCCGGAAAAGAAAATCTCTGATCTTGCCAACATCGGAGCCTATTATCTTCCAAAAGAAATTTTTAAATATAAAATCAGCAAATCAAAAAGAGGAGAATATGAATTTCCTGACTACCTGAGACAATTTGCGAAGAATCACAATTTATTTTGTGTTGAAGTCAATGATTGGGTGCCGGTTTCATATTCATGGAACCTTTTAGATGCTTTAGAATTCCTTTTACAGAGAGTAAAATCAAAAAAAGAGGGAAGAATTGAAAAAGGAGCAACTATTAAAGGAAAATTAATTTTAGGCAAAGGGAGTGTTATCAGGGCAGGAACATATATTTTAGGACCGGTTTTTATCGGTAAAAATTGTGTTATTGGTCCCAACTGTTTTATTAGGGGTAATACAATGATAGGAGATAATTGCCGGATTGGGCAGGCAGTGGAGATAAAAAATTCAATTATTTATGAGAATACAAATGTTGCTCATTTATCTTATGTGGGAGATTCAATTATTGACAAAAATTGCAATCTGGGTGCCGGTACAATTGTTGCCAATTTAAGACATGATAATGCTTCAGTGAAGACGATGATAAATGGAAAATTAATAGACACAAAAAGAAGAAAATTTGGAACGGTTTTTGGAGAAGGAGTTAAAACAGGAATAGGAACCTTAATTTATCCGGGCCGAAAAATCTGGCCCAACAAAACCACCTTACCTGGTGAGAGAGTAATAAAGGACATAAAATAATAATTTTGAATTTTTCATTTTTAACTTTTAATTTTTCTTATGTCCTACCGTTTTTCTCCAGAAATTTTACTTCAATATTTTTTAAAAAGAGAGTCAACCCAGTTTTTTGTAAGCGTTGCCATCCGCTACTTGGCTTTAGGAATGGTCGGGATTTATGAGCCGGTCTTTATTTACCTTTACTTCAACAAAAATCTTGCGCCCACTCTTTTATTTTGGGCGGCGATATATGGATTGTTTGGTTTATTTGTGGTTTTTGGAGGGAAGATAATGGCAAGGATTGGCTTAAAGCACACGATGCTTATTTCTCAGTTTTTCTTTTTTGCTTATTATCTTGCTTTGTTTTTTATTTACACGAACCCCTTTATGGTTATTCTGGCTGTATTGATGCGCTCTCTGGGGATGACTCTTTTTTGGCCCGCTTTTCATACCGACTTTGTAAGATTTACCAAAAAAGAAGATAGGGGTGCAGATGTAGGAAAGCTTAGCGGTATTTCTTTTGCTGCCAATATTATAAGCCCGGTTATTGGAGGAATTATCTTGGCAAATTTTGGCTATTTAGTTTTGTTTGTGGTAGTGCTTGTCACTCTTTTGGCTTCTGTCTTTCCTTTATTTTTGTCAAAAGAGAGATACGAAATTTATAGCGACACCTACACAAAAGCCTGGCAGAGAATTAGAAAAAACAAATCAGTTAGTTTAGGGCTGGCGTCTTTGGGTATTGAGAGCGCCGGCATTATGGTTTTTTGGCCCCTTTTTATGTTTATAAAAGAAATAAGTTTTGAAGAAATGGGAGGCATTACTACTTTTGGGCTTTTAGTTGCTACCCTTTTTGCTCTTTATATAGGAAGACTTACCACAAAAAAACAAAAAACCCATCTTTTATCTTTCGGGTCTTATCTTTTGTCTTTGGTATGGATAGTAAAATGTTTTGTGAAAGACACTTTAACTGCGTTTTTGGCTCATAATTTTTACAGAATAGCCAAAACTTCTGCTTTTATTCCTTTTCGCACTATTATTTACGACAAAGCCGCCGCCAAAAAAGAAGAGGCAGATGAGTTTCTTATTTACAGAGAAGTCGTCCTCAATCTTTCCAAGATGGGTTTTCTGACGCTGATGGCAATAATTTTTGTCTTTTTGCCAGACCTGCGTATAGGTTTTCTTTTTGCAAGTATCGGGGCTTTAGGAATGAGTTTTCTTGGAAAAAAATTAAATTCTAAATCTTAAATGCTACTTTTGGAGCGGCAAATTTTTTATTTCTTAAATCAGTGGGCAGGCAAAAATGTTTTCCTAGATGAATTGGCGATATTTTTTGCTCAATACTCAGGCTGTTTTTTGTTGCTGATATTGGTTTTTCTTTTGTTTAAAAATTACAGGAGATATAAGAATCTGGTTTTTGTTTCTCTTGGTTCAGCCCTTGTTTCTCGATTTCTCTTTACTGAATTAATTCGCCATCTTTATTTTCGTCCCCGGCCCTTTGTTGAGAATTCTATCAATCTTTTAATTTATCACAAGCCAACGGCTTCTTTTCCTTCAGGTCATACTTCTTTTTACTTTGCTCTATCTGCGGCAGTTTATTTTTACAACAAAAAACTGGGAATATTTTTCTTTTTAGTCAGTTTTTTAATGGGTACTTCCAGAATTTACTGCGGTCTCCATTGGCCATCTGATATTTTAGTTGGAGCAGTGGTTGGAGTTTTT
>JAGGVA010000007.1 GCA_021158195.1 bacterium | reverse complement strand
TTCCATCCCTGGATCTTCTTATGTATGATCCATCTTCTCCGTTTCAGTTCTCGTTCCATGATTTCACCATATGTGTATTTTTATTTGCCATTATAAATGGGACATATGTGGGGGGATAGAACAAACACCTTCTGACACGGAAATAATTAACTTCATAGAGACTAACTCAATTCCATTTGGAAAAATTTTTAATAATGCAAGAGGGGTCGAAGTAGGCAAAAAAAGTAGTTTAATTTCTCCAAATAAGCTAGAAGATCACTACAAACCATTTTTGATAGGGGAAGACATTGCTAGGTATAAGATCTTGTCGACGCACTATATCAAGGTAGGCGAACGCAATATAGATTATAAGGATGAATCTCTTTATAAAGGTAGTAAAATTCTAGTTAGAAAAACCGGGGATAGAATAAATGCTGTTGTGGATTACATAGACAGGTATGTTATTCAAGTTATTTACATTTTTAAACCTAAAAACATGGGAGTAGAAGTAGAACAATTTCTTGTAATCCTCAATTCAAAATTAATCGATTGGTATTTCTCTAAAAAGCTTTGTGAAAAACACAAAAAAGCGTTTCCACATCTTAGACAAAAAGATGTTCTAATCTTGCCTATTAGGTACCCTCTCAGTAAACAAATATCTAAATGTTTGAAATGCATGTCTGATATAATCCTCTTCCTCAACGCCACTGAAGAGCGAAGGCAAAAACTCAAAGAGGCGATAGAATTCTTTGACCGCCAGATTGCTGATAGCTTAGTTTACGAACTCTACTTCAAAGAAAAATTCGTAGAAGATAGATTATATCCAGAACCAAAAGAATACTTGTTGGAAGCGGTTTCAAAACACCTGAAACCCATAAACTACGACCGCTGGGCTGAGCTTTACTGGAAGAAGCAGATTGAAGGAAATTTAACAGAACAGGAGCAAAAGGAACTTGAAAAACTGGAAAAAGAAAACATGCAAACTGTTGAGGATGTTTATAAAGCCTTAAAAGAAGATGTGAAGATCAAGGAATTGATAGAAAAGATAAAATCCCACAGATGGGTTAAGGTGATAGAGGGAGAAGTATGAGTGGGGTTCGGGACTCTCGCAATCCTTCGGATTGCTTGGGGCTATCGCACTCGGAGAACAACCGGGTATCTGGTTCGGGTCTTCAGCCCTCACCCAAATCGCCTTTGGCGAGTTCAAATATCCACAAAACGTTATCTGCCATGCCACTAATCAGGAGGTGTAAAAGATGCCATATCATATCTCAGTGAGATTAGCTTGGCATGATACCGGTTGGAACGGTCGTATTTGCAAAAATCCAAAAGCTAATGCTTATTGTGTAGGTCCACATTCTTATCCTGGTGACCTTATTGCCCTAGGACGAGATCTGGATTGGGAAGAAAAGTTTAAGGGGCAGTCCTGTTTGGAGGTATATAAAAAAATTGAAAAGATTCCCCCATGTTGCTACAGTATAAATGCTTTCGGTGAAAAAGAAATCTATGCTAAGTCCGAGCCACCTGATTTCTTTCAGGATAACACAAAAACAAAAATTTGGAAATTGCCTCCTGCATCAGTTTGTATATGGCCATATGAGGAAATGTATAAAGAAGAAGTAAAAAATCCTAATGGAACATACAATTATGAAGAAAGGCTTGAAGCTGCGAGAGAATATTTTTCTAAACTGGAACCTGGCAAGAGCCTAATTTTTTACTATGCCAATTATAGTAATCCGTTTAGTGAAGACGATCAGAAAAGATATGTTGTTGTAGGAGTTTCAAGGCTTAAAAAGATAGGGGAAGAACTATTCTATGATGGGTGCTCGGAGGAGACTAAGAGGAAATTTGCAGGTGGCTTTATATGGCAAAGAGTGCTCACTTCTTCTTATCCCGAAGAGGGAATAAGGATCCCATATCATATCTACCTCGATAAACCTGATGTTTTGGGAAAAATTGCTCTTTTTCCTGACAACCCCCGTGACTTCAAATATGGAACAAGACATATCAGTGAGGATGACGCTTTAGATTTAATTGAAAAATTCACAGAGATTGTAGCGACGCTAAAAGAGATAGGAGATACTACTGAAGACTGGAACGAAAGAATAAGATGGCTAAACTCTGTTATAGCCGAACTATGGAAAAGTAGGGGCTTATATCCTGGTTTACTCAAGGTTTTAGATTATATTGGCTTCCATGAAGCTATACAGTTCTATAAAAGTAAAATAACACAAAATCCAAATTTAGAATCCGAACTAAAGCAGGAAATATTTGATTTTCTTAATGAAAGGATAGCTGGAATCAAGGATCTCTCTGTTGATGAGGGCAGAAGAAAGAGAGTTCTGAGACAATGGGAATTAAAAACCGACATCCAGAGAAGACTTTTAGAGGATGTTTTACCAAGATTTGATCTTAGTAAAGAGCAAATAGAGAGAATTTTAAGTGACGATAGGAAAAACTATGGTATATATTCGGATTTAGAACAAATCGTGAAAAATCCCTATATCTTATGTGAGGAATATATAGGAGATGACCCGGATGATTTTATTTCTTTTAACAAAATAGATCATGGTATCTTTCCCTCTCCCGAACTCGGCAAACCTTATTCCGATTTTGTAAAAGACGATGCCAGAAGATTAAGAGCTCTTTGTGTGGAACAGCTGAGAAAAGAATCACAACATACTTTTATATTAGCTGACCATATACTCAATAAGATAAATCACAAGTTATCCTATTTTCCGGACTGGAAAAGGGCTCATTTCACGCTAAGATATATAGAAGTTGATAAAGATGTCCTATCAGAGGCTTTAGAAATTAGAAAAGACGCTGAAGGAAAAACTTATCTTTATCTCAAGGCAAACTATGAATTTGAAAGAGAGGTTGAGAAGCAAATTAGAAACTTAGCCAATAGACCAGACATCAAACTCCGCACACCATTAACTGAAGAACATTGGAGAAACTTTCTCTATGATTCCGAAAGCCCTATTTTAGAAGTAGACCCAAAGAAATATGATGAAATTCTGAAGGAGCAAGCAGAGACATGTGCGAGAATATTTATTAAACCCATTTCGGTGATTTCTGGTGGCGCTGGTACAGGGAAAACCACAATTATTAGAGCAATAATTCAAGCAATAGAAAAAGTTGAAGGCAAAGGAGCTATTATTAAGCTATTTGCCCCTACAGGGAAAGCAGCAGATAGACTTAGAGAAGTTACAAAGAGAGATGCTGTAACTATTCATTCCTTTTTGGCAAGCCAAGGATGGTTAAATGATAATCTGACCTTCGAACGGGAAGGAGGTAACCATGCTGATATTACTACAGTTATAATTGACGAAGCATCTATGCTGGATTTGCAATTATTAGGAACATTATTTAGAGCGATTAATTGGGCCTCTGTAAAACGCCTCATATTTGTAGGTGATCCAAATCAGCTCCCACCTATTGGTACTGGTAAAGTATTTTCAGATACGCTTGATTGGTTGCAGAAGAATTATCCTGAAAATGTAGGCATTTTAAAGACAAATGTTAGGCAGTTATTGAACAAGATAAAAGGCAGAGGGACGGGAATTTTAGAATTAGCATCACTTTATGTAAGAAGACGGCTTAGTGATTATAAAGATAGTGGCCAGAAATTTAAAGAAGAGGAGATTTTGAAAAAAGTGCAAGAAGGTGGTGATATAGATAAAGATCTGAGAGTTTTTTATTGGAGAGATTTAGACGATTTGAGAGAGAAGTTAATTGAGACAATAGAAAAAGATTTAGAAACAGACACCGGATTAAAATTTGACCGTAATAAACCTTTTGAAATATGGGCATTGGCTTTTAAGATAAAGAATTATAATAGTCAAGAACCTGACCATATGCAGATAATTTCACCTTACCGTGGTGAATTTTTCGGTGTGGATAACATAAATCTATGGATTCAAGAAACGTTCAATAAATATCATGTGAAAAATAAGGGCACTTTAAATGGGATAACTTACTTTGATAAAGTTATACAATACCGCAATAGAACGAGATCAAACCCGATTAAAGCCTATAACACGAAGAGCCGAAGGCAAGAAGAGGTGGAAGTTTTCAACGGCGAAATCGGTTTTGTTAATCCTCATTCTTTTGACTGTAAAATGGTTTATGATTCGAGAGAAGGTAAGAAAATTCCTAAATATGCCAAGAGCGATTTTAAGGTAACTAATTTTAATGCTAACGGATTTCATGTTCTTTTTAAAAGAAAAAGGCACTTAAAAGTAGAATATAAGACAAAACAAGATGTTGAAGAAAATTTAGAGCTCGCTTATGCTATATCGGTTCATAAAGCCCAAGGTAGTGAATTTAATAGAGTATATTTTGTGTTACCTAAGTCGAAGAAAACGCTCTTAATTACTGAGTTGCTTTACACTGGACTTACACGAGCAACTAAACATTGCACACTTTTTATGGAAGAGGATATTTCACCTCTTTTAACTTTACTTAGGCCTGAACATTCTCAGCTAAATAAGATAAATTCTTCCTTATTCGAGTTCAATCCAGTGCCGGAGGAATTATTAAATTTGATTGATTGGTACGAAGAGGGGAAGATCCATAAGACTCTAACAGGGATTATGGTTAGGTCCAAATCGGAAGTCATAATTGCTAATTTGC
>JAGGVA010000034.1 GCA_021158195.1 bacterium | reverse complement strand
GACTAATAACTACAGATGTCAGGGAAATTGGGTTCAAAGAGAAAAGATTTTAAGAGGATGTTCCAATAATCAATGTTATCAAAATACCCAATGGATAAACTATCAAAACTGTGAAGAGGAAGGAAAGATTTGTCAGGATGGAAGATGTGTTAGAGGGTGTACCGACGAATGCTCCTATGTAGGTCAAAAAAGATGTGCCGACAATTCATCTTATCAAGTATGTGGAGATTATGATTCAGATGTCTGTTTAGAGTGGTCTTCTCCTCAAAGCTGTGGGGAAGATACTTGCATTGGATCAACCTTTAGAAATTATTTTTGTACCGGCTGGGGTATATGTACTTATCAAGATACCCAATGTTCATCTCAATGCTACTCTTGCGGAGATGGAACCTGTAACTCAGAATGTGGAGAGAGTTCTTCAAATTGTCCACAGGATTGTGGTTACCCAGAATTAAATGTAAGTTGTTACGCTCAGCCAAACCCAGCCCAAGTTAATGAAAATGTTAATTTCATTGCCTCTGTGAGCGGAGGTACAGGAAATTATACATATTTATGGAGCGGAGCCTGTAGTGGAAATCAATCATTCTGTTCTACTTCTTTTTCTCAGTCAGGCTCTTATTGTGCCACGGTAACTGTAACTTCAGACAGTCAACAAAAATCAGCCACTTGTTCGGTTCAGGTTAATGAACCTCAATGTCAATGCTCTGATTGGTCTCAATGGCAAAATCAAGGATGTGGTCAGGGTGGATGTTCGTCTAATGAAATGTATCAGATAAGGACAAGAAGTTGTACTCCGGATGGATGTGATATCGAGCAAGAATCCCGCTGTGTTGAAGATTCAACCTGTCAACCTCAAAATGATCCTGTTTCAGGTACACTTTCTGTTTTTCCAACATCTTTGTGTGTTGGTGAACAAATAAACTTAACAATTTCAGGCCAAGACGACGATGGCTTATCCGGATTTTATGCTTATTTTCAAGGAAATTGGCATTGGCAGGATGTATCTGGCACATCAGGTACAAAAACCTGGACAATTATTGAAACTATCCCCGGAGTTTATACCTATTGCGGCCAAGTTTATGGTAAAACTCCACAGGGAATAGTAGAAACCGCCAATACTTCTCCTTATTGTGTTAATGTTAATGTTTCTTCTTGTCAACCATCTTGTACAAATGAGTGTTCATATATAGGTCAAGTTAGATGTTATGATTATACCCACAGACAAGTTTGTGGAAATTATGACTCAGATCCCTGTTTAGAATGGTCATCTTTAGAATTATGTTCTGGGCCAACAAATTGTGGTTATGGAAACTGTGCCTCAAATCAAAGACCAAGATGGTATTGTTCAGGCGGAAATTGCACCTACAATTGTGTATATGACTCTAGTTGCGAACAGCCCTCTAATTATCTTTCTTGTTACAATAATGATGTTTGGTGGTTTAATTCTTTAGGTCAACTTCTTTCAAAATATCAGGAATGTGGCGATGACTTTTGTGAGGATTGGGGAGAGAAATATTGTGTGGGAAATAAAGTTTATCAGCAAAGAACCTGCTATGACAGAGGTTGTGCAAACGGTGCATGCTATTCTAATCAATATAAAGATACCCGTTTAGTAAAAGAGTGCGCCTCTGATGAAACTTGTGTGAATGGAAAGTGTAAAAAAGAATGTGAATGTTCTTCTGGCCCTTGTTGTGACGGATGCCATTATAAATCAAGTGCTGCTATTTGTGATGTGGAAGTCAAAACCCAATATGGATGTCCTTGGGGAACTGGGTGCGGCGCTGATGTTGCCAAAAGGACAAAATCGCGATTTAGATATTGTTCCGGAGACAGTGCCGAATGTAACGGCAGATGGAGTGAATGGGGTAATTGGACCAATTGGTTAGTGGTAGATTATTGCACATCAAGTGAGGTTTGTAGAGTAGGGGAAAGAAAGTGTCAGTATAATTCAGCATGCGTTCAGAAACCTGTTCCCTCAACAGCGCCCTATTATATTCATTATACAAAAGCCTGCTATGATAACGACCTCTATTGGTATGACTCAAAGGGTGTAAGGCAGGATAAATATAGAGATTGTGAAGATGAAAATGAGTGCACATTAGATAGTTGTGTCAATTCAAAATGTATAAATAAACTCTATTGTGATGGTTCAACTTGTTTGATTGGATCCAAAGATTATTGTGCCAGTTGCGAACATTGCGGCGATGGAATCTGTAATTGTGAGGAAAATATCTGTAACTGTCCTCAAGATTGCAAAATTCAGGGATTAACAATTTCTTTTCTTGCCAAAAAAGGGAAAAATGATACTCAATGGAGAGAGGAACTTGTAGATTTAGACAAAAATGAAAGAGTAGATTTTCTGATAGTAGTGTCTAATAAAGGAGAAGAGAAGTTAGAAAATGTTTCAATTAAAATTGATCTGCCTCCAGAAGTTATCTATCAGGACGCTTTAGATGTTCAGGGAGAGTATTATGCTGGAGATATTAATTCGGGAATTAATATAGGTAATTTAGATCCCGGAGATATCAAGACAATTGCTTTTGTTGGAAAAACAAGTAAAGACATTAGTAAAGCAAGAGTAAGCATTGTAGCCACTGTTTCTGGTAATGGTATTTCAGCGTCTGATAATTTGATATTAAGGTTTAAAGAATCGTTATTTGGTAAGGCAGCCGCAGGCGGAAGCACTATTATCGGAAGTTTGGTAGGATATTGGTATATATGGCTTTTGGTTGGATTGTTACTGCTTTTGGCAATATTTATTGGAGGATTTCATCTTCTTTACTGGCTTATTAAACGAAGACAAGAAAAAGAAAAACAACAGGCATTGTTATAAAATTTTAGAAAGGTCGATATAAAGTAAAATTTGCCAAAAACCGCCTCACTTAGAGGCGGTTTTTGGCTTATCTTTTATTAACGTTTATGAAGTTATCCACAGTCAAAGTGGTTGACTAAATGATTTCTGTGGATTATAGTGGAAAAGTAGGGGAAAATGTGGATAACTGTGGGGATAACTTAAAGATTCTGTGGATAACTTATGTTTATAGGCCAATATACATATACTTTAGATACAAAAAGACGACTGGCAATTCCAGCCAAGTTTAGAAAATTATTAGGCAAAAAGGCAGTTATAACCCGAGGGTTAGATAACTGCCTTTTTCTTTATCCAATGAAAGAATGGGAAAAATTGGCTCAAAAATTAAGTCAATTGCCCATTTCTCAAGCAGATGCTAGGGGATTTGCAAGAATAATGCTTGCCGGAGCCACAGATGTCACTATCGATAATCTGGGAAGGATTCTTATTCCTGACTATCTTACAAAATACGCCGGCTTAAATAAACGAGTAGTTATTGCAGGTTTGTTCAATAGAATAGAAATATGGGATGAAGCAAAATGGAGTAAATACCAACAAAAAACGGAAAAAGAGGCAGGAGACATAGCAGAGAGATTAAAAGAGTTAGGGGTGTAAAATTAGTGACTGAGTGGCTGAGTGATTAAGTGATTGAAAGAAATTTCTTTTGAATTTAATTTTTAATTTTTCACTTTAAATTTCGAATTAAGATGATTCATCGGTCTGTTCTTGCAAAAGAAATCATTCAATATCTTAAAGTAGAACCAAATAAAAATTTTATTGATGCCACCTTTGGGCAAGGAGGTCATACACTGGCAATTTTAGAAAAAACAAAACCAAATGGAAAAGTATTGGCAATAGAATATGACCCCATTCTTTATAGATCTTTCACACCAAGCCCCGGCTTACAAAAACGATTGATTTTAATTAATGATTCTTATACGAACCTTGAAAAGATTGTTAAAGATAATAATTTTAGTCCTGTTCACGGCATACTATTCGATCTAGGAGTTTCTATGTGGCATTTCAAAAAGAGTAGACGAGGATTTAGTTTTCAGAAAAACGAAATACTTGATATGAGGATTAACCCTTACAAGGAGAAAATTCCAGCATACAAGATAATCAATGAATACCCAGAGCAGGAAATAGAGAAAATTTTAAGAGAGTTTGGTGAAGAAAAATTTGCTAAAAGAATTGCTAAAGCAATAGTTTTGCAAAGAAAAGAAAAGCCCATATTAACCACTTTAGAACTTGTAGAGATTGTTGAGAGGACAGTACCTCGCTGGTATAGAAAACAGAGAATTCACTGTGCTACAAGAGTATTTCAGGCATTGAGAATAGCGGTAAACAATGAACTTGAAAACATTAAAAAAGGGTTGGAACAATCTTTAAAAGTGTTATTTTCTGGTTCAAGAATTGCTGTAATTTCCTTTCATTCTCTTGAAGACAGATTAGTTAAAAAATTTTTTAAAGAAAAAGCCAGCAATAACATCTTAAAGATTATTACAAAAAAACCCATTGTCTCTTCCAGAGAGGAAATTATTACAAACCCCGCTTCAAGGTCAGCAAAATTAAGAGTGGCAGAATTAATTTAAAAGCAAAATTAATAAAAATATGATAGAAGTTCTTACCTTTCAAAAAAATATTTCAAAAAGATTAGCGGTAATTTTGGGGTTAATTATCTCTGCATTGGTTTTTTGCTATATTTTTCAATTTTTAAATTTAAATAATAAAAACTTTGCCATTTCAAACTTGCAGGAAAAAATTTCTCAGATAAGCCAAGCAAATAAAGAAATGGAAATTCAGGTTTCCAAACAAGGGGTTATGGACGATGTTGCCAAACTTGCCCAAGAATTAGATTTTGAAAAAATCAATCAAATTGACTATTTAAAAATTGGGGCTGAAAGTGTGGCTAAAAAATAAACTTCAAAATTGGCGCTACTGGATAGGTTTTTTTGTGTTGTTAGTTATTTGGTCGGGCATAATTGCTCGGCTTGTTTATCTTCAAATTCAAAAAGGGGAATTTTATAAAGCATTAGCCAAAGGGCAGCAAGAGATTATTAAAGAAGCAATAGGAGAAAGGGGGAAGATATATCTTCATGATAAAGAAAATATTATTTTGGCTGCTACCAACAAAAAAGAGCCCTTTTGTTATTTATCACTTAAGGTAATAAATAACAAAGAAGAAGTCGCTCAAAAACTTTCCTCTGTTTTTAACATTCCAAAAGCAGAAATTCTTAACAAAATTGAAAATAGTGATAGTTATTTTTTGGTTGTCAAAAGAAATCTCAAGCCAGAGGAAGTGAAAAAACTGCAAGATTTAAATATAAAAGGCCTATATTTAGATTATGAAGAAAAAAGATTTTATCCCTTAGAGGAGGTAGGGAGCGATGTTTTGGGTTTTGTTAATGCTCAAGGCAAAGGAAATTATGGCATTGAGGGATATTTCGATGCTCTTCTTTCGGGCAAAGAAAAATTAATAAAAGAAAAATATAATTTTTTTGGAAGAATTGCTGAAATTAACCTAGAAAAACTAAAAGGTAGTGATATTATTTTGAGCATCGATAAAAGCATTCAAGAATTCTCAGAAAAACTACTTGAAGATGCCTCCAAAGACTTAGATATCTCTTCAGGCCAAATTATAGTGGTAAATCCTAAAACTGGAAAAATTTTAGCAATGGCTGATTGGCCCCCTTTTGATCCTAATCAATATAACGATTATGCTAACGATCCCGCTATTTTTCTAAATAGAGCAGTACAAACCCTATATGAACCAGGATCCACCTTTAAGCCAATTACAATGTCGGCAGCAATAAACGAGGGTAAAGTAAAGCCAGATACCACATATGAAGATAAAGGATATGTAAAGATTGGCGGAAGAACGATATATAATTACAATCAGAGAGTATGGGGCAAGCGAACAATGAAACAGGTTTTACAATATTCTATTAATACCGGAGCAGTATTTGCCGAAAAACAACTAGGTCATCAACTCTTTTTGAAATATCTTGATAGATTTGGTTTTTTTGAGAAAACAGGCATAGAACTTGAAGGAGAAATATTTTCTACCAATCAAGAACTAAAAAAGGGCTATGAGATAAATTTTGCCACCGCTGCCTTTGGACAAGGCATTGAACTAACTCCTCTTGGATTATTGCGGGCTTATACTGCTTTAGCCAATAATGGCAATTTAATGAAATTAAGCATTGTTGACAGAATTATTGAGGAGGATGGCGAAAAGGTTATTGAACCCAAAATAGAGAAAAGAAAAATTATCAGTGAAGAAACGGCAAAAGAAATTACTAAAATGTTAGTTTCGGTAGTAGAAGAAGGATACGGAAAAAGAGCAGGAATCAATGGTTATTATATAGCCGGCAAAACTGGCACCTCACAAATTCCTTTTGCTTCTCTAGGAATAAACAAAAAAGGTTACAGCGACGAAACTTGGCAAAGTTTTATTGGTTATTTTCCTGCCTTTGATCCTAAAATTTTAATTCTTGTGAAATTAGATAATCCCAAAACAAAAACAGCAGAATACTCTGCCTGTCCTATTTTTAGAAAATTAGCCCAATATATCATTAATTATTACAAAATTCCTCCGGACTACTCATTAGAAGAAAAAACAGTTCCCTAAATCAGGAGCTATTTTCTTTCTAGAACTCCGCAAAGACCGTGTTGATTTTTCTTATTTTTTTGCTAATCTAAAATAAGCCATCAATTAAAAATTAAAAATTAAAAATTACTTAGAGGCCCCATCGTCTAGTTGGTTTAGGACACTGGCCTCTCACGCCAGAAACACCGGTTCGAATCCGGTTGGGGCCGCTAGAAAGTTGGCCGAACTGGTAAGGCACCGATCTTGAAAACCGGCATCCCGTAAGGAATTTGTGGATTCGAATCTTCCCTTACCGCCAACCAAGATTTTGCAAAGGTTTAGTTGCTTCGCTTTGTAAGACCAAGCCACCAAGAACCTGTAAAAAATCTCAACTCAAACCATATTTATAAAAGAAAATTTTTAAATTTTTACACTCAAAGGTCGAAATAACAAAAAGATATTATTTATGTCAAAATTCAACAAAGGGACAATTCAGGTGTGGTTTCCCACAATCGTAGGAACAATCATCGTTTTACTTATTGGCGGAGGAATTCTAGCTTGGCAGTATTTTGGATACCAGGAGAAAAAACAACCAGAAATTGTTAAACCACCGGAGACTACTATTGATGAACAAAAATTAGCAGAGAAGGTAGTTAAAGAATATGAAAATGCCTTAAAAACCAGGCGTAGAGATAATGTTCTTCCTTATACTACCGGGAAACTAAAAGAAGAAATTCAAGAATGGCTTCCTGTTTTTGGGATGTCTAATCCTCATCCTGGAGGTTGTGAGATTTTAAGTAGTAAAAAACTCAACGACACCGAATTTGAAGTTATAGCCCGACATATCGAAGAATATAACGGCCAAGGAATAACAAGTTATACAGAAAATACTTATACTGTAAACAAGATTGGAGATAAATTTCTCATTAGCTCAATAGAATATGGAAAGCCTGTAGAGATTGCATCTCTGGTTATGGAATTTTTCCAGTGTTCTACAATGGCAGAATGTAGATGTAAATGGAATCCAAATGTTATTAAAACTTATTGTCCGGATAATTACCAGAAAATATCAGGTGCCTATTATGACGGCAAAAATTGTGTTTCTGTTACATGGTGTACAGTGCCTTTTTCTTCAATTGAGGCCTGTAAAAATTTTTGTACACGGAAAGAGCAATAGAATGATACCTCCTTTTAAACCACATTGAGTTTAGGGCTCGTCTCACATCCTACGTAGTGTGGGGTAAAAAAAACGGCTCCGATTTTGGAGCCGTTTTTAGGTCCCTTTGAGTATTTCTTTGAAGGCTTTTTCAATTGAGGCGATTCTAAAAATAATCAAAACAAAGATTGCCAAAGCTGCCAAGAAGAAAAAAATTTTTCAGAAAGGGGTTTCATAGAAAATTAAAATTGCTGAAATTAAGATCCCATGAACTCAAAACTAATCTTCCCAAAAATATTTGGCCAGTTTTTTGAGATATTTTTAAATATTTTTCTTGGGTAAAAATTAGAAAGAAGATTACTCCTGCCAAAAGAACACGAAAGATAATTAGGCTATTTGGGATTAAGATTTTCAAGGATTTTATTTCTCACTTTTTTCTCACTTTAACCTTTTTCTTTCAATTATCAACAAATAATTATTCAGTTATTAAGGAACCTTCCTTCTAAATTTCTTTCTCTAAGGGAGAAAGAGAATAAAAGAGGGGTTCTTGATTTTTCTCTAATTTTTGCTAAATTGATAATAATCATTTTAGGTTTTGCATTTTGAATTTTGCATTATTATCTGCCATTTTATCGTCTAGTTGGTTTAGGACACTGGCCTCTCACGCCAGAAACACCGGTTCGAATCCGGTTGGGGCCGTAAAAAAACTGGCCCAAATTTGGGCCAGTTTTTTTATTCCTTATCTTCTTTTTTGTCTTTGGGTAAAATGCTGTTTAAGACCATCGATTGCTCCTTTTATGTCTGTCAACAACGGAGATAAGATTTCTCTGGCTCTATCTCTTGCTTTTAATCCGATTTTTAGATGGAAAACCGCTAATACCATAAAAGCCGATGTAACCCATTTCTCCAAAGATGAGCCACAAAAAATAGCATAAACAAGAATTGCAGCAGTAATAGTAGGAGCCAGGGGAATTTCTATACCGCCAATATAACTTTTTTTCTGATGGCGAAATGTACCATAAAGAGCAAGGGTAGAGAGAAGGAGGAAAAAAGAAAGAAGCATAAGGAGCCACCATGGTAGCGTGACAACAAAAACAAGGTAGAGCGATATAGCACAAATAAAAATATGGTCAAAGGCTATTTCAAATTCTCCGATTTTGCTTTGTATACCTGATT
>JAGGVA010000026.1 GCA_021158195.1 bacterium | reverse complement strand
ATTTGTGTTCCTGTCCCAATGCCAATATTGCCGTTATATTGATAAATAACTGACTTTCCTAAAGAAGTGTTTCCTGTCCACATAGCAAGATAATTTGCTGACCCAGAGCCAGAAATTCCGCCTCCACCAAGTTGGCTTGCCCACTTGCCAATTGCTCTAATGTAAACATCGTTAGCATTAATATTGTTATTAGCATAAACGTCGTCATTTTGATAATAAAACCTTAAAGCCCAGTGGTCTGGTATATTATCATCACCAAGTGAACCCATTCCAATATAACTGTAGCCATCACCTGTATAAGCAAGATGTAATGAGGCGCTTCCTCTACCTGATTCGCCTAAAGAAATTTGGGCAGATTGTTCGTTGTTATTACTTCCAGAACTTGAACTATCTAAAACTAAATAAGGGTGGTTCATATTTGGTGTCCCAATTGATCCATTCACTGTTAATTTATATCCCGGACTTGTCGTCCCGATGCCGACGTTGCCATTTGTATCTATAAATAAACGAGATTGAGAATTTGTGTAAGCATAGATTTTATTTCCTGCTAAATATACCGGGGCTGTTTCGCTGGAGTTTCCTTTGACAAAAATATCGTTGTAACCAACAAGTTCATCTATTTTATAAATGTCTCCTTCTGCGGCTGTTGCATTGAGATAAAGATTCTTCAAAGTAAGATTTCCTGATTTTGTCTGTGAAGTAGGCCCCACATTTACAGGCGCATAAACATTACCTCCTGGTGGGTTTGCGGTTGGTTCTTGCCAGGCGTAGGCAATAAAAGAAACCAAAAAGATAAAAGTTGTTAAAAATGAGAGAAAGATGAGAATTTTTTCTTTTTGCATAAAAATTTTTTAATTCTTTCTTTATTGTAACTCAATTTTTAAGTCAAGGAAATGTGTATAGATAATTTTCTTATTTTATTTTATCTCAAAAAAGGTTTTTTTCAAAGAAGTTTTCCACAACTCGCCAACTCACCCACTCAGTCACTCAATCACTCGATAACTTGATAACTCAATCACTCGATCACTCAGTCACTTAGTCCCTTAGTCCCTTAGTCCCTTACCCCTGCTCCCCTAAAACTTCTTCTGTGAATCTTACAAATCCCATACTTTTTAATAAGTTTCTTGTGCTCTTTTGTGGGATAACCTTTGTTCTTTTTGAAATTGTATTTAGGATAAATTTTATCGTATCTTTCCATTAGCCTATCTCTTATAACTTTTGCAAAAATTGAAGCCAAAATACATTCTGGAATTTTTTGATCTGCTTTCACAATTGGCTTTTCGCAAAATTCGCTATTAATTTTAAGATTGCCATCAATGATTAAAAGCGTCTTCTTTTTTGGTAATTTTTTTCCTATTTTTTTCTCCAAATTAAAAATGGCTCTTTTTGCAGCAAGTTTTGTCGCCTCCCAAATATTTATTCTGTCAATCACTTTTGCTGAAACCATTCCCCTCCCCCACAAAACTCCTGGATCATTTTTTAAGGTCTCAAAAATTTCTTCCCTTCTTTTTTGCGAAAGTTTTTTTGAATCTTTAATTTTTAAGTTTGAATTTCCTAATTTTAAATTTTGAATTGTAATTTTGCATTTTGAATTTTGCATTTTGAATTTTATTATCATTACTGCTACTACTACAACCGGCCCTGCTAAAGGGCCCCTTCCGGCTTCGTCTACTCCGATAATGTATTTAAAATCATTTTTTCTTAACTTTTGCCCTAAGAGTTCTTTTGGCATTTTTTAAAAAAATATCTATAATAAAGAAAGATTTTGCTTTTAGATTTTATGGATAAACCTCTCGAGCGTTTTACTCTCGACCAACTTTTAAGAGAAATCAAAAACGCAGAAAGAGAAAACCGACCTGCGGATTTATCTTATAAACTTTTGCCTGAGTTTTCTTTCTCAGAAAAAGAGATTAATACTTCTCTTAATTTTAAGGGTTCTACTATTCAAGGGGCTGTTTATTTTGACAAATGCACTATTAATGGAAATATTAACTTTTCTAATTGTTTAATTTATACTACTTTATATTTTGATAATTCTCAAATTAATGGATCTTTAATTGCCAAGAATGCTCGCATTAGAGAAGTTGTCAATTTGATTTCTTCAAAATTCAAAAAAAATATTGATTTTGAGGGCTCAAAAGTTTCAGGGTTTCTGGGCCTAAATAAAATCCAAGTTGGGGGAAATCTTAATCTTAAAAAGGTTGAAATCTTTGATATTGAAACCCCTACAGGAAACATCCGGGGAGATATGTATTTAAAACAAGCAAAAATTGGTGGCTCAGTTATTTTAGAGAAAGCGTTTTTTCAAGGTCTGGGAGATTTTCAAGAAACAGATATCGACGGAGATTTTAACTTAAAAGACGCACGGTTTCAGGGAATTCTTATTTTAACCGGAACTTCGGTTGAGGGAGAAACAATCGCCCAAGGACTGAAGTGTAAAAATTTAATTGCTCATCTTACTTAGTGTCAATATGCCTCTAAAGTTCACTCATCTTCATACTCATAGTCATTATTCCCTTCTTGACGGTCTACCAAAAATAGACGATCTTTTAAATTACACAAAAGAATTAGGAATGGATAGTTTGGCATTAACTGATCATGGAGTGCTTTATGGAGCGGTGGAATTTTTCAAAAAAGCAAAAGCATTAGGAATTAAACCAATTATTGGTTGCGAACTTTATCTGGCAAGAGAAAAAATGACCCAAAAGAGACCCAATGTAGATAATGTAAGATATCACATTGTTCTTTTGGTAAAAAACGAAACCGGTTACAAAAATCTAGTAAAACTAGTAACAAAAGCGCATCTTGAAGGTTTTTATTATAAGCCAAGAATAGACGAAGATTTATTATTTGAATATTCTGATGGGCTAATTGTTTTAACCGCATGTTTACAAGGCAAAATCCCCCGCTTGATTTTAAGTAATAAATTTGACCAAGCAGAACAATTGGCATTGAAATATAAATCGGTTTTTGGAAAAGATGGTTTCTTTTTAGAACTTCAGCATCATCCTAATCTGCCAGAACAAGCAAAGGTAAATAAGGCGCTAATTGAAATATCAAAAAAGCACAAGATACCTCTAGTTGCCACCAACGATGTTCATTATCTTAAGCCCGAAGATGCTGAAATTCAGGATATTTTAATGCTTATAAATACAGGTGCTAAACCCGACAACCCTGAACGCTTAACTCTTAAGGCTGATGATTTTTCTCTCCGTCCCCCTCAAGAAATGATAAATGCGTTTAGAGATATTCCTGAAGCAATTGAAAATACTCAAAGAATTGTTGATCTTTGTAATTTTGAATTCAAGTTGGGCGAGAGCCGCCTACCTTCTTTTCCTTTACCCAACGGATTAACCCCGGATGATTATTTAAAAAAATTATGTCTTGAAGGTCTCAAAAGAAAAGAAGAAGAATTCAAAGAAAATAAAGAAGAGGCAGAAAGGCGGCTAAAATATGAACTGGAAATTATAAAAAAAACCGGGTTTGCTTCTTACTTCCTTATTGTGCAGGATCTTGTTAACTGGGCAAAAAGCAACGGAATAGTTGT
>JAGGVA010000044.1 GCA_021158195.1 bacterium | reverse complement strand
TTCTTTCTCTATTTCCAAAATTATCAATCCGCCACCTTTACCTCCGGTTTCTCTTTGACCTGTATTTGGATGTGTGCTTGTTCCTCCACCTGACCCAAAATCTGAAATGTTTTTTGGATCACCATAAATATCTCCTCCTTCAAAAGCCCTATAATTACCTCCTTTACCGCCATATCCTGCACCGCTTCCACCATTACCCTTTCCTGGACCTTCATCAGCGTCATAACCTAAAGCATCAGCAATAATTGATGAGTTTTTATCTATTTCAAAATTTTCTGCTTTAACTTTTAAATTACCTACAATTTCGCTTTCTTCTATATTAATTTCTTGGGCATTGATATTTAGAAATTTCTTTTGAGGGCTTTCAATAAAACTTTTTACTAATTTAAATATCTCGCTAACATATATTTCTGAATTGCCAAAAAGCCGCAACCCTCCTTCTTCTAAAATTAGAGCGGTGCTTTTAACTAAAGCAGGAAAGACAACAATACTTCCTTCCTTGATGTATAATTGTGTGTCCTCCATTTCTAACTTGTCTTGAGATAAATCTAGAACTCCTTGATGCCCTCCGTTATTAATTATAAGTTGATTAATTCCTTCTTTTTGATTGCTTAAAAATATTGTGCCCGGGCCCCCGTTTTCGTTCTCTCTATCTAAACAACCTTTTCCTCCAAATGCTTGAATATCACCTTCAAAATTGTTTTCTTGAAAATATATTGCTATTCTTCCACCATTGCCTGCTTTGGATCCATCATCTCCACCATTTGCTTTAATTACGCCCTTGCCTGACAATTTCTGAGTTCTAATAAACACGGCTCCGGCATCGGCGCCGTTAATATTATTCTCGGCGGCAAAACCTACGCTTTTCCCTTTCTCACCGTTTACTTCTAAAATACCGTCTATTTTTATCTCTTGAGATTGAATAATAATTTTTCCACCGCCCCTATTTTCAAATGCTTTCTCGCTTGCCTGTTTACCTCCTTTTGCTAAAAAATCTGGCTCAAATAAATCTTTGTTTATTTCTTCGGCAAAACTGGAACTAAAGCCTTTACCTTGAGCAGAAATTATTGAATCTTCATTTATAAAAACCTCAGGAGTATTAATCTCTATGTTTGCCAGAATTACTGATGCTTGAAGAGATAATTTGTCACCTGAAACTTTCAAAATTTTTTCTGGTAAAAGATTAATCTGGCTGTTTTTAATCTCTATATTTGACACCTGGAATTCTGCGTTTTCTTCAAAATCAGCCACGATGTTTTCAAGTATCAATTCATCAACCTCTAAATTCGGTAGAATTTTTTCTTTGTGCCGCTTAAAAAAACTATCTGATACAAGATCATTTCTGATAATCAGGGTTTGTTTTTCTGGAGAGTTTATAAAAATCGTACCTGCCCGACCCTTAAAATATAAATGTTCTTGATTGTGCCCTCCAAATGCTTGAATATCACCTTCAAAATTATTATTTTCTGTTTCTAAAATTATTTTTCCGCCATCTCCCCCGTATTGTGATTTTTCTGTATCGCCACCATTCGCTCTAATTATTCCTTTACCTTCAATTACTGAGGATTTTAAAAAAATGCCGCCGCCATTGGCTCCATCAAAATTCCCCCACTGTTCGCTTTCACCATCAGAAGAAACTAATCCATCTATAACTATTTTGTTGATGGCTTCGACATAAACTATGCCTCCACCTCTCCGACATTGAACCTTATTTTCCGAACAACTCCCAAAACCCAAGCCGTTTATTTCAGAAAAATTTAAATCTGTATCCCCCGGCTCTTCTAATCCTTGTTCTGTGGCTGAAATTTCTCCTCCTTTCTCAACAAAAACATTTTGGGCAAAAATTTTAGATGAAGGAAATTCTTTTTCTTTGTCTGATAAAAAAATAATTTTTCCGCCCTCTTTTATAATAATATTTTGAAAATGATATTCATCTGGGGGCAATTCAATTGTTTGTGTGATAATTGTTTCCGAATCATAATCATTGACTATCCCGTCGTTGTCTAAATCTAAATACTGGTTGCTAAATTTTTTTGGATTTTTCTCGGTTAATTCAAAATCTTGAGAATTGTTGTCTGTGTCTTGATAGGTTAAAATTCCCTCTTCTGAAACAGTTGTCTTTCTAGAAAGGCCTTTTGTTTCATCTGTCAAATCGCCTGTTTCTTTTTCTTTTACCAAAGCGTTATTCCAACCCAAAAGATCAATTGCGCATTGCTCAGCAACAGTTTTCTTATCGTTGCGTGGATCGCAATTAAAAATTCCTACTGCTCCGTCATCTGAAATTTGCTCCCTTGAATAGGGGCGTTTGCTCGATGTTAAAACCTGCCAATCAAAATCTATCTTTCCTTTTTTTTGATAAATTAATATTACAAAATGGCTATGCGGCAAAACTTTGAGATTTTCGTCAAATTGCCAAGTTCTATAGGGATTGTTTATCTCTGCTTGAGAGGAAAAATATGCCAGATATTTATCGGATAAAGAAATTTCGCTGTCTGTTGGATTAAAAATTTCAATAAATTCCGGGTCTTTTGTGCTGACTTCGGAGATAATTAAATGTTGCGGTTCTGAATTGGGCTTTTCTGTTTCTTTATTTTCGCCGTTGTTATTAGAATTTCCTTCCGGATTTTCTGCTGTTTCTCTGTTTTCCAAATTTTCTTTGCTAAAAATTTCGGTTTTTGCTCTTGGGGTAGGATTTCCTATAACAAAATCTGAGGCATTATTGTCTGTGTCAATATATTTGTTATCATCTTCTGAAAACTTTCTTGAAATTGTCTGGCCTGCTTCTGGGTTTTCAGGAAAACCTTCGCCTTCTAAAAATTGGTTTTCTCCCTCGCCCCACGATAAAGCATCTATAACTCTTTTTTCTCTGTCAAAAAGCGCAATGCTGTTGTTTTGAGAAAGACAATTTTTTGTACTCACATCAGCGTTTATTTCTTGAGCATAATCATCTTTTGAATTTGCCCAGAGAATATAGCCGTATGAGGGTATAACTGTTCCGTCAGGCATCTTTATAAGAGAACTTTCTTTACCGCTGCTTGTTCTTTTCTTTATTTGCCAAGAAGAAAGATCAACTAATACATCGTTGGGGTTATATAATTCTACAAAATCCTCTGATGCGTTCTCCCCAGAAATTTGAACTTCGGTAATAAGAATTTTGAAAAATGGTTCAATTTGCTTTTCTTGATTAGTGTTTTGACCTTGCTGAATGCTTTGAGAATTATTACCGGCAGAGCCCGAAATTGCTGCCGGCAGTCCGGCTGAAAATCCCTTTATAAAAGAAGTTCTTTCTCCTAAAGAATTCTCTATTAAAACGAAGTCGGAAAATTCAAAATCGTTGTCGTTGTTGTTTGTGTCAATATATTTGGCACCGGATTTTTTTCGCCTTAGAGATTCGCCTGTTTTTAGCCCGCCGATCTTAATTTGAGGTTTACCCTCTGTTGCTAGATAGGGTGCGGGTTGGCCTGGCTTACCCCACGCTACTTTATCTAGAATTCTGCCTTTTTTATCAGAAATAATAACTCCGCTTACCGAGGTAAGCGAGGTGCTAATTTTAGCATCCGGCTCTATTATTTTGCCATTGATTGAGGGGATATTGCTTGCAAAAAGAAAAAATCCCTTTGCAGGGATTGTGTTTCTTGTCCATTCTATTCGTTTCTGGGTGGCTTTATTTTTTGAATTTACTATTTGGAGAACAAAGTTGTCACTGTTAATTTCTACTGGCTCGTTGTTGGGATTATATATTTTGATAAGTTCGTTTTTGGAAGAATCTATACCAGCACATACTTCTGCGATTAAAAGCGGTGGTAGGGATTTATCTTTCTCGGGTGGAGTTTCTTTATTTAATGTGTCGCCTTCTTCTTGGGAGAGGTCTTTCTGGCTATCTTCAATCTCTTTATCTGTCTCGCTTTCCTTTTTATTTTCTTCTTTCTCTTCTTTCTCTTCTTTCTCTTGGCTTGTTTGAGTTTCTTTCTGGTTGTCTTCTTGCTTTTTAAGGGCGTTGTCATCGTGATATTCCGGCTCTTCTGACTGGTTGGGAAACTTTTGATCAAGTTCTTTGTCTGTCTTATTGTTTGTTGCTTGGGTATCTGGAAGATTCAAGAGACGGGCTTCTTTTTCTGTTTCGGGCTGAGGCGTGAACTGAGGACTTTCTTCTGTACTGCTTTTCTCTTTGAAAAATTGCGAATTATCTATTCTACTCCCGATACTTGCGCCAAAAGGATTGGTAATTTTCTTTTTAATTTTGTCAAAAAACTCTTTTATATTGGTACCAATTCTTGAGAAAAATGTATCTGTTTTTTCTTCTGCTCTTTCTTTGGCGATTTGGGTTTTTTGAAATGGAGAGAAAATTTTGTCTTTCAGCCTATCAAAAAAGGATTTTTTGGTGATCTTAATATCAGGCATTTTCTCCGGAAACTCTATGGTAATTTCTGGTTTCCCTATCCATTTATAATCGTGGGTAATTTCTCCCTTCCAATATCCTGCCCTCGTCCTATGAACCTTACCTCGCATAGTGAGAATAAAGGGAG
>JAGGVA010000008.1 GCA_021158195.1 bacterium | reverse complement strand
GCGGTGATAAGAGTTAAAGGTTACAAATTTCACCCGATAATGTGTCAATACTATAAAGGTTATTTTTCGGAAATAGCCCGTCAGGCTTTAGGGGCAGACAAAGAAATTTCAATAGAGGAAACAAAGTGTGTGTTTAGAAATGATTTCTATCACGAATATGTAATAACTTGGGAATAAGATATGCTTTGTTTTTTATCTAAAAAAAAATTTTTAAATCTCAAAAAACAACTAAAAGAAACAAAAGAAGAGTTGTTAGATATTTCTTCGTATTTAAATAATCTTTTTTCTTTTCTGCCCACAGCGATCTGCGATTTGAATCCTTTGGGAGTAATAAATAATACAAATGAATCTTTTGAAAAACTAACCGGATATAAACAAATAGAGATTGTTGGAGAAAGATTAGAAAAAATTTTTTTAGAAAAAGAAAGGGTTAAGGAAATTCAGAAACGTCTGCTGAAGTCAGGTAGGACAGAAACCATACAATTGACCCTGTTAACAAAAGAGAAACAAAAGATTGCTGTTGAAGTTTCTTTTGCTATAAGAAAAGATACAGAGGGCAACATTATAGGGTTTTTTGTTAGTATAACTGATGTCAGTGGTTTAAAAAGAATTCAGGAAGAAGCCGAGCAAAAAATTATTCAAAAAGAAAAAGAATTAGAGGAATCGCGCGAGGCTCTTTTAAACATATTAGAAGATACAGAAGAAGCCCGTCAACGAGCCGAAGAAGAAAGAAAAAAGACAGAGGCGATTATTAGAAATTTTGTAGATGGAATTTTAGTGTTTAAAAAAGCAAAAGAATTAATTTTAATTAATCCTAAAGCCGAAGAATTCCTCAAAACAAAAGCCGAAGAGGTATTGGGAAAAGATGTTCAAACATTAAAGAGAAAAAACAGAAGGTGGGCTCAACTTTTTAAGATAACAGGAGAGGAAATAAAAGAAGTTTTTAGAAAGGAGATGGCAATAAGTAAATCTTTTTTCTTAGAAATAACCACTAGTACAGTGAAACTACAGGAACAAGAAGAACTTGTTTTGGTTATTTTACATGATATTTCAAGAGAAAAACTGGTAGAACAGATGAAGAGCCAATTTGTATCTATTGCTGCTCATCAACTAAGAACACCTCTTTCGATTATTAAATGGAGTTTAAGTCTTTTAAGAGAAGAGAAAGAATTCAATAAAGAAGAAAAAGACCTTGTATTAAAAGCATACCAGACAAACGAAAGAATGATTAATTTGGTGAATGATCTTCTAAATGTTGCTAGAATAGAAGAAGGCAGGTTTGTTTATGAGCCCAAAATTGTGGAGTTCTCAGAAATTGTAGAATCGGTATATAATTCATTAAAAGAGTATGCTAAACAAAAGAAAATCGAATATAGTTTAGAAATTTCCGAAGGTAAAAAAATAGTAAAGGTAGACGTAGAAAAGATAAGTTTAGCAGTGAAAAATCTAATAGAAAACGCGCTTAAATATACGCCAGAAAAAGGAAAGGTTGAGGTTTCTGTTAAGGAGCGAAAAAGAAAACACGAACTTGTTTTTTCCGTCAAAGATACGGGGGTGGGGATTCCCAAGAATCAGCAAGAGAGAATCTTTACAAAATTTTTTAGAGGAGCAAATGTTGTTAGAATGCAAACAGAAGGATCAGGCCTGGGGCTTTTTATCACAAAAAATATTATAGAAGCACACGGGGGCAAAATTTGGTTTAAATCTCAGGAGAACAAAGGAACAACTTTTTATTTTACTTTACCATTAGTGTTTTAAATGATATAATATTAAAAGGGTTATTATTAAAGAAAATTTATGGCAAAAAAAATTCTTATTATTGAAGACGAAGAAATTTTACTAGACCTTCTAAAAGATAAACTAGAAGATTTTGGATATGAGGTTTACTCCGCCAAAGACGGAGAAGAAGGGTTGAAGGCTATCCGTGATATTGTTCCTGATTTGATATTATTAGATATAATAATGCCAAAAATGAGTGGTTTTGAAGTAATGGAGGCGATGCAGAAAGACCCCTCAATTAAAGATATTCCTGTTATTATTATTTCTAATTCAGGACAACCTGTGGAATTAGATAAAGCAAAGCAACTTGGGGCAAAGGACTGGCTTATTAAAACAGAATTTGATCCAGCAGAAGTTATACAGAAAGTGAAAGCGATATTAGGAGAACCAGAGTAAAATTTAAATTATTGCATAAAATTAAAACTTATATATGGAAAAAATTTTAATAGTTGAAGATGATAAATTCTTAAGAGAACTTATAGCGAAGAAACTTCTCAAAGAAGGATATGAGGTAGAAGAAGCAATAGATGGTGAAGATGGTGTAAGAAAAACAAAAAAGGTAATGCCCGATTTAATTCTTCTTGATTTAATTTTGCCAGGCATTGATGGATTTGAGGTTTTAAAAAGAATAAAAGAAGACGAAAAAACAGCCTCTATTCCAGTGGTTATTCTTTCAAACTTAGGACAGAAGGACGAAATAGAAAAAGGGCTTAATCTGGGAGCGGTAGATTTTCTTATTAAAGCCCACTTTACTCCAGAGGAGATTGTAGAAAAGATCAAACTTGTTTTAGCAAAAAACAAATAAGATATTATGCCAGAACTTCCAGAAGTAGAAACAACGGTTTTGGATTTAAAAAGAAAAGTCCTTAAAAGGACTTTTCTTGATATATGGACAGACGCCCCAAAACTTATCAAAAAACCGAACCTAGAAGAATTTAAAAGAGAAATAAAAGGAAAAAAAATACAAGATATTAAAAGAAAGGGTAAATTTATTATTTTTTATTTATCAGGAGATAAACGACTCTTAATTCATCAAAAACTTACAGGACATTTGCTTGTGGGTCAATGGAAAAAAGAAAATGAAGAGTGGGTTCCTGTTAAAAAAGGTCCCTTAGAAGATCCAATGAATAAATTTATACATATTATATTTTTTTTAGACAATGGATTAATGATTGCCTTTTCTGATTTGAGAAAATTTGGCAGAGTAGAACTTTTAACAAAAAAAGAATTAGAAAACCTTAAAGATTTAAAAGAACTAGGGCCCGATCCCCTAGATAAAAATTTTACTTTTGATAGATTTAAACAGATAATACAAAACCAAAAAAGAAAAATCAAAGCAGTTTTAATGGATCAAAAATTAATTTCAGGCATAGGTAATATTTATTCTGACGAGATTCTTTTTCGGGCAGGGGTTCATCCTTTCAAGCCAGCCAATACTCTTCAGGAGAGGGAAATCAGAAAAATTTATCGTAACATAAAGAGTGTGTTAAAAAAGGCAATTAAGTTGGGTGGAGAAAGTATTTCTGATTATCGAAGGCCTGATGGCAGAAAAGGAGGGTTTGATAAAGAAAGAAAAGTTTATAGACGAGAAGGAATGCCTTGTTATGTTTGTGGTACAAAAATAGAACGAGGAAAAATAAACTCACGTTCTACCTATTTTTGCCCAAAGTGTCAAAAACTATGATTTATTTAATCTGCGGAAAAAACACATATTTGTCTAAGAAAAAAAAGCAAGAACTGATAGAGGATTATAAAAAAAAGGGTTTTACTTCAGAATTTCTTGATAAAGATTATGCAGATGTTAGGCAATTTTTAGAGGAGTTTAGATCACAATCTCTTTTTGGAGAGAAAAAGTTTTTTGTAATAAACTCTTTGTGGGAAAGAAAACCGTTAAAAGAAAAGTTTCAAAAAGAGATAAAGAAACTTCAAAACCAGGAGATTATTATTTTTGAAAACAAAGAAATTTCTTCAGAAGATAAACTTTTAAAAGAAATTCAAAAAACAGGAAAGGTTTTTCAGTTTTCTTTGTCAGACAAAACAGAGATGAAAAAAATCATTAAAAATGACCTCAAAGAAGAGAATTTCACTATAGACGATATTGCTCTGGATACTCTCGTTGAATTTTTGAGTTCTTCTCCTGACCGTTTTGCTGCTGAGTTGTCAAAATTAAAGACCTATAAATTCTTTGAGAAAAAAATAGATACCCAGGATGTGTTGAAACTTGTTAAACCAGAGATTGATTTAGATGTTTTTAGAATGGTAGAGGCAATTGCTAAAAGACACAAAAAAACAGCGCTTAACCTTATTAATCAACATCTTCAAAGAGGAGATTCGCCCCTTTATCTTTTAGCAATGATCAATTATCAGTTCAGGAATCTTATTATATATCAAGAAGGAAAAAATTCCCCTCATTTTATTGATGAGTCTGGAATGTCTTTTTTTCAAATAAAAAAAATCCAAGAGTTGAGTTGTTTTTTTGATCTTAAAAAGTTAAAACAAATCTATCAAAAGTTATTCAAAATAGATTTAGCCGTGAAAACAGGGAAAATGGATTCATTAGAGGCGCTTGAGTTATTAGTTTTGGAAACCTAAAATTAGATTGCTTTTTTAGCAATTTTTGATTTTTTTCTTGCCGCGGCCCTCTTTTTCAAAACTCCAACCTTGGCTGATTTATCGATTATTTTGTAAATGCTAGGAAGAAGTTTTTTGGCTTCTTCTTTTTTATTTGCATCAATTAAAGAATGAAACTTTTTGATTAAGGACTTCATTCTTTTTTTGTACCAGAGGTTTCTTTTTTTTCTTTTGATGCTTTGCCGAAGGGCTTTTTTGGCAGATTTGCTAATAGGCATATTATTGTTAATAATTTTGTTATATACACAAGGTTATCAGAAAATGATGATAATTTCAAGATCGAGATGTCGAAATGTCGAAATATCGAGATGTCGAATTGTTGAGAGGTCGACAAGAATTAAAACAATGTGATAGAATAAAAATATGAAAATAAAATTTCTCTCAAACTGTAAAGATTTAGGCCTTTCTTGGTGGCAGTGTCCTCAATTCTTGTTTTTGGTGATGGGTGTTATTAATATTGCTTCAACTGTTTTTTTCTATTTTTTGGGCCAAAGATATATTGAGGATCCGCGTATTGTTGCTCTAGTTGTTTCTGCTATCTCCGCAATCCTGTTTGTTATTTCTTATGTTATCACCCGAAGTTTGGAAGATCTAGTAGAGGTAAACAAACTCAAAGAGGATTTTTCTAACATTGTTTCTCATCAGCTTCGAGCCCCTATTACCAATCTTAAATGGTTGTTGGAGAGCGTTGAGAGAGAAAAAGAAATCAAACAACTTCCTCCTTCTTATAAAGAATATTTCGATCTTATTGAAGAGAATATTCAAAGAATGGATAATTTAGTTAATGATCTGGTGATTGTGGCTAAAATTAAAAGTCCAAGGGTTTTTCCCAAACAGTCTTTTGATCTCAACAAATTAATAAGAGATGTGGTAAAAAGTTTCACTCCTTTAATAGAGGCCTCTAACCTGAAAATAGAACTTGATTGTAATCCTGACAAAATTAAAATAACCCAGCCGGAGGATTTGTTAAAAACTGTTATTGAAAATCTCTTGGATAATGCAATTAGATACAATAAACCCAAAGGAATAATTAGGATAACAACAAGAAGTAAGGGGAGAAAAAAAGTTATCTTGAAAATTCAAGATACAGGTATAGGCATACCTGATAAATCAAAGCAATTTCTTTTTCAAAGGTTTTTCAGGGCAAGCAATGCTATAGAGAAAGATCCCCGCGGTTCAGGACTCGGCCTTTTTATTGTAAAAACTATTATTGAGCGTGTAGGGGGTAGGATATATTTTTCTTCAAAACTTGGTAAAGGGACTACTTTTAAAATAATCTTGCCAAAGAATTAACACCGATTTTATGAAAAAAATATTATTTATAGAAGATGAGGCAGCGTTGCAAAAAACCATAGGAGATGCTCTGAGAAAAGAAGGATATGAGGTTGTCAGCGCTCTTGATGGAGAGACAGGTTTAAGATTAGCGCAGCAGGAAACCCCAGATTTAATTCTTCTTGACCTTATTTTGCCTAAAATGCATGGGTTGGATCTTCTGGCAAAACTTAGGGAGGATGAAAAAACAAAAGATATTCCAGTAATAGTTCTTACCAATGTAGAAGATATCCAAGGAGTAGAAAAAGCGGTCAGTTTAGGCGCGCGAGCATATCTAGTAAAATCAGATTACAAACTGGATGAGGTTATTAGAAAGATAAAAGAAGTCATTCAATAAAATTTTAACAAAAATGACTTATTGAATATGAAGGTTGAGGACCAACAACTTAAACTTTTTCTTCTAGATACCCATCTCGTCAAAGAAGAGGATTTAAAAAAAGCAGAGGAAAAAGCAAAAAAAACAGGTAAAAAACTGGAAGATATTTTAATTTTGGAAAAGTTAATTTCTCCAGAAGATCTTATTCGTCTAAAAGCATATATTCTGGGGATTCCTTTTATTAGTTTAAAAGACGAAATTATTCCCAAAGAGATTTTGGAAATCATTCCGGAACCAATTGCCAGAGCTCACAATATTATTGCTTTTCGGAAGAAAGGTAGAAATCTGGAAGTGGCTATGCTTGATCCAGAAGATCTTCAGACAATTGACTTTATAAAAAAGAAGACAAATCTGAGAATTTTACCCCGACTCACTGATCCAGAAAGTATCAAAAATGCTCTTGCTCAATACAAAAAAACCCTGAGTGCAGAGTTTGGTAGGATTATTCAAAAAGAAGCGGAAGGTATTAAAACAATCGAAACAAAAAAAGAACAACAGGATAATTTAGAAAAAATTGCTCAAGAAGTACCAATAATTAAAATAGTTGACACTTTACTTCAGCATGCGGTTCTAGATCGCGCCTCTGATATTCATATAGAACCAACGGAAAAAGATCTTTTGATAAGGTATAGAATAGACGGAATTTTAAGAGAAGTAATGACTCTTCCCAAAAACATTGCTCCGGGTATTGTGGCAAGGATAAAGGTGCTGTCAGATCTAAAACTAGATGAACACAGGTTACCTCAAGATGGAAGATTTAGATTTGAAAGCGGAGGAAATAAATTTTCTGTGAGAGTATCAGTTCTCCCTGTAATTAACGGCGAAAAAGTAGTAATGCGAATCCTTCCAGAAGAAGCAAAAGGTTATAACTTAGAGACATTAGGATTAAGAGGCAGAGACCTAGAGGAAGTTCAGATGGCTTTGCGAAAACCTACGGGAATGATTTTAGTTACTGGGCCTACTGGTTCAGGAAAAACAACTACTTTGTATTCGATGATAGAAATTCTTAATACACCTGAGGTAAATATTTCTACTATTGAAGATCCGGTAGAATATAGAATGCCCCGCGTTAATCAGACCCAAGTTAAACCCGAAATTGGGTTGACTTTTGCAAATGGTTTAAGGTCTCTTCTAAGGCAGGACCCTGATATCATTATGGTCGGAGAGATAAGAGATAATGAGACCGCCTCTTTAGCAGTAAATGCTGCTCTTACCGGACATCTTGTTCTTTCCACTCTTCATACTAATAACGCTGCCGGAGCGATCCCGAGATTGATAGATATGAAAGTAGAACCTTTCTTAATTTCCTCAACCCTTAATATAGTTATAGCCCAGAGATTGGTAAGAAGGCTTTGTGAAGAAAAGGAGGAATATTATTTAGATAGTGCAGCCATAAAAAGAATTTCAAAATATTGTGACTTAGAAAGGATTACAAAAATCTTAAAAGAAGAGGGATTAATAAAGGGACGCAATAAAACAATTCGCGATATTAAGTTTTACAGACCAAAACCCAGCAAAACTTGCGAAGAAGGGTATAAAGGTAGAATTGGTATTTTTGAAGTTTTGTCAGTTACAGAGACAATAAAGAAATTAATCACTCAAGAGGTAAGCGATGAAGAGATTCAAAAACAGGCATTAAAAGAGGGTATGAGAACAATGATAGAGGATGGGTTTATAAAGGCGGCTCAGGGAATTACTTCTATAGAAGAGGTTTTAAGAGTAATAATTGAATAATTATGCCTCTTTATCGTTATTTAGCAAAAAATAGAGAAGGAGAAACTATTTCTGGAAAAGAAGAGGCGGTTAGTGTAAAAGATCTAGCCCAGAAACTCTCAAATCAGGGCTTTTTGTTAATTTCTGCTTCTTTAGATAGAAAAAAGGAAAGTTTTTTAAGTTTGAAGAGAGTTCCTTTGAAAGAAAAAATGATGGCTATTAGAAACCTACAGGTGATGCTTGCGGCTGGTGTTTCGCTTCCCAAATCTTTAGATGTTTTAACCTCTCAAAGCAAAAACAAATATTTTCGAAAAATTCTTCAGGAAATTAAAGAAAAAATTATCCAAGGCAGTTCCTTTTCAGAAGCCCTTTCTGAATATCCAAGAGTATTTCCAAAAATTTTCTCAAGTATGGTAAAAGTAGGAGAAAAAACAGGGGGTTTACCAGATGTTTTAGACACTCTTGCCTCTCATTTGGAGAAAGATTTTCGATTGAGATCAAAAGTAAAGGGAGCACTAATGTATCCTATGATAGTAGTAATTGCAATGATTTTAATTGGAATTGTAATGTTGGTTTTGGTTATTCCAAAATTAAATGAAGCATTTAAGTCTTTAGACATAGAACTTCCTACAACCACAAGAATAATAATGAATTTGGGAACTTATTTTAAAGATTATTGGTATCTTTTATTAATTATTCCTCTTTCGATTATTGCTTTTATTATTCTTTTAAAAAGAAATAGTAAACTTAAAAATAGTTGGGACAATTTTGTTTTAAAGATACCATTTGTTTCAACCTTGGTTAAAAAAATTAATACCGCATATAGCGCCAGAACTTTAAGTTCTTTGATTTCGGGCGGTGTGCCTATTGTAGAGGCCCTACAAATTACTTCAGAGACCGTATCCAATGAGAAATTTAGAGAAGTTTTAATAAAAGCCTCAAAAGATGTAAAAAAAGGGAGAAAACTTTCCTCAATAATTGCTCAATTTCCAGAGGTTTATCCTCCAGTATTTGTTCAAATGCTAGAGGTAGGAGAAGAGACAGGGCAAACTTCCAAAGTTTTGTTAAGATTGGCAGAATTTTTCGACGAAGAAGTAACCAATACAACTCAGAATTTGGCTTCAATTATTGAACCGATACTTTTGCTTGTTATTGGAGGAGTTATTGCTCTGTTTGCGGTTTCAATGATAAAGCCAATCTATTCAATGATTGGCACAATGCACTAAAACTTCTAAGATGTTAAAAATCTCATACAGCCAAAAAGGGATGAGTTTGATAGAAAGTATTATAGGGATTGGCTTAATCGGTATTGTTTTTTGGGGGATTGTGGGGATGTATGTTTTGAGCGTAAAAATAGTTGCTCAATCTAAATTAAGATCAGCAGCAATTTTTTTGGCAAATCAAAGAATTGAAGAGATTAGAAGTTTATCCTACGAAAACGTAGGAACAGTGGGCGGAGTACCCTCTGGGCCAGTGCCTCAGAAAGAAACTAAAAATTATAATGGTGGAGAGTTTACTATTAAAACTACCATAGTGTATGTTGACGATCCTTCTGACGGAATATCGCCTGAAGATTCTGTTCCTACGGATTATAAGAAAGCAGAAGTAAGAGTTTCGTGGGCAGGGGAAAATTCAGGAGAGGTTTTGTTTGCTACAGATATTGTTCCCAACACTGTGGAAGAGAGTGTGGGGGGAGGAATTCTTTCTATCAGTGTAAAAGATGCAGAAAATCAAGGTGTCTCTAATGCCGAAGTTCATATATATAATGATCAGGTAGATCCTATAATAGATGCTAGTTATCTAACTGATAGTCAGGGGAATTTAATGCTTTTGGGTTTGCCCGAAAGTACAGAAAGTTATCAGATTACTGTTACCAAGACGGGCTACAGTACAGATCGGACATACGGAGAAGATGAAGTTGCTACTCCTCTTAAGCCCCACGCAAGTGTTTTTAATAATCAAACTACAGAAATAGGGTTTGAGATAGATTTGTTAGGGACAATGAATATTAGTACTACAGGATCTGAGGAAAACGGATATCCTCCTGTTGGTAATGTTCAATTCCGACTGCGAGGAGAAAAGATTATAGGTACAGATGCTTTTGGAGATCCTGTATATAAGACAGATAAGATTTTACAAACAGATAGTTCGGGCCTATTAGAAATCTCGAATTTAGAATGGGACTCTTATAATTTTTCCATAATTTCACCCGAGGGACTTAATCTTATAGGAATAGAGTCACCTCTATGGACAACTACGACACAGCCTATAGATTTATTACCCGGAGAGACAAAAGAAATACGACTTATTTTAGGAGCGCAGAACTCTTGCTTGGTTAAAGTTTATGATGCTTCAACAGGAGATTCAATTTTTTCTGCTTCAACACGTCTTTATAACAGCACAGGATACGACGAAACCATACCCACAAACTCTCAGGGAGAAAGTCTTTTTATACCTTTAAAAGAAGGAAACTATACTTTAGAAATTCAGATGGAGGGATATAATTCTTACACAGAAACCTTCTATGTTTCAGGAGAAACAACAAAAGAGATTTATTTGACCCCAATATGATTAACAGAAAAAGAAAAGGTTTTACTTTAATTGAAACAGGTTTGGCAGTTTTAATGTTTCTTTTAGGAGTAACAACAGTTTTTAGTTTGGTGGAATTTGGATATTTTGGCAAGGATTATACTTTTCAGCAAGCATTAAGTATTGAGGAGGCACAAAGAGGTATTGAAACAATGGCAAAAGAAATCAGAGAGGCTCGGGCTGGAGAGGACGGATCTTTTCCAATCGTTAGAGCCGAAGGGTTTGAATTTTCTTTTTTTTCTGATGTTGATAACGATGGAGAGATGGAAAAAATAAGATATTTTTTAGAAGGAACTAATTTTAAAAAAGGGATTATTGAGCCGCAATGTTGTCCGGTTAGTTATCCAAGTAGTTCGGAGCGAGTAATTACTTTAACTCAATATGTGAGAAATGCTCCCCCAATATTTCGTTATTTTGATAAAGATGGAAACGAACTTGGTCCCCCGGCTAATCTTAAAAACACAAAAAGAATGAGAGTGTATTTAGTAGTAAATGTTAATCCTGCCCGCCCGCCCCAAAATTTTGTGTTAGAGACAGATGTCTTATTAAGAAACCTAAAAGAAGATTAGTTCTATGAAACATGGCCTCAAAAAGGGATCTTTGGTGATTTTTGTTCTCATTTTTGGAGGAGTGTTTTTGATATCTTTTGGGGGAGTATTAAGTTTTCTTTTATTTCAATACAAACTTTCTTTAGAAAGAGCAGCATATGAAGAAAGTTTTCATATCGCAGAGGCAGGAATAGATTTTGCTAAATGGCATATTAATCATTGGCCAGATGATTTTTCTTTTTCAGGAACATATGATTACAAAAATGCTTCAGGAGATATAATCGGACATTATCAATTATCAATAGAAGAAGAAACAGCCTGCAGCCCAGGGATTAAAATTATTTCTACCGGCTGGACCGATAAATTCCCTGATAGAAAAAGATCTATTAAGATTACTTTGATGAAAAACACCATAACTTCTTATGCGTTTTTAAGCAATTCTAATATTTGGTTTGGAGAAAATGAGACAGTAAAGGGACCGTTTCATTCAAACGGCGGAATAAGAATGGATGGGGAGCAGAACGCTCTTTCTACTTCAGCCAAAGATACATATATTTGCGGAGAAGAACATGGCTGTTCTCCTCCTCAAGAAAAGCCAGGAATTTGGGGAGAAGGACCAGGGAAAGATTTAGGATTATGGGAATTTCCAGTAAGTTCAATTGATTTTGATTCTATTTCAAACGATTTAGCGTACTTAAAAGATGAAGCCCAAACCAAGGGAATTTATCTTCCCAATCTTGGTTTGGGTTATTATCTACACTTTAATTCAGATGGCACTCTTGACGTTTATAAAATAAAAAAACTTAAACAAAAGGTCTGGGGATATGATGGCGAGGATTGGGTATATGAAAGCAATGATTTTGACACAATTGAGTTTTACGCAACTTATAATGTACCTAAAAACTGTGGACCTATATTTGTGGAAGACAATGTTTGGATTGATGGAACAATTAATGGCAGGGCAACCGTTATAGCGGCTAAACTTCCTGAAACCCCAAATACGATGAAAAAAATTATAATTAATGGTAATATAGATTATGAAGGAATAAACTCAGTTTTGGGTTTAATTGCACAAAAAGATATTATCATTCCTCTTTATGCCCCGGACGATTTAACAATAAAGGCAGCAATGATGGCGCAGAATGGAAAAGTTGTCAGATATTATTATCCTTGGTGGTACGCCCCCTATAATTTGAGAAATTCTATTAGTGTGGAAGGGTCTATTGTTACCAACAAAATTTGGACTTTCACTTGGGTTGACGAAGAGGGAGAGGTAATATCTGGTTACAGAAATACAGAAATGTCTTACAGGGCAAACCTTGCATATAACCCACCTCCTTATTTTCCTGCAATAGGAGATTATAGGGTGGTAAAATGGGAAGAGATAAAAAAATAAACAATCAATTAAAATTTTTTAGAAAGTTTATGTCAAAAAAATATTTTTTTCTCCTATTTTTTGGATTAATAATCTTTTTGCCACTGGCAATTTATTCTTATTTTTTAACGCCTCCATCTGTTCAAGAGGCAAGAATTGACACAGATATCCAATATCAAGGAGCAACAGAGGGTCAGTATTCTGATTATGTTATTCTTTCGGCGCAATTGACAGAAAAAGAAAGCAGCAATCCTTTATCAGATAAAACAGTAAAGTTTATTTTAGGCACTCAAGAGGTAAGCGCAACAACAAATAGTCAGGGAATAGCCCAAGTTGACATTAAACTTAGTCAAAATTCAGGCAATTACAACCTTTTGACTATTTTTGAAGGAGATGATTTCTATTATGGTTCTTCTGATACAGATCAATTTCATATTAAAAAGGAAGATACTTCTGTCACCTATACAGGTCCTCTGTCGGGGAAAGAAGACTCTACGATAACCTTAAGTGCCACTCTTTCGGAGGCAGATGATGAAATTGGGAATCTTTCAGGGAAAAGTATAAGGTTCAAATTGGGATCTCTGGAAACTAGTGCTACAACTGATTCTTCAGGAAAGGCAAGTAAGAATTTGAAGCTCAATATTGCTCCGGGAACTTATACCTTAAAAACAGAATTTCTAGGAGATGGTTATTATCTGCCTTCTGACACCAGTTCTAGTTTTACAGTTGAGAAGAAGCATGGAGGAGGTTCCGGCGGAGGCGGCGGGGGAGGATGCTTTATTGCCACTGCTGCTTACGGTTCTCCATTAGAACAAGATGTGGTAATTTTACGAAAATTTCGGGACGAATATTTAGAAAAAACACCCGCCGGTAAAGAAATGGTAGAATTATATTATAAATATAGCCCCCCAATAGCCAAAGAAATTTCTCAACACTCTCTTTTAAAAAAATCAACAAGGATAATTTTAAAACCGGTAATTCAAATTATTGAAGAAAAATTTTTTAAGTAAAATGCTTGTTAATATATTAAATTTCAAAATAAAAAGTTTTGGCTTGGATATCTCAGATAGGTCTCTCAAACTTGTTCAAATTGAAAAAAGGAGAAAGAAAAATATGCTTGTTAGTTTTGGTCGTATTGATGTGCCTCCGGGTATTATTAAAGCAGGTGAAATAAAGGAACCGGAAAAACTTTCTCTTTTAATAAAGAAACTAATAAAAAATGTTGAAGGAAAGAAAATATCTTCTCCTTATGTTGTTGCTTGTTTACCAGAGGAAAAAACTTTTTCTCAGGTAATTATTTTACCAAAAATGACAGAAAGAGAGGCGAAGCAAGCAATTCGTTTTGAGGCAGAAAAATACATTCCTTATTCAGTTGAAGATGTATATCTTGATTGTCAAAAAGTAATAATAGAAAATGCTCAAAGAGATAAGATATATGTATTACTTGTTGCACTACCAAAAAAAATCGTTGACAGATGTGTAAAATCTTTAAAATTAGCGGGGTTAAAACCTATATCGTTGGAGGTTGAATCACAGTCAACCGTTAGGGCTATTTTCGACCAAAAAAAAGAAAAATTCCCTCCTTCTCTTATTTTAGATATAGGGGCTACCAGGACAGGTTTTATGATATTTTCCGGCACTTCTCTGAGGTTTACTACCTCTATTCCTGTTTCTTCAGGAAGTTTTACAAAATCCATAAGCAAAACTCTCAAAATTGATTTTCAAAAAGCAGAGGAGATGAAGATCAAATATGGCATTTCAAAAAGAACAAAAAAAGCACGGGAGGTCTTTGAAGCAATTATTCCTCCACTCACCGATCTTACAGAGCAGATTAAAAAATACATAGATTACTATCATACAAGGGCTCAGAAAGACCCAAGCTTTGTAGACGGAATTAAAATAGAAAAAATATTTTTAACCGGCGGCGGAGCAAAAATGAAAGGCCTAAAAGAATATTTTCAAGAGGAGTTTGGCTTGCCTACATATTTAGCAGACCCTCTGATTAATGTTGAGGTTTTAGGTAACTTTCCCAAAGATCAAGCCTTAGAATATGCCAATGCTATTGGATTAGCATTAAGAGCAGCGCAGGAAAATGAATTATATTAATTTACTTCCCAAAGTAGAATTACAACAGAGAAACGAAGAAAAAAAACTTCGTCTGATTTTGGTAATTGGAAGCATCTGTTTATTTTTGCTAATTTTTCTCCTGCTTTTGATTTTCATCTTTGAGATAAAAGCAAATAACTATTTAGAAGAAGCAAAAATAGAACTCGCAGAAAAGAAAGTAGAGCTTTTTCAGGTAAATCAACTAGAGAAAAGAATCAGAAAAATGAACTCTACCTTTAAACAAATAAACAAATTTTATCAGAATCAAATATTTACAACAGAGGTTTTCAAAACCTTAACTTTTTATTTTGAGCCCGGAATGTCAGTTCAAGGTTTTAATTTTAGTCCGGAAACAGGAAAAGGGTATCTTTTAGGATACGCTAAAAACCTGGAATCTTTGGAGAGGTATAGAGATAAATTAAAGGAAAGAGCAATCTTTAAAAAGGTAGAAATTGAAATTCTTGGATTTTTAAAAACAAAGGATGTAACATTTCGTTTAGATTTTGAGTATGGAAAATAGAACAAAAAACAATTTAATAATAATCCTTTTTATAGCGATAGCACTTGTGCTCATTTGGTATGCTTTAGGTCGTTCCCTTCCGGAACTAAAAGCAACTATTCAAGAATATATTAAAACGAAGGCAGAAATATCTACCATTGAACAAAAAGTAAGCAATTTCAATACTCTTGAAAAAAGTTATGGTAAATACAAAGAGAGTCTTGATAAAATGGAAAAATTAGTTAGCGACAATCTTTTTATTGATAGAGAAATCCCCCTGAACTTTACACAATCATTAGAACAATGGGCAGAAAATTTAGGGCTTGAAATAGAGATTTCTCCAACGAAAATTCAGAAAACAGATATAGATTTTAGGGAATTTGTAGGTTATAGAATACAGTTAAGAAGCAAAAAATTAACACCTCTCCTTCAATTTTTAAGAAAACTAGAAACCAGTCAGTGGCTAATTAATGTTTCTAATGTTTCCTTATCTTTAGAACAAACAAAAGAGAAAGAAACATATATTGTGGAAAATATTTTTATTAAAGTTTATGTTTTTTAGAAAAAAAATTTCTTTCAACAAACAAAAAGCAAAGAAAATTTTAAGCCAGGCAGTATATTTTGTCGCTCGGCATGATTTTTTGGTCTTTATTTTGCTTTCCATGCTCATTACAGGCTTTATTTGTCTTTATCTTTGGCGCTATGTTGAAAATACAGAAAAAGAAAATGAATCCATAATTGTCCCTACGGCGAAGATAAATGAGAAAGAGTATAATAAATTTTTAGAATATTCGAGAAAGCGGCAAGAAGAATTTTGGAGAGCCGAACAAGAAGAATATAAAGAAGTTTTTGCTCCTCTACCTCTCCACCCCCTTGATTAATAATTTCTTTTTAAGTAGTATAAACTAGTTTGAAATCACTTCGCCCCCATAGCTCAACTGGATAGAGCACGGGCCTTCTAAGCCTGGGATCCAGGTTCGAGTCCTGGTGGGGGCACTCATCGTTTATATATAATTTTCTATGAGGACAAAAATCAAAGACGATAAAATAAAAGACATTTTAGAAAAAGGAGTAGAAAAAATTATTGACAAAGATCATCTTACAAAAAAACTTCTTTCTGGAAAAGTTTTAAGAGTTAAACATGGAGTTGATCCTACAGGACCAAACATTCATTTAGGAAGAGCGGCTCAACTTTTAAAGTTGAAAGCGTTTCAAGAATTGGGTCACAAAATAGTAATTATTATCGGCGATTTTACCGCCCGCATTGGTGATCCTTCTGATAAACCGGAGGGCAGAAGAGGGTTAACGCCAGAGGAAATCAAAGCAAATATGAGCAATTATCTGAAGCAATTTTCCAAGATTTTAGATATAAAGAAAACAGAGATAAGATATAATTCGGAGTGGTTCTCAAAAATGAGACTGGAAGATTTTTTTAAGATAGCCAACAATTTTTCTGTCCAACAGTTAGTGCATCGAAGAAATTTTAAACAGCGATGGACAAAAAAACAACCAATTTATTTACCGGAAATTATTTATCCTATACTTCAGGGCTATGATTCAGTAATGGTTAAGGCAGATATAGAGTTAGGCGGATATGACCAATTGTTTAATTTAGAAATGGGCAGAATCTTACAAGAAATTTATAATCAGGAACCCCAGGATATTATAACTTTAAAGATGCTTCCTGGTCTTGATGGACGCAAAATGTCTACAAGTTGGGATAATATGATAAGTATTGTTGAAGATCCTTACAATATGTACGGCAAGATAATGTCTATGCAGGATGAATTGATTCCTCTCTATTTTGAACTATGCACGCCTATTTCTTTCGAAGAAGTGAAAGAAATCGAAAAAGAATTAAAAGAAGGTAAGGTAAATCCCAGAGATATGAAAGCGCGTTTGGCTTTTGAGATAGTTTCATTTTATTATGGCAAAAACAAAGCATGCCAAGCCGAAAAAGAATTTATTAGAATTTTTAGAGAAAAGAAGGAGCCAGAGAAAATCAGAAAATTCTTCGCTCCTAAAAAAGAATATCCAATAGTCGATTTTTTGGTGGGATTAGGTTTTGCTAAATCTAAAAGTGAAGCCAAAAGATTGATAACTCAAGGAGGGGTAAAAATAGATGGTGAGGTGCAAAAAGATTGGAAAAAGATTGTGAAGGTAAAGGAAGGAATGATTGTTCAGGTTGGTAAGTTAAAGTTCGCCAAAATGACCTTCAATGATCACCCGGATTGATCTTAAACTATAAACTATAAACTGAGCAATTTCTTCGAAAACAAATTGCTCACAGGTGGGGTGCGCCGAACTGGCAAGGCACCGCTCTCGAAAAGCGGCTCCCATTTTTTGGGATTGTGGGTTCGAATCCCACCCCCACCGCCATGCACCACGTAGGGTGCATGGCGAGCCCTAAACCCAACGTGGTTGGGGCCGCCAAAGATAATATATGATTATGTATTATGTCTATATTTTTCAAAGTCAAAAAGATAAGAAATTGTATATCGGATTTACTTCTAACTTAAAGAAACGGATAAGAAAACATCAGGCAGGAGAAGTAACATCAACAAAAACTCGTCGACCGTTGAGGTTAATATTTTATGAAGCTTTTTAGTAAAACAAGACGCTCTAAGAAGAGAAAGATATTTCAAGACAAAAAAGGAAAAGCGTCCTTAAAACAAATTATCAGGAATTCGTTAAAACAATGAGAACCAACGCACAAATTATCCAAAGACCACCAGTGGTATGTATATTAGGCCATGTAGATCATGGCAAATCTTCGCTTTTAGAAGCAATTAAGGATTTCAAAATTACCTCCCAAGAATCAGGAGGTATTACTCAGCATATTGGCGCATATGTAGTTGAGCAGGGCGGCAAAAAGATTACATTTTTAGATACACCTGGCCACGAGGCATTTTCTGCTATAAGGTCTCGAGGGGCTCAGGTGGCAGATATCGCTGTTTTAGTAGTTGCTGCAGATGAGGGTGTAAAACCCCAAACCATAGAGGCATATGAATGTATTAAAAAAGCAGAAATCCCCTTTTTGGTGGCAATTAATAAGATAGACAAACCCGAATCAAATCCTCAAAGAGTTAAGAATGAATTGGCTCAACACGGCATTTTTGTTGAAGGAATGGGAGGAGATGTACCGGTTGTAGAAACTTCAGCAAAGACAAAACAAGGCATCAATGATTTATTAGAGATGATACTTTTGGTGTCAGAGATGCATCCTCAAAAGGTGAATCTTGATGTTCCAGCAAGTGGTGTTGTTATAGAGAGTTCTTTAGATTCTCGAAGAGGACCTGTAGCCACTCTTTTAGTAAAGGAAGGTATATTAAAAAAACAGGATATAATAGCAACCCCCAGTTCATATGGTAGAGTAAGAATTTTGGAAGATTTTTTAGGTAATTCTATAGAAGAAGTGTGCCCTTCTATGCCGGCTTATATCATAGGGTTTGAATCAGTACCAAAAGTTGGGGAAAGTTTTATGGTTTTTGATAATCTTGAAAAGGCAAAAGAATTTGTTATAAAAGAAAGAGAAAAAGAGAAAAAAAGAAAGCAAAGTTCGCACTTAATAGAAGAAGGAAAAGAAATTTTAAATCTAATAATAAAGGGAGATGTAGTGGGTTCGATTGAAGCAATAGAAAAATCAATAGAGAATATCCCCCAAGAAGAAGTGTTTATTCGCATTTTAAAAAGCGAGGTAGGCGATATTACAGAAGATGATGTGCTTTTGGCTGATTCTGCTGACGCTAAAATCATTGGATTCCGCACCAAAATTTTACCTGAAGCAGAAAAAGTTGCAGATCAGAAAAAAGTAGACGTTTATATCTTTGAAGTAATCTATGATCTTATCCAAAAAATAAGGGAAATAATCAAAAATATTATTGAATCGCAGGTTGTCAGAGAGGATGTGGGAAAATTAAGAGTATTAGCGGTATTTCTTTCTGAAAAAGATAAACAAATTATAGGAGGAAGAATATTTCAAGGAGAAATGTACAAGGGGTTAGAAGTAGAAATTTTTAGAGAAGAAAAGAAAATAGGAAAAGGTAAAATCATTAACCTTCAAAAAGAGAGGAAAGATATTGAAAAGGGAAATCAAGGAGAAGAAATCGGTGTTTTGTTGGAAACTTCTACAAAAATAAAAGAAGGCGATATCTTAGTAGCGTTTACTCTTAAGCAAAAGAAAGCAGAATTTTAAATGGATCAAAAGAAGATCGAAAAATTTGCCAGCATTATTCAAAAAGAATTGGGGGAAATCATTTTAAGAGAAATTGATCTCCCAAGAAATAGTTTTATTACTATAACAAAAGTTATTGTCTCTCCTGACAAAAGAAAAGCAAAGATTTTGATAGGTGTTACCCCTTCCAATAAAACGAAAGAAATTCTGAACTTGCTCTTACAAAAAAAAAGACATTTAAGGAGTTTGCTTGCGCATCGTTTGGATATCAAAAGAGTGCCAGAGATTTATTTTTTAGAAGATAAAGGATTAAGAGTAGAAGAACTTTTACAAGAAATAGATTATAGATCTAATAATTAGAAGCGCTCGCGATTATTTGGCCAGGTAGCCAAGTGGTAAGGCAAGGGTCTGCAAAACCCTTATACGCGGGTTCGAGTCCCGCCCTGGCCTCCCGATTTGAAATTTCGATATTTCGACATATCGACATTTCGAAATATCGAAATATCGAGTATGCCGGGGTGGCGGAATTGGCAGACGCGAGAGACTTAAAATCTCTTGGGGTAATTCCCCGTGCGGGTTCAACTCCCGCCCCCGGCACAGGGTCAGTTTATAGTTTATAGTTTATAGTTTATAGTTTATAGTTTATAGTTTATTATCGGGGGCGGTTAGCTCAGTTGGCTAGAGCGTGCGCTTGACGTGCGCAAGGTCGGAGGTTCGAGTCCTCCACCGCCCACATAAACGCCGGAGTGGTGTAGCGGTCTGCACGTTGCTCTGAAAAAGCAAAGGTCCCAGTTCGACTCTGGGCTCCGGCACAAATTTGCGTTATTAGAACGAATGTTTTATAATTAAATAATGTCGAGACCAAGCGTTCGATTATCTCACCCCTATCACACCAAACGGTTAAAGGCAATTAAACTTCGTCAAAAAGGATATTCGTATCAAGAAATTGCTACAAGTTTAAGAGTTTCTAAAAGTACAGCATATTATTGGACTAGACGAGTGAAACTTTCCAGAAAGGCTCGGGAAAGAATAAAGAGAAAAGTTCAGGAGGCGATAAAGAAAGGCATCATTGCTTATAACAAGCAATACGCGAAAATTCGTTCACAGGAAGCAAGTCAAAGAAAAGAAAAATGGAAGGAGGAGGCTTATAAAAAGATTTTACAAGAACTAGGAACACTGTCGCGAAGAGACCTTATGTTACTATCTGTTGCAATTTACTGGGCTGAAGGGTATACAAGGAGTGAGAATATTGTTAGAGTGAGTAATTCGGACCCACTTATAATTCACCTAATGATCCGCTTTTTTCAGGAGGTATGTGGGGTACCTAAAGAAAAAATCAGAGCGACTATTCATTTATATCCTCAGATAGACACCAAGAAAGCGATAAAATATTGGAGCAGAATTACTGGATTACCATCTAAACAATTTACTAAACCTCAGATCCAAATATCTCGATCAAGCAAGAGAAAAAGAGATCCTCATAGGTTGCCTTATGGTACCCTACATCTTAATATTTCAAGCACGGAGTTGACTTGGAAAATAAAAGGATGGATTCAGGGGGTGAGTCATTTGATTAAAACGCGGGAGTAGTTCAGCGGTAGAACGTCTCCTTGCCAAGGAGAAGGTCGCGGGTTCAAGTCCCGTCTCCCGCTCAAAATTGTATAGGAAACCCTTATAGAATGTAACGAGAACTGTTCTCGTTACATTGATTTTATGAAATTAATCAAAAATGTGCCATTTTTGAAATTTAGGTCCAGAAAGATAGATTTATC
>JAGGVA010000036.1 GCA_021158195.1 bacterium | reverse complement strand
GGACAGCGGAACCTTGGATATTGCTGCCTCCCCGCCCCCTAGGGCGGCTGGGCTCTCGCGAATATCCCAGCCGGATAAAAGCCAATGTCTTGGTTTTCATCCGGCTGGGACCGGAGGTAAGTCCCAACCTTATCTTGTAAAGAGCTTACACTTATATTATAGCAAATTAGTATAATTTTGTCAAGGGGGAAATTTTTACCTGTCAATTTCTCTCCTCATTCTTACACCTATATTATAACAAATTATTAAAAATTTGTCAATAGTAAATAAAAGAACCCCGGTTTCTGGCAAAGAAATTCCGGAGCAAAAGTCTGGTGGGTGTCCGCATAGCAAGCCCACGGGCTTGCTAGATATAGGACTCCCTCTGGAATTGTAGTGCCGGAATCATACCAGAAACCCGGGGTCCTTTTTTATCGTATCTTAATTCAAAGTTGAAGTCAAAAAAATTTTTCACAACTTAAAACATAATATCTTCCTCTGCTCTTTTGTAATCATGAATTTCCTCTGGTGCAAACCAAAATTGAAGTTCGTGGGCTGCTTCTTCCGGAGTTTCAGAAGCATGAACTAAATTGTGAATAGCACGCTTATCTCTGTTGGCTGCAGTAGCATCGTCTACTGAAAAGTCACCTCTAATCGTTCCCATCTCTGCCTCGGCAGGCATAGAACTTCCAACAATTTTTCTTACCATATCTATAGCATGAATTCCCTTGATTACCATTTTTACCATAGGGCCTGAAGTTAAATAATCTATCAACCATCCTCTTACCATTTTTCCTATTTCTAAAAAATCATCTGTGCCTAATTCTTTTTTAATGTCCAAGCCGTAATCCTGATAATTTTTGAGGGTTTTCTCTCCTATTCTTTTTAACCATTTCTCATCTTTTGGATAATGCCCGTCTACCTGTTCTTTTGTTGCCCAGAACATCTGAAGAGCTATAATTTTCAGCCCTCTTTTTTCAATACGGGAGATTATCTCGCCTATTAATCCTCTTTTAACCCCGTCGGGTTTAATAAGTAGAACGGTTTTTTCTTCTTTTGGATGAGACATATATCACCTTCATTAATTGTTGATAAAACTTTTATATCATATTTTTTCAACCTTTCCAACACCTCTTGATGCGGAAATTTATATTTATTATTTTTACCCGCAGAAATTATTGCCATAGATGGAGAAACCATTGAAAGGAATGGATCGGAACTGGAATATCTACTTCCATGATGCGGTATCTGTAAAATATCGGAATCTAAATCAATTCTTTGGTCAATAAGTTCATATTCTACCTCGCTTGTAATGTCCCCTGTAAAAAGCATTGTATCTTGATAAGAATAAAATTTAGAAACAATAGAGGTGTCATTTATTTCTTTTATATTTTTAAGAAGATCTTGGGCTGGCCAAAGAATTGCAAGATAAGCATCATCTGTTAAATAAACTTTTAAACCCTGATCTGCGATTTTTACATTTGCGCCTTCCTCTTTTATCAAATTTTGCCATTGCTTAAAAAGCGAAGTATCTGTTTTAGCGCCTGTCCAGAGAATGTTTTTAACCTGATAATTTCTCAAAACTTCAAGCAAGCCGTAGATGTGATCTTTTTGAGGATGAGTGAGAATAATTAAATCTATGGTATGATCCCAAAAAGGCATCTGACTGCTTAGTTTTTCTAAAATTTTCTTGTCAGGACCACCATCTATGAGAATCTGTTGATTTTTCTCTGTTTTTATAAAAACTGCGCTCCCCTGCCCTACATCAAAAAAGCATACTTTGGTAAATTCTTCTTGAGAATAATAATAAACTGCGCTCCAAACCAAAAAGTTAGCGATAAGAAGAATTGATAAAATAATAATTTTCTTCTTGGTGCTTTTCATTTAGTTTGGAAAAATTAAAAAGCCCGGCTTAGCCGGGCTTTTTAATTTTTATCTTCGGAAATCTCGTCTGGGTCGGCGAGGTTTTATTGGTCTTGCTTCTTCAACCACAATATTTCTGCCGTCTAATTCTTGTCCATTTAAAGAAGCCATTGCGTTTTGGGCTTCTTCTTCTGTAGACATTTCCACAAAACCAAATCCTTTAGATCTCCCTGTAGCACGATTGACAATAATCGTTGTCTCTTCAACAGTTCCTACTTGAGAAAAAAACTCTTTCAATCCATCTTCAGTAGTATCATAAGAGAGATTTCCCACGTATAGTTTCTTACCCATTTTTAATTAATTTTTGATTGTTATAAGAGAACTATAAATTCCTCTTCGAGGCTCGACCGCTCAGCGAACACTGAGTATTTTCCTCAATTCTGAATTATACACTTTTATTATCTTTTGTCAAATCAAACTATCACATTGACTTGCCTTTTAGATAAATTTTGCTGTCCAAGTTCTTGCCTTTTTTAATTCGGCCGGAGTTCCCTCAAATACAATCCTTCCTCCTTTATCTCCACCTTCAGGTCCCAACTCAACAATCCAGTCCGCTTCTTTTAAAACCTCGGGGTTATGTTCGATTACTAAAACAGTGTTTCCTTTTTCGGTTAATCTTCTTAAGACGATAAGGAGTTTTCTTACATCTTCAAAATGTAGACCAACGGTTGGCTCGTCTAGTATATATAAAGTTTTGCCGGTGTCGCGTCGAGTAAGTTCGTGTGCCAACTTTATTCTTTCTGCCTCTCCTCCGGAAAGCGTAGTAGCGCTCTGGCCAAGTTTCAGATAACCCAATCCCACATCACACAACAACTGGAGTTTATTCTTAATTTGAGGAATATTGGAGAAAAATCTTTTTGCTTCTTCAATACTCATCTCTAAAACATCGGATATGTTTTTGCCATTATATTGTATCTTCAAAACCTCAGGGGTAAACCTTTTGCCTTTACACACCTCACATTCAACATAAATGTCGGGTAAAAAATACATTTCTACTTTTTGGAAACCTTCTCCCTTACAGGCAGGACACCTCCCTGCCTTAGTATTAAAACTGAAATAAGAAGCACTGTAACCTTTCAACCGAGCCTGATATGTTTTGGCAAAAATTTGACGAATAGGACCGAAAACTCCTGTATAGGTGGCTGGGTTTGAGCGCGGAGTTCTTCCAATTGGTGTTTGATCAACCAAAATAACTTTATTTAGATGCTCTGCCCCCACAATTTCTTTATACTTACCCGGCTGTATTCTTTTTCTATGATGAATTTTCTTTAATAGTGCTTTTGCTAATGTTTCAATAACTAAAGTGCTTTTTCCTGATCCCGAAACCCCAGCCACACAAACAAACCTCCCTAAAGGAATTCTAAGATTTACCTTTTTCAGATTAAATTGACTTGCTCCTCTAAGTTCCAACCATTTTGTTTTATCATCTGGAGGAACAGAAGGATATCTGGTTTTAACTTTTAGTTTCTTTGAAAGATAAAGCCCAGTAAGGGTTTTTGATTTTTTAAGTTTGTTGTATGGACCTTCAAAAACAATTTTTCCCCCAGACTTACCTGCTCCGGGCCCTATTTCGATAATCCAATCAGCATTAGAAATTACTCTTTCATCATGCTCTACCACAATAACCGTATTTTTCTGCTCCACCAGTTGCCTTAGGGCTTTAATTAATCTCTCTATGTCTCTTTGATGAAGACCGATCGTTGGCTCATCTAATACATATACTACCCCTGAAAGACCTGAGCCAAGTTGACAAGCCAATCTTATTCTTTGATTTTCTCCTACTGAAAGTGTTGTTGCTTCTCTTGCAAGATTAATATATTCCACCCCCACATCTACCAGAAATCTTAATCTTTTTAAAATTTCCCTTAAAAGAGGCTTTGCTATTGTTTCATCTTTCTGAGAAAGGTTTTTAGGAAGAGATTCAAAAAATTTGATCGATTCTTTTGCCGACATTAGACAAACCTCGTAGATATTTTTTCCTGCAATTTTAATTGAGAGTGCTTCTTTCCTCAATCTTGCCCCATTACATCTTGGGCAAACAATCTCTGTCATATATTTTGAAATTTCTTCCCTTATATATTCTGACTCGGTTTCATGATATAATCTTTCCATTTTGGGAATTACACCCTCATAGTTTGTAGTACCTGAAGTATCTCCATATAAAACTATTTCCTGAATTTGTTTGGGTAATTTTTTAAAGGGAGTGTTTAAAGAAAAACCTAATTCTTCTGCCAACTCTTCCAGCGCCCATTTTTGATAAGGAACGCTTAATGATCTTAAAGAAAATCTGCTTAAAGAAAACCAAGGAAGAATTGCTCCTTCTGCCAATGATAAATCTTCGTTAATGATTAATTTTGGATCCACTTTTAAGAGTTTTCCTAAACCCTGGCAATAACTACAAGCACCATAAGGACTATTAAAGGAAAAAATCCTTGGTTCAATTTTGGGAAAGGATATTCCGCATTTGTCGCAAGCCAACAGTTGAGAAAATGTCTCTTCTTTTGTTTTGTTACCTTCCTGCCAAACTACACTTATTCTTCCTCTTCCTATTTCCAGTGCTTTTTTTGTAGAATCTAAAATTCTTTCCTTTTCTTCTTTTAAAATTTGTTTAAGTTTTTTATTCCTCTTTGCCAACGCTTTTCTTTCCTGCTTTGTTTTTTTCTTATCATCAAGGTTTAATATTTTGAAATTCTTTAAAGAAATTCTATCAACAAGTACGTCGATGTTGTGAAATTTATTTTTATCAAGGGTTTTGTTTTTGGCTTCTTCTATAGGATAAAGAATCCCGTCAATTCTTACCTGAGGCCAGCCCTCTCTGGCAATCTCTTCAATTACTCCTCTATGCTCTCCTTTCTTTCCTACAATTACCGGAGCAAATATCGACACCCACCCCATTTCGGCAAAATGCGATATCTTCTCTGCTATCTGATGAGGAGTTTGCGAGGTAACCTCTCTTCCACAATTAGGACAATATGCTTTTCCAATATGAGTAAACAAAAGGCGCAAAAAATCATAAATTTCTGTAATTGTGCCCACAGTTGATCTTGGGTTTGAAGATATTGTTTTCTGGTTTACGGCAATTGTTGGCGACAGCCCTTCGATTTTTTCAACATCGGGTTTTTTAAATCCTCCTAAAAATTGTCTTGCGTAGGCAGATAAACTTTCAAGATATCTTCTCTGTCCTTCTGCATAAATGGTATCAAAAGCCAAAGATGACTTGCCAGACCCGGAAATACCACAAATAACTACCAATTTATTCTTTGGGATTTTTAAACTGATATTTTTGAGATTATGAACTTTTACTCCTTTAAGTTCAATAAAATCTTTTTCCATATATCAAATTACAAGTTATATCAATTTGCAATTTTAAATTTTTTATTATACCTCGATTTGTCAAATTTTTGAAGGGTTGTAAGTAAGAAACAAAAAAAAAGACAAAATCTACTATAGATTTTGTCCTTCAATGTTCTTGGAACAGTTCAAGCGAGTTTTTTAATCTCCTCTTGGAAAAATTTCTTAATATCTTTCCAGGAAACTTTAATCAACATTTTGGGCATCGGGTCTTTTTCTGCATCTTCAAAATAAACTAAACTTTTTAAAATATGAGTCATATTATAATCAACCTCCTTATATTTTTTCTCAAATAGTTTTAAAAGTTTTTGAAGGGAGATTACTTTCTGACAAATGAAAAATACATCCACAAAATCTTTCTTGCTACCCCTTGAAGCAATTGCAGAAATTTTCATACAACCAATATCTCGCGGATCTGCCACAGAAATGCCATGAAATTTTTTAAAAGAAAACAAGGCTGGATAATTATAAACAAAAAAACTAATTCGAGTTTTATTGAAAATCCCAATAAGGATGTCTTCCTCTTCTTTTTCTACGGAAAATTTCCCTAAATTTTTGATTTTTTCTCTTAATTTTTCGGGATTAAAATTTTTTGAAGTAAAAAAATCTAAATCTATTGAGATCCTGTGGTTTAACTGCAAGGCTAAGCCAGTTCCACCGGCTAAATAAAAATCTTTTAAAATTTTTCTTTTATCTAATAGGGCCAAGCAATCCTGTGTGTTTTTTGAAATGACTTCTTGAGGCATAAAATTTTATTTTTTGGAAGGTCGAAGATAATTGCCCAAAAGTTGGCTGATTTTTTCGAAAGTTTTTTTGAGGTTTGAAGAACTTTTTTTATTGTCTTTGGTGAAAAAGTACGCAACATCCATTTTATTGCTTTGATATCTCCCTCCTCTAAAATTCTTTCAATGATAAAATAAGTATCTTTTTTAAGATTAAGAGAATAAAAATCTACATCCCAGAAATATCTCTCTAAAAATTGAGGCATTCTTCTCATAGTTTTATTTTAATCTCATTTCTACAATTAGGCAAACTCTAAAATTCAAACCTGACGGAAAGATTTTCTCATATATCTCATCCCAAACTTAAAAACAAAAAACTGGGCGAGGTCGAACCTCGCCCAGAGTGAGAAGACTTAATAAAACTAGCTTACCCTATTTCTATTGAGATTAAAGCTTCTTCGATTACCGGCCTTACCTTTTTCAAGAACCTTGCCACTGCTGTGCCTACATCGCTAAGTTCATAAATCGGCCGATTCGTCTTTGACATTTTTTTGACTACCAATCCTGCTGCTAAAAGCTTTAAAAGATGATAGTCTAACTGCCCACTGCTTATATCGAGTTTCTTCCGAAGCGTAGGCCAAGATATTCCTTTCTGTTCATAAAGTAGATCTAGTATCGCTACACGAATAGGGTGCTTCAATATTCCAAAAACTTCTTCCTTTGATAACCTTTTGACCCTTTCTTTTGTTCTCTTCATTCCATTTACCTCCTTTCAAAAGTTTATGTGCTAAAAGCAATTTAGAATCTTTTATCAAAAATGTCAAGTCATTGGTAATGTCCACACACATTTGGTGGTTTTTCGGGATAGGTTGTTGTGTTGAGATATCGTATCGAGAATAGTTCTCGTTCCATTGTTAACGAAGATGGGTTTTGGTGAATTATTTTAAATTTTATGATAATCTTTTAAAAGAAGGTATGAAAGAGGAACTTAAAGAAAAAATTGAAAAATTGCCAGAAACTCCTGGTGTTTATATTTTCAAAGATAAAAATGAAAACATTCTTTATATTGGCAAAGCTAAGAATATCAAAAAAAGAGTTAAACAACATTTTCAAAAACAACAAAAATGGATTTGGGATTTTGTTGAAGATATTGCCGATGTTGAAGTTTTAGAATGTGAAAGCGAAAAAGAAGCAATGCTTTTGGAAGCAGAACTAATTAAAAGATATCAGCCAAAATTTAACATCGAATGGAAAGATGATAAAAATTACTTTTTTGTAGGAGTTACAAAAGAAGATTTTCCGAGAGTTTTTCTAACTCATCAGACAAAATTGCAAATTTCAAATTGCAAATTGCAAATTGATTATTTTGGGCCGTTTGTGAAAGGGAGTGAGTTAAAAAGATTCCTAGCAGAAATTAGAAGAATTTTGCCTTTTAGGACTTGTAAGAATTTGCCAAAGAAGCCCTGCTTATATTATCATCTTGGAGTTTGTCTTGCGCCCTGTCAAAATAAAAGACAAAAGAAAAAATATCAAAAAATGATTGAAACTTTAAAAGTTTTGCTTAGAATATATCTTCAAGAGGATGTACGAATTGAGGGATATGATATTTCAAATATTTCTGGCAGTTTGGCAACTGGTTCAATGGTTGTTTTTGAAAAAGGTAAACCTAAAAAATCAGATTATCGAAAATTTAGGATAAAAAAAGTTAAAGGTCAAAATGATGTAAAATCTTTAAGAGAGGTTTTGTTGAGAAGAATGAAACATAAAGAGTGGAAAATGCCTGATTTAATTTTGTTAGATGGGGGCAAGGGACAGTTGAAAGCCGCAAATAAAATTGATATTCCAACAATTTCACTCGCAAAAAAGGGAAAGCATTCTGGTAAATTATATTCACGCTTTTCTAAAAATTTTGTTTCACTTAACGAATTACCTGAAGAATTTAAAAATCTTCTTTTGAAGGTAAGAGACGAGGCCCATCGCTTTGCCATTTCCTATCATAAATTAAGAAGAAGGAAGGTGTTGAAAATATAAAAGAGAGGAGATTAATCTCCCCTCTTTTCTCTGTGCCGGACCAAACGAAGCCAAAAGATATAGGCCCAGAGATTTAAGAACAAAAGAGAGCAAAAGAAAAAGATGACTGCCTGCGGGTTTTGTCCTGAAAAAAACTTGTCAAGTCCTGCAATCAAAAATCCTATAAATGCCAAGAAACATAGAATAATACTTAACACTTTACTCGCCTCCTTTTTTAATGATACTAAATTAGCATAATAGCATAATTTAAAAAAGTCAAACTATGAAATTTAAAGTGGTGTCAAAATTTAAACCAAAAGGTGATCAGCCAAAAGCAATAAAGCAACTTGTCGAGGGTATTAAAAAAGGATACCGTTTTCAAACATTATTGGGAGTAACCGGTTCAGGAAAGACTTTTACTATGTCAAAAATTATTGAAAAGGTACAGTTGCCCACTCTTGTTATCTCTCCCAATAAAACCTTAGCGGCCCAACTTTATGAAGAATTTAGGGCATTCTTCCCAGAAAATGAGGTTTGTTATTTTGTTTCCTATTATGATTATTATCAGCCCGAGGCATATATTCCCCAAACTGATACCTATATTGAAAAAGATGCCAAAATAAACGAAGAAATTGACAGGTTAAGGCACAGAGCGGTGCAAGCACTTCTAACAAGAAAAGATGTATTAGTGGTTGCTTCTGTATCTTGTATTTATAATCTTGGTTCTCCCAATATATACCAAAAACTTTCATTACACCTCAAAAAGGGGCAGACAATTTCCCGAAGAGAATTAATTTCTCGGCTTTTAGACCTTCAATATGAAAGAAATGATTATGCTCTTTGGCGAGGAAAATTTAGATTAAGAATGAATTATATTGATGTTTGGACCTCAGGAGAAGATAGAATTATAAGAATAGAGATTGACAGAGGAAAAATTAAAAGCATTTCTATAGGAGAAATTCCTTTTGGAAAATTTGTTCCTGTAAGCCGAATAGAGATTTGGCCGGCAAAATTCTGGCTGACAGAAAAAGAACGGCTTAATATTGCTCTCTCAAATATTAATTTGGAATTACAGGAACAATATCGGAAATTAAAAAACAAAGGAAAATTAATAGAGGCCGAAAGATTAAAAAGAAGAACAGAGTACGATATGGCAATGATAAAAGAAACTGGCTGGTGTCACGGTATTGAAAACTACTCAAGACATCTGGAATTTAGAAAAGCAGGAGAGCCACCCTTTACTTTAATAGATTACTTTCCCAAAAATTTTCTTCTCTTTATAGACGAATCCCACATTACTGTGCCCCAAATTAGAGGAATGTATGAAGGTGATAAATCAAGAAAGGAAACCCTAATTAAATATGGATTCCGCCTCCCCTCTGCTCTTGATAATAGACCTCTGAAATTTAATGAATTCATTAAAAAAATAAATCAAGTTATTTTTGTTTCCGCAACGCCGGGAAAGTTTGAAAAAAAACACTCTAAACAAATCGCAGAACAAATAATAAGACCCACATATCTTTTAGATCCTTCAATTGAAATAAGACCTACCGAAAACCAGATCGATGATCTCTTAAAAGAAATTGAAAAAAGAATAAGAAAGAAGCAGAGAGTATTAGTATTAACCATCACCAAAAGATTGGCAGAAGCATTAGCAGAACATTTAAAAAAGAAAAAAATAAAGGCTGCCTATCTTCATTCTGAAATAAAAACCCTTGCTAGACCTAAAATCTTATCAAAATTACGCAAAGGAGAATACGATGTTTTGGTAGGTATCAATCTTTTAAGAGAAGGGCTTGATCTTCCTGAAGTATCCTTAATTGCCATTCTAGATGCCGACAAAGAAGGATTTTTGAGAGATGAAACTTCTCTTATTCAAATTATGGGTCGTGCTTCCAGGCATCCCGAAGGGCATATTATAATGTATGCTGATAGAATTACCTCCTCAATGAAAAAAGCCATCAAAGAAACTGAAAGAAGAAGAAAAATTCAGGAAGAATACAACCGAACCCACAACTTGAAACCTCTCCCTATTGCAAAAGAAGTGCGCGATACTCTTTCCCTTCTTTCCCAAGAGAAAGAAGAAAAATTACCCAAAGAAGAATTTTTGAAAGAATACTTAAGACAACTTAAATATCAACTTGACTTAGCACGAAGAAATCTTCAGTTTGAAAAAGCCGCCCAAATTAAGGAAAAAATAGAAAAACTCAAAGCAAAGATTGACAAGCAGCCATAATTTTGCTGATTCGAAACTAAAAACGGGCTTTAGTGGCCCGTCTTTTCTCTTTTGAAAATGTCCATAACCTTAAAATGCCTCTATGAAGGCTTCTATTATCACAAATAAAGAATAAACAAAAAACAAAATAAAGCCTTCTTTTCTGTTAATCTCGTTTTTCGTTCTGGCAAAAATCCAAAACAAAACAGCAACTAAAAACGAGAAAATAAGAGAGTTAAGGTATAGCCCCGTATGCTTAATCTCAAAAGGAGAAATTAATACTGTTGTGCCTAAAACCAATCCTGTATTTACCATCACTGAGCCCAAAGCATCTCCCAGTACCATTTCTTTATGACCCATTTTTATTGATCTAATCGTAAAGATAATTTCCGGCAAAGATGTTCCCAGTGCGATGCCTAAAATACCCATAATAGCCAAAGAAATATGAGCAGCAGAACAAATTTCACCTGCTGAAAAAATTATGCCTTCGGCACTTAAAAGAAAAAGTACTAAAGAAAATAAAAAGAATCCAAGTTCTTTAAAGAAAATCTTTAGTTTTTCTTGAGGCGCTTTTTCAAAACGATCAAAGGGCTTCTTAAATTTCTGCTGTTGTAAAAAGAAATGTCTCAAATAAAAAATAAATGAGACAATAAGAATAACGCCATCTATTCGCAACAGACGTCCATCCAAAATTAATAAGAAAGGTAGAACAATATATATAACTGCCAAAGAAACAGATTTTTTAATTGCTTCTCTGTTAATTTTGATTGTTTTGAGAAAAAGGGCGGCGATGAAAATAACTAAAGTGAGGGCTACAATATTAGAGCCCAAAACATTACCAAAAGAAAGCTGAGGTTTCTGATTAATGCCCGAAACAACACCTACAAAGAATTCTGGTAAGGAAGAGCCAATTGCCATTAAAAGAGAGGCAACCGTAAACTCTTTCCATTTCAAAATGCGGGATATTCTTGAAAGAGCAATAACTGTTTTTCCCCCCGCCCAAACCAACACAATACAAGAAAGCAAAAATATAGCAATATACTCAATCATAGATTTTCTTTTCTTTAATAAAAATTAATTTTACCAATTCTATAAGGACTAAATTTAAAAGCCCAATCATTATAACATAAAACCATTCAAAATAGGACAAGGGAGATGTTTTCAAAAGTTTTTGAAATAAGGGAAGGTAAATTGCTATTAGTATTGCTCCTAATCTAAAGAAAGAACTCAACAACAGATATTTATTTGAGAAAATATTGGTTCGCCAGATATTTTTGTGTAAATTTTTACAACTGTAAACAAAAAACAATGAATCCATACCCAAGGCAGCAAAAATTATTGTCCTTATATGATTAATTGGAAGTTGGTGATAATACAACCAAAGAAAAAGACCAAGCAATAGAAAATCGGTGACTATTCCCACAAAGAAAATAATCCATTTCATTTCTGAAGTAAGAAGAGGTTTTTCTTTTCTCTCAGGTTTTCTTTTTAATACATCTTTTTCTTTTGGTTCAAGAGCCAGAGCAAAATTGGGCAAACTATCTTCAACAAGATTAATCCATAAAATTTGAGCGGGTAGAATTGGTAAGGGCAATTTTAAAAGGATGGCTGCGCCAATAAGAATAATTTCTGAGAAAAGGTCTGAAAAAAGATAAGTTATTACTTTCCTTATATTGTCAATTATCACTCTCCCCTCTTCTATCGCCTGAAGAATAATTTTAAAAGAATTATCAAGAAGTATTAAATCGGCTGATTCTTTAGCAATATCCGTACCCGAACCAAGTGCTATTCCTATATCTGCTTTCTTTAAAGCCAAAACATCGTTTACGCCATCTCCTGTCATTGCCACTACCTCATTCTTTTCTTGCCATGCTTTGATAATTTTAATTTTGTGTTCTGGAGCCACCCTTGCATAAATAGAAATTTTAGATAATCTCTGAGAGAAATCTTTTTCATCTAATCTATCTATATCTTTGCCCTCTAAAATATTTTCATCTTCTGCTTTAATCCCTATCTCCTGAGCAATTTTTTTTGCTGTCAATTTGTGATCTCCGGTAACAATAATTGGCTTTATTCCCGCACTTTTTACTTTTTGAATTGCTTCTTTTGCATCTTCTCTTAAAGGATCTCTAAGGGCTACCAAACCAAGAAAATCAATTCCCTCTATAATTTTTTGATGCGCAGAAATTTCTAACGTTTCTTTTTTTGATAAATTTTTAAAGCCAGCCCCCAGCACCCTAAAACCTTCGCTTGCTAAATAATTTATTTCCCTTTTAATTACTTCTTTTTCTTTTTTCTGAGATCTCGACTTTTCAAGTAAAATTTCTGGGGCGCCCAAACAATAAATTAAAGTATTGCCAGATAAATCTCTATGTATAGAAAAACTAAACTTATCTTTTGAATTAAATGGAGAAAACTTTATCTGAGGTTCCTTTTTGAATAAATCTTTTTTAAGGTATCCATTTTGGAAAGCATACTCCAATAAAGCCCTTTCTGTCATATTGCCAACAGCCTTTTTTTCCTTCCATTTTTTTTCTTCAAAGAAAGCGGTATTGCAAAAAGTAATTGCTTTCAGTAATAAATCTTTTCTTTTCTCTTGGGCTTTATAAACATAAACTCTGTCTACCTTCATCTCTCCATAGGTAAGGGTGCCTGTCTTGTCTGTACAAATAACGCTAGTAGAGCCAAGGGTTTCGGCAGCAATCATCCGTCTTACTAAACCTCTATGTTTGAGAATACGCTGCATTCCTATTGCCAAGGTAACAGTAAGAGCAATAGGTAATCCTTCAGGAATTGAAGCCACTGCTAAAGCAACAGAAATAATAAACATTTCTTTTACATCATAACCAACGAATGTGCCCCAGAAAAAAACCAAAAAAACTATAATAGTTAAAAGGAGGGCTAATTTTTTTGAGAGTCGGGAAATTTTTCTCTGAAGAGGTGTTTTTTCTTCTTTTATCTCTGCCAAGATACTACTCATTTTTCCTATCTGAGTATCCTTTCCTGTTGCAACCACTACTGCTTTTGCTCTTCCGCCTTCAATTGTTGTTCCCATATAAATCATATTTTCTCTATCTCCTAAAGGAGTATCCGGAGAGACAACCGTGTCATTCTTTTCTTGAGGCATAGATTCTCCAGTAAGCATTGCTTCATTTACCATTAAATCATCCTCTTGTATTATTCGGGCATCTGCCGGAACTCTATCTCCTTCTTGAACTAAAATTATATCTCCGGGTACTAATTCTTTAACATCTAAAAAGAGAGTTCTACCCTCTCTTATTACTTTGGCATTAAAAGAAATTGTTTTCTGCAATTTTTCAAATGTTTTATTGGCTTTATACTCTTGAGCAAATCCTATGACAGTATTAACAGTTGCTGCCAAAAGAATAACCGTGGCATCTGTATATTCTTTTAGAAGAAGCGATACTCCTCCGGCGATAATAAGGATATAAATTAGTGGATTCTTTAATTGAGAAAGGAAAATTTTTACTGGAGTAATTTTTTCTTTTCTGGGTAAAACATTAAAACCAAAAACTTTTCTGCGTGCCTCTGCTTCTGAAAGAGTTAACCCTTTATCAGGATCAGTGCGTAAAACTGCTAAAACTTCCTCTTTTTCTATGCTGTGCCAATTTTGCCGAAAATAATCGTTCATATACTAATATTATAGCAAAAACTTATATATCTTAAATAATCTAGTTTGACTGATCTGCCGCCAAAAAGCAAAAATTAGCAAAACAAAAAACTTATACTAAATTCAATAAAGTTGTAAAATAATACAATGATTGAAATAGATGGCTCCTATCTTGAAGGTGGTGGGCAAATTTTAAGAACTGCTTCGGTTTTATCTATTATCACTCAAAAACCCTGTCGGATTTTTAATATTAGAAAGAAAAGAAAAAAGCCGGGTTTACAAACCCAGCATTTTTTAGGGTTAAAAACTTTACAAGATTTGACAGGAGTAAAAATTGAAGGTGTACATCTTGGCTCAGAAGAAATAATTATTTATCCAACCTCTAATGTTTGGTTAAAAGAACACTTAGAACTCAAAATTGATACTGCCGCAAGTATTACTTTAATTCTTCAGGGTTTAATTTTAGTGATAGTAGGAATAGGAAAAAAGCCTGTATTAATTCATATTCGAGGCGGAGCAACAGATACTTTCTTTTCTCCTACAATAGATCATTTTAGATTAGTTTTTTTGGAAATTCTGAAAAAAATGGGAGTGAGCTATGAACTATCTATTATTAAAAGAGGGTTTTACCCAAAAGGCGGAGCAGAAATAAAAATAACTATTACTCCTCCTGCTCATCTTTTTCCTCTTAATCTTGTAAATCGGGGCGAATTAAAGAACATTATTATCTTGTCTGGGGCATCAGAACTGCTAAGGGCAAAAAGGGTGGCAGAAAGACAAATTAAAGGAGCAAAAGAGATATTGGCAAAACTCAAATTGCCTATAAGCGAAAAAATTGAATATTATCAAACTCTCTCACCCGGAAGTCAAATAAATATTATAGGATATTTTGAAAATACAATTATGGGAAGTGATAATTTAGGAAAAATAGAAAAACCCGCAGAAGTTATAGGCAAAGAAGCCGCTCAAGAATTTTTAAGACAGGGCCTACGAGATAGTTGTTTAGATAAACATCTTGCAGATCAAATCCTCCCCTATATGGCTTTATCAGACCAAAACTCCACAATAACAGTTTCTGAAATTACTAACCATTGCAAAACCAATATTTGGGTAATTGAGAAATTTCTGCCCGGCAAGTTTTTGGTGAAGGACAATAAAATTTCTTGGAATAAAAAATAAGCCCCGAACAAATGCTCGGGGCCCTCCATCAAATTCTCTTTCTCTTTAGAGAAAAACTAATTACAACATTCTCTAAATTGTCAGGTGTGGAAAAAGCTTGTCCAACAATTTCTTTTACCTGATCTCCTGTGTGACTCACATACACCACTGTTTCACCAAAGAATACTAAATCTCCTATTGGCCATCTTGCATCCGGGTCCAGAGCACGCAGGCGTGTCATATCCGACGCCGGGAAAATAACTGTTTGTCCAGAAACTAAGAAATTCACTCCTGCCTTACTTAAACAAGGTATCACTGCTTCTTCCATAAACTTTCTCAACATTTTACCTCCTTTCATTTTTGACAAAACCTCCTCCTTTACTTCTTTCCTTTTTAAAGGTGCATTATTAATATAAAAAACTATTTATTTTTGTCAAGAGAAAAAAGACGGGGAAGAAATACTTCCCCGTCTTAAATCCTCATTGGGTGACTTCCACTATACGGGTGGCTGAAGCGTAGTTGTTTTCATCATCTCTAACTTGTAATCTTATCCTATAACTTCCTGTCTGACTAGCAACAAAAGAAACTTCCCTTCCCCATAGAGTAAACGAGGATCCTTCCGACGGAGTAATGGTCCACCTGTATGAAACAATTCTGTCTCTGCCGTTACAATAAGGACGGCAGCCATTGCATTCAGGAGTTGTTAAACCACAATCCCAGGGACAATCGGGACAAGGTACGCAACATCGATCATTATCATGGGAGTTCTCGCCGCTCAGATAAACAGTTGTGCCTTGGGTTATCTCACCAGGCCAAACTTGAAAGATAGCGCTGGGAGGATAATCCTTACAATAGACATAAATAGTCTTTTCTAGGGCTTTAGTAGCCCCATCATCATCTTTGACAGAGACAGTAACCGTATAGTATCTACAGCCACGAGAGTAGCAATGTTCCACACATTTCCCAAAGGCATGAGCACTACCGTCACCAAAATCCCATTTAACTTCTGATATATATTGTGGGGAAATGCCTGCCGGGTCTACAGCACTAACGCAAAACCTTAGTCGATCTCCGGCTTCAATGCGCCCGCCATTACAATCATATACTGTAATGCCTCTGATCTGAGGAGAAGGATTCTTCACTATAATTCGCTTAGTCACCGAAGTAGAAACATTACAGTGATCTGTGACAGTAAGAGTAACATCGTATACCCCGTTGTCTGGGAAGGTATACCGTACTATCATCCCTGTCAATCTTTCTCCATTGATCAGCCACGAATAATCCAGCGTATCGTTTTTGTCTGGGTCATACGAACGGGAAGCATCGAAGGTTACCTCTTCTCCAGCAAAAGGTTCGACGGGCTTCCAAGAGAAATCTGCAACCGGGGGCTTGTTGAACAAGCCAGCGCAACCCGCCAAAAATAGCGCCAATACCAATACGCCTCCACCAATTCCATACTTCCTCACCAAAACCACCTCCTTTAAGGTACTAACAAATAATAAAGTTTTTTAATAAATTTGTCAAGAGAAAGGCGCCCCGGAGGGGCGCCTTGTATCCTCAGTGAATAATGAGCAGAAGTAGCCAAAGTGGAATTAAGCAAGGATTGCAGCAACAGCAATAGCAGTTACAACAATCGGGGCAAGGTGGAGGTGTCTGACAACATAAGGGTTTCAATCGAAACTCTAAAGTTCTAATGCAAGATGTTCGAGAGACAAACTTGACATAAGACGCAAGCACTGGACCCATTCCATAGGCGGTTTCTGGATAAACGAAAACTGGTTGGTCACTAACCACAATTCTCACGCAAGTTGCATACCGAAGAAGTCCGTTATGAATAGTATAGCATCCCGGCCCATACTTCCTTACCTGAGAAGAAACAATAGGATGAATTGCCTCCCAACCTACTCCGGGACGATACTGGAAAAAGTATACATAAGTCCAGCGGGTTACCTCAAACTCTATCCTGGGATTTGCTCCATTATTTTCAATACGAATATTCTGAATCGGCAAATAACTAGAACAACACTGAGCAAACCCCGCGATGCCAATAATACTTGTAATGCCTACCACTAACATTATTCCCAAAACAGCCCGATACACCCATCTCACTTCTACCACCTCCTTAAAAGGGCTGTTTTTAATTTACTAAAAAGTAAAATAATGTCAAGTTAAGGTCTTGATCTTGACAAAGGATTAGAAACTTGTTATCTTTTTCAAAGAATCTTTAAAACCTATAGGAGGTGGTTGGAATGAGAAGGTTGGTAGGAGTAATTCTGATTGTAGGTATTCTTATGGTAATGGGAATGGCTGACTATCTTCATCTCAATGCCTCGGGACCGGAAACCCCTTTTATTAGTTTCTCTGGTGCTACAGTCCTTGAGCCAATACCCTGTTGTTTTAATGCGGTAATGTTTGAAAGTTCTGCTTACGATAATTATTACTGGTTCAATTTTGGCTTAGGATACGGAATGAAAAATGAATCTCTAAGTATAGGTGGAGGAATTGGTTTTGTAGGAGAAGGTATTGGACCATTCTTCTTTTCTACTTTCTGCAATCAGTACATTTCATGCCAAATCCGAGGCATTATAGGAATTTCGCCTTGTTACTCGTGTATCAATTCTTGGGATTTTGACCTCTTTCTTGCTCTACATCAGCCCTGTCCAGCGACGCTTGAAATACAAAACAGTAACATATGTAATCGTCGGTTTGGATTTTTCGATGTTAATGTTGGAGTTTGTAGTTTTCCTCCTATGTTGGTGGTCGTAGGATACGACACCCTTGTTGACCAAACACAGGCCTATATTGGAGTAAAAGTAGACACTTCACAACTACAGGCTGTGAGCAAGTTCTATCTGAATCCTTGTTTTCCCTGTGGCTCTTTCAATGCTCTCGGGTTAACCCTCCACTATCAGTTTTAGAAGATTAAAAGCGCCCTCTTGTGGGGCGCTTCTTTTTTCAACCAACTTAATTTAATAACTAACTTAATCTTCTTGCCACTAAAATAAATCCTGTATGAGCCACCATTCTATCTTTGGGACGCATACTCATCTCTTCAATTTTCCATTCTCTTTGAAGAACCTCATACATTCCTTCAAAATAAAAACGTTTTGTTTTATCAATTTCTTTTTTAACCCTTAACATTTGCTGCACCGTAGGATTGTAAACCATTAAAATACCTCCGGCTTTTAAACTTTTTTTAACAGCGTCTATGGCTCTCCATGGTTCGGGTAGATCCAACACGACTCTATCAAGATTTTTGTCTTCCCTTCTTATGCCCTGTTTATATATATCTCTTTTTCTAAGAATTAAATTTTGCGGCAACTTTCCAAAATAATTTTTGATATTTTCTTTTGCCCTCTCCAAAAATTCTTTTCTGCGTTCATAAGAGATAACTTTTCCTTTTTCTCCAACCATTTTCAAAAGATATATTGTAAGCGCTCCTGAACCTGTACCTGCTTCTAAAACTTTATTGTTTAAGGAAATGTCCCCTAAGGTTAAAATTGCTCCCAAATCTTTTGGATAAATAATCTGCGCGCCTCTTTTCATTTTCAACAAAAAATCGCTGGTTTTGGGATAAAATACCAGTACTTTTTTTCCTTTCGAACTTACAAGTTGACAACCCGGCTCTTTGCCAATTATTTCGTTATGCAAAACAAAACCCTGATGAAAATGAAATTTCTCGTTCTTTTTGAGTTGAAAAATATATTTTCTCCCCTTGGTATCAATTAATTCTACAAATTGTCCTGTTTTAAATTTCATATCTAATCAAAAATTTTTAAAATTTTATTCGGCGTTCTTCTGCCCTTAATAATTTGAATTTTATTTTGAGGAATTTTTAAAAAATCAGCAATCAATTCAATAACTCTTTCGTTTGCTCTCCCCTCTTTTGGCGCCTCTTTTACCCAAACATTTAACTTATCTTTATCTATCTGTAACACTTTTTCTTTTTTTGCTTTTGGAAAAACCTTTATTTTAATTAACATAATTTTTGTAAAATCAAAAATCTTTCTTTTTTGTATTGATCTTTCTCAAAACTATAGCGATAGTTGTGAAATCTCATTTTTAATATTTTTTCAATCTCTCCCCTTTGGAGAGAGTCAAATTCCATAAACAGATACCCAAGACATTTAAGGTGTTTATCGGTTTCATTTAAAAGTTTTTTTATGAAAAGCAAGCCATTTTCTCCTGCAAATAAAGCATTCCCGGGTTCGTTTTCTAAAACTTCTTTATCAACTTCTTTAATTCTTTTCAGAGCCACATATGGAGGGTTTGCCAAAATAAAATCGTATTTTTTATTACGAATAAGAGAAAACATATTGGAGCGATATATTCGGTATCTCCTTGAAGGAATTTTATTCTTTACAAGATTAATTTTTATTTGTTGAATTGCTTCCTTATCAATATCTACAAAATCTACAAAAGTTTTTTTAGTCGCTTTCAAAACAGCGATACCAATACATCCGCTTCCGGCAAAAATATCTAAAACATCAATTCTATTATTACTCTTCTCCCTTTCTTTAATTTTCTTAATTGCCTTTTTTGTCCAAAACTCTGTTTCTTGCCGCGGAATAAAAACCTTGCGCGAAACATCTATCTCGCAATTTAAAAAATTAACCGAATTGTTTTCTTTTGTCTTTTTTATATTTTTTCTCGCAAAATTTCTTGAAATTTTTGAGAGATTTTAGAATTCAAAAGTTTTTTACCCTTTAAAATCATTTCCTCGTAAGTTGTTCTTTGAACTTGATAAAATATTCCTATAGGAATATCTCCCTTGCTATCGCTATAATCCCACTCTCTGGCTCTTGCGAGCGCTTCTTTGTAATTAGAAGAATTATGGTTTATGTCTTCTAGTTTATAAATTTTTTCATTATAAAATTTTGCTGGATTAAAAAATGAAACACAGGGCTGTAAGACCTCTACAAAAGAAAATCCTTTATGTTCAATCGCTTTCTTAAGAATGCGTTTAAGATGAGCCGGGTTGCCAGCATAACTTCTTGCCACAAAAGTTGCTCCACTTGCTATCATTAGTTCTATAGGATTAAAAGGTCTTTCAAGGCTTCCTTGAGGGGTAGATTTTCCTTTAAAACCTATAGGTGAGGTAGCAGTATATTGCCCTGTAGTTAAAGCAAAAACTCTATTGTCATGAATAACTACAGTAATATCAGTATTTTTTCGGGCAGCAGAAACTAAATGGGCTATTCCCTCATTATAAGCATCTCCATCTCCTTCAAAACCAATTACTTTTAGATTAGGATTTGCAAGTTTGATACCAGTTGCCACAGGTATCACTCTTCCATGAATTGAATAAAAACTATTGGTGTTAATATAATCAACAATTTTGGCATGACATCCAATTCCACTCACCAAAACAAAATCTTCTATCTTTAACCCCTTTTTTGTAAGTTCTAAAATTGCCTCTTTAACAACACCTTCTATAACAAAATTAAAACATCCTGGGCACCAAGTGTTCTGAGCATAAGTATCAAGAATTGAAGAATCTATTTTATTTCTTGCCATATTTTTTTGATTAATTCATCAGTAGTAAATGGACGGGCATCATATTTAAGAATTTTTCGAGTAGGGTTAAAGCCGTGTGAGCGCAAAATAGTTGCCAATTGTCCTGTGGAGTTATTCTCTACATCAATTATCTCTGCCGCGTTTTTTAAAACTTTTTCTAGTTCCCATTTAGGAAACGGCTCCAAGTATTGTATCTGAACAAATTTTACTTTTAATTCCTCTGCTACTTCTTCTAAAACGCCTTGTGTTGATCCCCAACCAATCAAAACTATTTTACTCCTTTTATTGCCATATACTTTAACTGTTTCTTTTTTCTTCAATTCCTCAATCAATGCCTCTTTTTTCTTTGCTCGTTTATCTATCATCTTTTTTATTCTCTGAGCATCTTCGGTAGTAATTCCATATTCGTCGTGTTCATAACTTGTTGCTTTTACAACGTTATTTTTAGTTCCTGGAAAAGCCAGAGACGAAACACCATCTTCAGTAAAAAGATATCTCTTATAGCCACCTTTTTCTTTCCATAATTTTGGCTTCTCCATTTTTACCTCTCTTAAATCTATTTCTGTAGAAAATGTGCTTTCGCTTAAATGTTTGTCACTTAAAATAATTCCCGGCATTTGATATTTCCAAACCAAATCTAACACTTCTCCTGTTAAATAAAAGGCTTGACGAGTATTGCCGGGAGCAGCAACAATTCTCTGAAACTCTCCATGCCCAGCATTTAAAGCAAATAAAAGGTCTCCCTGCATTGTATAGGTGGGCACACCCGTAGATGGACCCACTCTTTGAGACAAAATAAACAATACTGGAATTTCTGCCTGTCCAGCCATACTCAATGCTTCATTCATTAAAGCAAACCCACCACCCGAAGTTCCTACCATAGACCTTACTCCGGCATAAGCCGCTCCTTCTGCTATTAAAACAGCAGCGATTTCGTTTTCTGGCTGAACTGTTTTCACTCCTAACTTATCCTCATAATGAGCAAAAAAGTGAAGAATACTTGTTGCTGGGGTCATTGGGTAAGCCACATAAAGTTTTAACCCTGCCTTTGCTGCTCCCAGGGCTATTGCTTCATTACCTGTCAAAAGAGGTTTTGGGGCCTTTCTTAATCTTGGTAAATTAAGTATATTTGGTGCTAAATTATATCCAAGTTCTGCAGCCAAAAGATTTTCCCGCTGATAATTTTTAAATACCTCTTTAATAAGTTTTTTAACTAATCCAAAATTTATATTCAAAATTTTTGCCGTAGCCCCTAACACCAATGTGTTTTTTGTAAATGAAGGCAATTTCTGTTCCTGAATAATTTTATCCATCTCAATCTTTATGCCTCTTTTATATTCTGTCTCTTGAGGATCATAAACTACTATTGTTTCTTTATCTATCCTTTTTTGGTGGATTTTCAAAGTGTCTTGATTAAAAGCAAAGAGAATATCTATTTTGCTTTTGTGAGATTTTATAGGTTTTCTGGCGGCTCTAATAATAGAAAAGTTGTGTCCACCCTTAATTAGCGAGGGATAATCCTCGTAAACAAAAACATTCCAACCGTAACGATTAAAAAGTCGGGCTATTAAATTTCCTCCTTGTTTTATTCCCTCGCCTGCTTGCCCACCGATAAGAATAGAAATTTCTTTCATAACAAAAATGTTAATTATTAAAATGATTAAATTATTATAACTCGATTTGTTCCATTTTCAAAAACGCTATATTTTTTTCAAAAGTTTTTGCAGGTTTTTATGAATTAGATTATTGGAAAAAATTAAATCAGAGCGCTTAACCTGCCATTCTCGTCCCTGAAAATCAGAGACCCTACCCCCTGCTTCTTGTATTAAAAGAACTCCTGCTGCCACATCCCAGGGATCAATTTTAGTAGTAAAATATCCATCAACTCTCCCGGCGGCAGTCCAAGCAATTTCTAATCCTGCCGATCCTATTTTCCTTAACTCTGTAACCCTTGGATAAACAGTTGAGAACATCTTGGCAATTCTTTTTTTGCTCTTTTCATTGCCTTCGCAATAAACAAGATAACTTTCTTTCAGTTGTCTTATCTTGGATACTTTAATTTTTTTCTTGTTAAGATAAGCGCCATTAAATTTTTTGGCAAAATAAAACTCTTCTATTGCCGGCGCATAAATAGCCGATAAAAACGGCTCTGATTTTAAACACAAAGCAACGCAAACAGAAAAAAGAGGGTTATTGTTAGCAAAATTACCTGAACCGTCAAGAGAATCTACTACCCAGAGAAATTCTTTCTTTTTTCTTAAAAAGCCTCCTTCTTCGCTTAAAATAGAATGATCAGGGAAGTTCTTTTTTATCTCAGAAACAATAAAACGATCAATAATTTTGTCATATTTAGTTACAATCTCCTTTGATGTGCCACGCAAAGAAATTAATTTATTTTCTTTTTTGAAATAGTAAAGCAACTCTTTACCTGCTCTTCTGGTTAATTTTTCAATAAATTTTTCTACATCCATATTGTTTATTGACAAAGTAAAGTTTGGGCTTCCTTTATCAAAGAATCAATTTTAGAAAAAGAAAGCCCTGTTTTTTCTAATAATTTCTCCCTACCCAGTGCCAAAATATCGCCTGCCAGCATTATTTTTTCCTTTTCAAAACCTTCTAAAAAACTAGAACTAAAAGAAGGTAAAATTGTAACCGGGTAAAGTTTTCGGGATTCTATTAAATATTCCAAACCTTTTGGCTTTGGGTACCGCCACCCTAACAAATCCATTTCTCCTATACATTTAGCGTATCTAATCACTTGGTTAGTAAATTTTGCATTAGTAACCAAAATCGGCCTGACTTGATATTTTGAGAATTGTTTTAAATATCCTTCTTTAAGATCAAGAAATCGCGCCCAATTCTCTAGAGCAATCTTTAAATCAATCCTTTCTCCTTGGTTAATTCTGTATTTACACTCTCCTACATAGATTAAATTTTCTCTTTTTGCCAAAAAATCAATTTCGTATCGGGCACATTTCCCTTTAAGATGAAGATTTAAAGAAACATCAAAGCCTAATTCAGAAAAAATCTCTCCGATATATTTTTCAAAAGGAAAGCCGTTTGGCCCCAACTTTCTAATTCCTTCCTTCAAACTAAACCTTAAACTTGCCTTAAAATCTTTTTTCTTAAGCAGTCGTTTAACCTTTTTAAAAATCTCCTTGGTTGTAATTTCAGGATAAATTTCCTCTTCTATTTTCTTTGCTATCTCAAAAGCAAGTTTAGAAGAAGCACCTGCTCTTCTAGCGCTTCTAAAAACTTTATGAAAGGAAAATGGCTCTTTTTCTCCGCGAGAATTAATTACATAAATAGTTTTCATATGAAAATTTAGATTATATTTGCCATTTTTTGGGCTGCCTTGATTTGAATTTTCTTAACACCTTCGTTAAAACATTCTTTTAATATTGCCTCTTGTTCCTCTTTTTTAAGTTGAGGATTAAGCACCACCTCTTCCACTTCTAATTTTCCATTAATTACTATTTTTACTCCCTGTTTCTCTATTTCCACTCTTTCTTCTTCAAGAGCGCTCTGTAATTTTTTGATTTTTCCAATTTGCTTAAATTGTTCAAACATATTTTATTTGTTGAATGTTTAATTTATTGAATAAGATAAGGGTTTTTCTTTTTAAGCGCCTTTAAAGCCAACTCCAACCTCAGAGGGCTTCCTGCATAAAGGGTAAATAATGCCTCCCCTCTTTTTACTTTTTCTCCTGTTTTTTTGTGAAGATAAATACCTGCTTCTTTTATATAAGGTGCTCCCAAAATTCTACAGATCTCTATAAGATTTTTGTTATGAATTAATTTTATTCTTCCTGATTTGGGCGACTTAACATCATACTTCTTGTCTGAAAGCCGAATATCCTCTGAACTAATGTTCTTTTTTCCTCCCTGGGCTGCAACTATCTCTTGAAATTTTTTCAATGCTCTACCTGAATATAAAGAATCTCTTGCCATATCATACCCCTTTCCTGTTTTTGCTTTTCCAGAAAGTTCTAAAATATAACCTGCAAGTTCTAATGCTCGTTTTTCCAAATCTAATGGCTTATCTTTTCGTTGCTCTAAAACTTTGAGGTCATCTCTTATCTGAAGCGCCGGACCTATCCCCCTACCTATCGGTTCTCTGGCTTTATTAATGGAAACTTTAATTTTTATTTTAAATCTCTTGGCAATATCCTCAAAAATTTTCTTTAATTCTTCTGCCCTATTAATACTTTTAACTTTAGCAAAGGGATTTACCGGAACATCAACAACTAAATTTTTAATACCTAAAGCGACCTTTTTTGCCATAATACTTGAAACCATTTTAGGAAAAGATTCAATCATAAGTTGGCTTGCTACCTCAATAATTCTTGCATCAGAAGGAACAATGTCTCCGGCGCTCCAAACAATACATCCTTTGGTTTTATTAACAATATTTTTTAATTTTTTTGTTTCAAAAGAAACAGGAGCAATTGTTTCAAAAGTGTCGGCTGTTCCTGAAGCAGAAGTAATTGCCCGTGAGCATGTCTTTGGAATAAATATTCCGTAACTTGCCACAATGGGCACAATAATCGGAGTGGTCTCGTTACCAGCAAGCCCTCCTACTGAATGTTTATCAGCCACAATTCCGGAGAACTTTATCCGAGTTCCGGTCTCAGCCATTGCTTTTGTAAGATAAAAAAGTTCTCTTGGAGATATTTTTTCAAAAAAGGAAGAGGCAACAAAAAATGCTACCGCCACATCATTTAATTTTCTTGAAACAATATCTGAAACAATTTCATATATTTCTTTATAATTAAGTTCTTTGCCATTAAGTTTTTTCTGAATTGCCTCCAAAGACTTGGGCTTGCCCAACAAAGAAATTTCTAAAACCTCTCCTGGTTCAATAGAAAACCTTTGAGCAAGATCCTCGAAAATGCCTATTTCTCCTCTTTTTACCAAAGTGTCGGTTACATCAACATAGCAACCTATAGATTGTCCTTTAAGATGAATTACTAATCCATCACCAGGCCGAATACCCAATTTTTGACAATCTTCTTGATGAATTAAAACAATCCAGGCAACTCTTGCCTCTATATCAATAACCTTTGCTGAAAGTTGAAAATTATTTTTTTTCATAACCCCAATAATCTAATGCTAATTTTAACTCTTGATGAGTTTGAGCATATTTGTCTAAAGGAATGCCTTTTGTAGCCGCCTCTATTGATTGATAAACCGCTCTTGCGCCAGCAGATGAGCCTAAAGGATGGCCATGAAGCCCTCCTCCAAAATTTAT
>JAGGVA010000016.1 GCA_021158195.1 bacterium | reverse complement strand
TAGAACAGAAACTTCCTGTGGGAATTTTCAGTTTAGAAATGTCGAAAGATCAAATTGTTGATAGATTTATTGCTGCTCAAGCCAATGTAGATTTGTGGCGTTTAAGAACAGGACGGCTTTCAAGTGAAGGTCCCGAAAGCGACTTTGAAAGAATACAACATGCGCTTGGTGTACTTTCTGAGGCGCCCATCTTTATTGATGATGCAGCAATTACCAATGTTATTCAGATGCGGGCAATGGCAAGAAGATTACAGGCAGAATATGGACTGTCGCTGTTGATTGTTGATTATCTTCAACTGATCGAGCCAAGAACTCAAACAACAAGTATGGTTCAGCAAATGACAGAAATTTCTCGCTCTCTGAAGGCATTAGCCAGGGAACTAAATGTTCCTGTATTGGCTATTTCTCAGTTATCAAGAGCAGTAGAACAACGCACTCCTCCAATTCCCCGTCTCTCTGATTTAAGGGAAAGCGGAGCTCTGGAGCAAGATGCGGACGTGGTCCTTTTTATATACAGAGAAGACAAATATAAGCCAGATACTTTAAGAAAAAACATTGCCGATATTATTATTGCCAAACACAGAAACGGGCCCGTCGGTAAAGTAGAACTTTACTTTGACGAGCCCCGAGCAAGTTTCAAAAACTTAGAAAAAAAATCAGAAGATTTAGAGGATTTAATATAAGATTTTGTTACTTTTTTATTTCTAAAATTTCAATTAAAGTATAGGGTTGGCGATGACCCTGTTTTTTTCTATATCTTTTTTTAGACCTATATTTAAAAATAATTATTTTCTCACCTTTTCCATGCTCTAATACTTTTGCTTTAACTTTTGCCCCTTCAACAAGCGGCTTACCTATTTCTGTTTTCTTATCATCGCTTACCAGTAAAACCTCTTCAAAAACGACCTCTTCACCTTCTTTATTCTTAATTTTCTCAATTTTGATTTTATCGCCGGGTTTAACTAAATATTGTTTTCCCCCTGTCTTAATTACCGCAAACATAATATTTAGGTTAATTTTTTAATCTCTGACCTTTCTAAATTTTCAGAATCTTTAGTTGTTGATGTTTCTAATAAGCGGCTAACTCTTTCTGAAAATAAAGAAAGACGCTTTTCTGAATTGTCGTAGGCAGATGTAGCATTTTTCAAATGATTGCCTAATTTTCTAAAATCTTCGGACAATTTCCTTGCATCTTGTTGAATTCTTTCCAACCTTTTTAATATTTCCTGCGTTTTTTTAGATATTTGAGTATCTCTAAACCAATGCTCTATTGCTATTAAGGTTAAAAAGATTGTGTTGGGCGAAGTGATAATAACTTTCTTTGAACGAGCATATTCTGGTAAATTACTGTCTTTTGATAAATTAATCTCATAAAAAGGGGCTTCAGCCGGAATATACATTATTGCGAAATCTACAGTATTCTCTGAGGGTAAGATATACTTAGAAGCGATCTCCTGAATTTTTAATTTTACATCTTCAAAGAATTTCTTCCTGTAATATTTTTTATCATCCTCATTTGTTGCCTCAACTAATCTTCTATAGTTATCAAAATTAAATTTAGAATCGATAGGTAGAAGTTTTCCATCGGGAAGTTTTAAAACAAAATCAACCTGTTCTCCTGAGGAAAAAAGATGTTGCCTTTCGTATAGTTCTTTAGGAAAATATTCGCTTAAAATATGTTCCAAACTTGCCTCTCCCCATTGCCCCCTAATTTTTGGCGATCTGAAAATCTCCTGAAAAGAAGAAATGCCTTTCATCGCTTCCTCTACCTGCTTTAATTTTTCTCTTATCTGAACCGTTTCTTTTGTAAAAGAGGAAATTTGTTGATACATTGCCCTCGAAGTTCCATCTACTCTCCCTCCAATATCTTTTATTAACTCTTTTAATTCTTCTTTTAACCTTTCTATTTCTTGATTTTGCCTTTGATCAGTTTCCCATTTTTTGTTGATATAAAAAATCACCAAAGCAAAGCCCGCAACAATAAAAAAAATTAAAATTATAAAAATGGTGGCCTCTGCCATATAATTATTGCTATGTTATCACTTCTAATTAAAAAAATCAAGGAAGGGACAATCTCAAGGATTGTCCCCTATTTTATTTAAGGTGCCTCGTAAATTACCTCTTCTTCAATTGAAACACTTCTAATTTTAATAGGACCTTCAAAGTATAGCCAACAAAGTCCTTCTAGTTGTATTCCCTGTAAAGTCACTCCTATTAATTTGGCTATACATATATGCGGTTGTCCAGATACCTCAAATACAACTGATACCTGTTCTCCTAATCGAGCCCCCAAATTCCTTACTACTTCCTCTCGTGTCATTCCTCCTCCTTTTAAAGATTTAATGATTCTTTTATAAACTATTGACTCTTTGTTAATTTGTCAAGCAATTATTTCTCTAAATAAGTGACTATTATTAAGCGGTGGGGGTGGGACTCGAACCCACAAATCCCTTGCGGGATGCCGGTTTTCAAGACCGGTGCCTTGCCAATTCGGCGCACCCCACCGGCGGCCCCAACCGGATTCGAACCGGTGTTTCTAATTGAGGGCCAATATCCTAAACCAACTAGACGATAAAAGGGCAAAATGATATTAAATTTTATAATTTTGTTGCTTTTTTGTCAAAATTTATTAAAATTAAAAAAGTCCAAAAAGGAGGTGAAAAATGGCCGGTTCTTTAAAAAAATTAATACCTAATATTCTTACAGGATTAAGATTAGTAGCGGCAATAAGTATATTTCTGCTGGTATTTTATGAAGGTACACATATGAGGGATCTTAACAACTATCGGATCGCTGGATTAATGTTGTTTTTCGCTCTTATCACAGATGTCCTTGATGGTTTTCTTGCAAGGAAATTAAACGCTGCTACTCGGTTTGGATATTTCTTTGATCACGCAGTAGACTTTTTACTAATCCCCCCGATGATCTATCTGACACTGAAATATCTCTCTTTCTATTTAGCAGTTTCTTATCTTGTGTTAGAAATAGGAATAGTGCTTATCTCTCTGGTTCGATTGATAATTAAGGATAAAACTTTATGGCCCAATACTTTCGGAAGACTTAGTTTTGGATTTTTGGGGGCTTCGGTATGCGTTTTGCTTTTTTTCTTGCCTTCACCGATCTGGAGGTACATCTTTTATCTTGCCAATACTCTCCTTGCGATAGCCGTTTTTCTACGCCTTCTTTCTATCTTGGCCTTTTTTAGCGATTTTAAAGGAGGTGAGAAGAATGAACAATAAAGTACTTTCCTTATTGGCAGACGCTCTAACACTTTTTAGAGGAGTTGTAATTCCGCTTTATATTCTTTTCTTGCTTATTCACCGGATAACTTCTTTTACCTATCTTCTGATTCTTTTGGTTTTAGGTTGGGTAAGTGATTGGTACGACGGCACTCTCGCCAGAAAATCAGGTATACAAAGCAAAATCGGAGAATTTGAAATAGCCTTTGACCATATTTTTATTTGTGCTATATCGCTCTACCTTGTTTTTGTTGTCACGCTACCATGGTGGCTCCTTATGCTTCTTTCTTT
>JAGGVA010000067.1 GCA_021158195.1 bacterium | reverse complement strand
AAGCTGAAGAACATCATGAAGAAAGGTTCAAGAAACTCTTAAGAGAAGTAGAAACAGGAACGGTATTTAAAAAGGAAAAAGAGGTCTGGTGGGTTTGTAGAGAATGCGGTTATGTTCATTTTGGAAAAGAGCCGCCAGAACAATGCCCCTCTTGTGGCCATCCAAGAAGCTTTTATCAACTCAAATGCGAAGAATACTAAAGAAAATATGCAATATTTATGAGGCTCTCAATAAGAAAAGGTTTTAGTTTTGGGTTAACATCAGGAATAATCACAACATTAGGTTTAATTGTGGGCTTGCATTCCGGCACTCATTCAAGAATTGCTGTTATTGGTGGCATACTTGCAATAGCAATAGCCGATGCTATGTCAGATGCTTTAGGAATTCATATATCTGAAGAATCCGAGAACCAACACTCCACAAAAGAGATATGGGAATCAACAGTTTCTACTTTGCTATCTAAATTTGTGTTTGCGCTAACCTTTATTGTTCCAATTCTTTTTTTGGAACTATCCACCGCAATTATTGCCTGTATTATATGGGGCTTAAGTTTGATAGCAATATTTAGTTACTACATTGCTAGACAACAAAACGCAAAACCTTACAGAACAATCTTAGAACATTTAATTATTGCTATTGTAGTTATTGTTATAACCCATTATATTGGAGATCGGATAGCAACTTTCGGTTAGTTATCTTTGTAAAAACCTCGATCCAATTGCCCTCGGCAATTTTTTTATTTGTAATACACCTCAAAAATAGAGAAATATATCTTTGTACTTTACACTCTGAAAATAAAAGATAAACTAGAGTCAGGTTATAATATGTTAGCAATAGAGGTTGAAAACTTAAAAAAGCAGTTTAATGGTTTGACGGCAGTGAATAATATAAGTTTTGAGGTTAGGGCGGGGGAACTTTTTGGTTTGCTGGGTCCAAATGGGGCTGGTAAAACTACAACAATAAATATGCTTTCTACGCTCCTTAATCCAACCTCGGGAGAAGCCAAGGTAGCTGGTTATGACATAATAAAAGAAAAAGATAATGTAAGGAAAAGCATCGGGGTAGTATTTCAAGAACCCGCCTTAGACAATAAATTGACAGGAAGGGAAAATTTAGAGTTTCACGCTATGTTATATGGAATGAATAAAGATGAAAGAAACAAAAGAATAAATGAGGTTTTAGAACTTGTTGAGTTAAAGGATAAAGCAGATATTTTGGTGGAAAATTATTCTGGCGGTATGAAAAGAAGATTAGAAATTGCTCGCGGTTTAGTTCATAAACCCAAAGTTTTATTTTTGGACGAACCAACTCTTGGTTTGGATGCCCAAACAAGAAGGCACATCTGGGAATACATTCAAAAACTAAACAGAGAACATAATGTCACAATCATTTTAACCACCCATTATATGGAAGAGGCTGATTATCTTTGCGATAGAGTAGCCATCATTGATCATGGCAAGATTATTGCAATGGACACTCCAGAAAGATTAAAAGATAAACTCGGGGGAGATATTATAACTTTTGAATTAGAAGGAAATAATAATGAGTTTATGAATGAAGTTAATAAACTGGCCTTTGTGAAATCAATTAAAGAACATAATGGAAAATTAACTATAATGGTTGAACAGGGCGAAAAAAGAATACCTCAACTGATAAAATTGGCTCAGAAAAAAGGTGTTGATATTAAATCCGTGGCTTTACACAAGCCAAGTTTGGAAGATGTCTTTTTGCATTTTACTGGAAAAACAATCAGAGAAGAAGAAGCTAGTCAGAAAGAGAGAAACATTAATTTCGCAAGAAGGAGGTTTAGAAGGTAATAATAAACCCTAAAAATATAAAAAATGATAATCAATACTAATGCAATATATGTTTTGTGGCTGAGAGAAATGAAAAGGTTTTTAAGAGCAAAATCTAGAGTTATTGGAACCCTGATGATCCCTTTTTTCTTTTTGGCATTTTTTGGTTTGGGTTTTGGTAAGATGAATATTCCCGGCTTGGGAAATGATATAGATTATATTCATTTTTTGGTGCCAGGTATTGTTGGTATGACTATGCTTTCTACCTCAATGTTTGCCGGAATATCTGTTTTGTGGGATAGAGAGTTCGGATTTTTAAAAGAAATTATGGTTGCGCCCGTCAGCAGGATCTCGATAGTAATTGGAAGAATAGTTGGAGGAGCAACAACTTCAGTTTTGCAAGGGATTTTAATCTTAGGAATTTCTATTTTGATGGGATTCAAAATACCTGGCATACCTGCGTTTTTGTTGTCTATTGTCTTTATGCTTCTTATATCTTCTACTTTCATTGGTTTAGGATTAATATTTGCTTCAAAAATGAAGGATATGCAGGGATTTAGTTTAATAATGAACTTTGTGACCTTCCCATTAATCTTTTTATCTGGAGCCTTATTTCCATTAGAAAATTTGCCTGCTTGGATAAGATATATTTCATATCTTGACCCATTAACATATGGTATAGATGGCCTAAGAGGTATATTGCTGGGCGTTTCTTCGTTTTCGATTATTTTTGATTTCGCAGTATTGATTGTCTTTTCTTTTCTTATGACTTTCCTTGGGGCTTATTTCTTTGAAAAGAGCGAATCTGCTTAATAAAACTTTCTATGCAATTCAATTTTTAGATTTGAAGGTTTTTAAAAATAAACCCATTATTTTTGCCGAGCGAAAACAAATGACAATCTTTATTTCCTCAAAAATTTCTGATAGAATAAGTTTAAACAAAATGCTAAAGTGACACATCAGAAGGAGTTCAATTTTTTGCATCACAAGAGAAAATCCTTACATAACATTGGGATAAGGCGACAAAAAGGTTAGTCAAAATCCAAAAAGGAAATTCGGTTGATGTTTTTTTATTTTTAAGCTAAAATTAAAAAGTATGCTTAAACCTGAGGAAAAGGAAAAGATTATTCAAAAATACAAAATCCACAACAAAGATACAGGTTCCCCTGAAGTGCAGGTGGCTCTTTTAACTGAAGAAATAAAAAGATTATTGAGCCATCTAAAGAAACACCCCAAAGATCTTCATTCAAAAAGAGGTCTTTTGAAGATGATAGTCAAAAGGCGGAAACTTTTAAGATTTTTAAAGGAAGAGAGCGTAAGAAGGTATAATGCTCTTGTAAAGAAATTGGGTCTTAAAAAGAGATAAATTAATTTGTTTTAATTTATATTAAATGGCAGACTGCAAACATAAAGATCAAAGGGTAGCTGTTTTTATTGACACCCAAAATTTATACTGGACTGCTAAAAATTTGTATTCCTCAAAAGTTAATTTCGGAGAAGTTCTTAAGTTGGCTGTCTCTCATAGAAAACTAATAAGGGCTTTTGCCTATGTGGTTCAGACAAAAACAGGAGAAGAAAAGCCCTTTTTTGACGCTTTAACAAAATTAGGAATTGAAACAAGAATTAGACCTCTTCAGGAATATTATGGAGGATTAAAAAAAGCTGATTGGGATGTGGGAATTGTCATTGATGCAATAAGGGTCGCTCCAAATGTAGATGTAATCGTCCTCTGTTCTGGAGACGGTGATTTTGTTCCTCTGGTTGAGTATCTTAAAAATCAAGGTAAAAGAATTGAGGTAATAGCCTTTGGAAAATCTACCTCTTCTAAATTAAAAGAGGTGGCCGATGAATTTATTGATCTAAGTAAAAATCCAAAAAAATATCTTATTACAAAATCTGTCAAACATGAAGGAGGAATATAAATTAGAAATTGGAGGAAAGCAATTTACTATCAGTTTACCTGAGCTTGCTGAACAAGCAAATGGTAGTGTTTTTGTGAAATTAGGAGATACTTTAGTTTTGGCTACAGCTACTATGTCTTCTTCTGATTTGGAAGATTTAGATTTTTTTCCTCTAACAGTGGAATTTGAAGAGAAATATTATGCTGCTGGAAAAATCTTAGGCTCAAGATTTATAAGAAGAGAGGGCAAGCCTTCTGAAGAGGCTATTTTAACTGCAAGACTAATTGATAGAGCAATTCGTCCTCTTTTTCCAAAAAACTTAAAAAGAGAGGTGCAAGTGATAGTAAGCTGTTATTCTTTTGATGAAGAGAACGACCCTGATATTCCCGGCCTTTTGGCCGCTTCTTTGGCTTTACTTATCTCAGATATTCCATGGGGTGGTCCTATAGCCCCTATAAGGATTACAAAAAATAATGGGCGGTTTGTTCTCAATTCAAACTATCAAGAAAGAGATGAAGCCGATTTTGATTTAGTGTTAACTGGAGTCAAAAAAGAAGAGCTTCTT
>JAGGVA010000018.1 GCA_021158195.1 bacterium | reverse complement strand
GCAACTTCTATGTTTTCTATTTTATATCTCTCTATAATATCTCTATATAAGACAACATTGAGATATTCGTTAAAAAAAGTTTTTTTGTCTATTTTCTTTAGGACTACCTGAGGAAAACCACCGCTGCTTAAATATTCTTTAAGATAATTTTTAATTTTTGCTTCCTCTAAACTTGAGTATATCTTTTTGAATTTAAAACCTTTTATAATAAGAAATTCTCTGAAATTAAAAGGGAAAACAATCACATTTAAACTCCTTCCTCTCAGTTGGGTTGTAATTTCTCTGCTTAATAATTTTGAAGAAGAACCCGTAATAAAAACATAATATCTCTTTTTTTCAACCAAACTATATATAAATGACTGCCATTTTTCTAAATTCTGAATTTCATCAAAAAATAAAAATTTCGGCTCTTTTCCATAAATTTCGGTATGCTTTTGAATACATTTGGTAATTTTTTCTCTTTTTAAGTTTTTTATTTCATCGTCCTCAAAATTTATGAATAAAAAATCCTCATCTTTTAGATTTAATTTTTTTATCACCGAAAAAAGAAAAAAGGTCTTTCCTGCTCTTCTGGGACCTATTATTGCATTAACAAACTCCTTTGAAGGCTTTATCTCTATTAACCTTTCAACAACTTGATGGTATCTTATCTCCTCCTTTTTATCTACAAAATATTTTTCCATAATGCTAATAGGGATAAACTTTTATTTAAATCTTTTGTTGTAAGGGATAAACTTTTTTAATTCTACAAAATTTTCATTCATAAATCAATCAACTCGCAAGCATTTTGTTAAGCATTTTGTTAAGCATTTTGCAAATAAAAGTTCTTCGACCTTTAAGGGCTTTGGGTGTAGAAAGGAAATGATAATGTCAGGGTAAGATAGTGGTAGAAAGGTCAAGTATTAGCAAATTATTAAAAACCTTTCTACTCCTATACTCTCTCTAAGATAACAAAAGCAACCCTGGGTTATTCCTGCCTCTCAGATGAAGAAGAAAAAGAGATGGAAACCTCTAAAAGACCATCCCTGGAGAAGACCCTTTATTATTAAGAAACCTGACATTTCTATTTCCTTAAAAACCTGACATTTCTATTTCCTGTTGACAATAATTTTATAAGGCAGTAATCGGTCGAGTTTGAACAATGTAAAATTTGTTCTTTTCAACAGTCCACTCAATATCTTGGGGATCTTTGTAATGATTTTCGATTTTAATACAAAGTTTTGCTAATTCTTTCATTTGTTTCCCAGAAAGTTTTTGTTTTTTAATTTTTGATCTGGGAACAGGAGCAATTTTATTGCCTTCTTTGCCCCGAACCAACATTTCAATCTGGGAATTTACATTCTTATCTAAAATAAATTTTGCCTTTTGATTTTTAACTTTGGACTTATCAATTACATAAGTATCAGGAGTAACCTTCCCCTGTACCAAAATCTCCCCTAATCCCCAGACCGCTTCAATTACCATTTGATTTTTATCTTTTGTCACTGGATGGACAGTAAAACAAACTCCAGAAATTTCAGATTGGACCATTTTTTGAATTATTACCCCTACTGAAATTTTTCTGTTTATTAAGTCTCGCTTTGCCTGATAAAACAAAGCCCTCGGCCCATACAAAGATGCCCAACATTTTTTGATGTTTTCAATTAAATTTTCTCTGGTTGTATTCAAATAGGTTTCAAGTTGCCCTGCCCAGGAATCAATCTTTGAATCCTCAGTTGTGGCAGAAGATCTTACTGCTACATACTTTGCTTTTAATTTATCAAAAGCCTCAAAAATTTCTTTCTCAATCTCTTTTGGCAGTTTCTCTTTCAAAATTAAATCTCTCAAAATCTCAGAACTTTCTTCAACCGACTCTAAATCTTGAATATTTATTTTTTTTCTTCTCGCTTCGATCTCTACTTTTATATCGGTCTCTTCTAAAAACCTTTCAAAGGCCAAGGCCAAAATTACAAATCCTGGCGGCACTGGAATTCCAATTTTTTCTATCTCTCCCAAATTCGCTCCTTTTCCACCGGTAATAAATACGTCTTTTTTGGAAATTGTATTGAAAGGTTTAATAAAATTCATTTCTTTATGTTTTAATCTTATATTCCCTATCTTTAAACTTAGTAATAACTTGACCATCAGGAATGATGTCTATATCAATACTTTCATTATGTTCGGGTTCATAATCTTTAATATCTTTTTCTGCTACTTTTATGCCGTGCTGAAGATAAGAACGAATTAACTCTTTATGGGTTATCATCCAGATAACTAAATTTCTATCAGGACTTTCCCTTTTTACCTTCTCTCTATACAAAGACGCCACTTTAATTAAACTTTCAATTCTCTTTGAAAGATCTATTGGGCTTTCAGCGCCAGTTTCTTCTCTTATGGGTTCGAGGTCTTTTGCAATGTTATAATATTCCTCCCACCAGTCTTCCTTACCAAATTTCTTTCGCAGTGCTTCAATATATGCTCTCGGATTTGGCGCATTGTAAATATAAAATATGTTAAGTTCTCTTAACTTATCTTGAGGCCCAATGCCAACAATACGAATTTTGTCTTTAACTTTCTCCCCTAATTTTGTTCTTTTTTCTAACTCCGATCCTATAGTATCAAGAATTACTTTAATAGTATGTTTTCCCCGACTCCCGTATCCTTTCTCCCATCCTTGCTCATTTTTCCAATCTAACCATTCTGTTGGACTATACAGAAAAATGATATCGCTTGGTTTTTTGCTTTCTAAAATTTCTGAAAGTTTTTCTTTTGTGGCTTTTTTAGTTTCTTCTATTCCTTTTTCTGTAAGTAGGCCCAGTTTTCCTTCTTTTTCAAGTTTTTCAAATTCCGGGTCGCCTGGTTTTTGATTATAAAACTCACCATGGCGCTGAAGAATAATTTTTGTATCCCAAGATGCTTTTTCTTTTTCGGCTTTATTTTCTATTCCATTTTCTAAAATATTTTTTTCAAATGATTTTTCCAAAGACATATTTTTGTTCCTTTTTTAATTTTATTTAATTTATAATCGACTTTTATTTTTATCCTATAAAATTATTTCTTGGATCAAAAAGTTTAACATAATATTCTGGCGATTTCTTTTTACCTTTATCACTTTTATAATAATTCCACCATCTCAATCTTAAGCCATTTATCCTGTCATAAACCTGTTGAGGAGGCCGCCAATCTTCTTTATAATAATCAAAAAAGTTTTTATAGCGATAGTAATAAATTTCAGCGCCCTTTTTTATAATTTCCAAGGGGGGAAGTGCGTTAACTCTTTCTGCTTGCTTTTTCGCAAGGTGGGAAAAATATTGAGATAAAGAATGAATTTCAGATAGAGTAGCAATTTGTTTTTTATCGGCAATAATAGAAAAAGAAATGAGTTTATCTTGTAAAGAATTAGAAGATTTAATATGATTCGCGTAATCTAATTGAATATTTATACCCTGTGAATATTTAAGGTACATTTTAACTGACTGATATTTATTTTTGATTGGCCAGATTTCCTTTGGATTTAAATTAAAATAATTTCTAACCAAAATAATCTCGTTATTATTTGTAAAATAAGGACCATGTCTTTCACAACCTGCACAAGTAAAAGAATCAAAATATAATGACCAAATTAAATTTTCTAAACTTACGATTAAAATAGAAATTTCTTTTTTAATCTCTTTCTTTTTAATTTCTCTCCATTTTAATTTTTTCTCTAAATTTTTTACTTCTTTTTTGGTCAAAATCTTATGAGTTTTATCTAAACAAAAAAGTTCTCCCTGAACTCTTTTTTTAATAACCTTAAAAATAAAAAGAACAAAGTTTATAATATCTCTCTGGTTTGTTGGATAATTATCGAATATTTTACTTACTTTTAAACCAACAATCTCTGTATGGTACAAAGAAGCATATAAAGTAAAAACGCTAAGAGTATTTAATGCCTCCTCGCACTTTTTGGAATTTTCTTTATATTTTTTAAAAATTGTTGTCGCAATAATGTCGGCAAAATACGCCTCTAATTGAGGTGCGGTCGCTGGCCAAGACGTCCTTGAAATATCCATATCAGAATAAGTCGATCTAATAGCCGATAAAAATTTATTAATGGGGTCATCTTCTGAAGACGCTTTTTTAATATTAAATCTCATAAACAATGCCCTTTTTGCCATCAACCTTAATTTTCATTCCATTTTTTAAAACTTTTGTTGCTTTTTTTGTATTTACTACACAGGGAATTCCAAGTTCTCTTGAGACAATAGCAGCATGAGAAGTTAAACCACCTATATCTGTAACTATAGCTTTAGTTTTTTGTATAGCCAGAACAAATAAAGGATTTGTCATTTCAGTAACTAAAATTTCGTCTATTTTCATACGAGAGCATTCGGAAGGATCTAAAATAATTCTTACTTTTCCATTGGCTATTCCTGGACTGGCAGGGGTTCCTTTTAAAATGATTTTTCTCTTTTTAGGCATATTATTTTCTTAATTTATACTTTTATTTTACAGTACTCTTTAATGTTTCTCAACTCTTTAATGTTTCTCAAATTTTATGTGGTATTTAAATTTTTCAAAGCGAGTCCCTAACTAAAGTCTGAGGGTGAGCGGAAAGAAATCTTAAAAGATTTTTTAACAGGCGGGGGCGAAGCCCTCGCCTGCCTTCAGAAAATTGTCGTTGAGCCCTTTCGCTCACCCCACCCCACGAAAGTGAAGCGGGGTTCGCTCAAAAAGTTTTTATTTTATAATTTATTTCTCTTTAAGTAATATTGCTTTTGCAATCAATTTTTGCATAAATAATACCGCTCACATTATTTTGCTAAAAAATTAGAAATATTTTTTGATTTATTTTATTAAATTGCATTTTGAAGTAATGTTTATATATTGGGTAGAATATTGACCAGGAATTGGAGGGGCACTACTACCAATGACAAATCTAGTAAAGAATATTTTTTTAGCCCCTTCCAAAAGAGCTCCTTCAACTGTAGATTCTATTTCTTGGTTTTTATCTTTGCCATATTCAGCTTCAGTTACCCAAATTGGTTTTTCAATTTTTTTCTCTTTGAGCAATTCTTTAAAAGGTTTAACATTAAGAGTGCTTCTATCTCCAAAGTTGACAAAATGAATGTTAGCAATATCAAAATAATTTTGGGCCCCCAAATCAAAAACTTTTGACCAAAAAGAAATCATTTTTGGTTCTACCCCTGCTGCTCCTCCAGACAAAACTTTGCAATCTGGACAAACTTCTTTTATGGCCTCAAAACTTGCTTTTAATATTTCTACATATTCTTTTTCTGTACCTTTAAAAAAGGTAAGAAAAGGTTCTCGCATTTCAGGTTCATTTAAAATCTCATAATATTTTATTGGAATTTTCAATCCTGGCATGTCATTTATTCCGTCTCCATCATATCTTTCTACTAACTTTTTAAGGAATTGTTTATAATTTGCCATATTGCAAGGCGCGCATCTTGACTTTGGAAGTTCAAAATAAAATTGATCTTCAGATGAAACTTCACAAATTTTTGGTCTGCAAATTTTCTGATCCCATTCAGCAAAGGGCCAAATGGTAGGTAAAATTGCAACGTTATTTTTTTGTGCTGTTTTGACAAAATTATCAGTAATAGAAAAATCATAATCTCCTTTACTCTTTTCAATAAAGCCCCAAACAAAGGGCCCAGGATGAGGTCTTATCCAACCTGCCCCTATTTCTTTCATTGTTTCAATTTCAAAAGTACTCCCAATTAAAAAACCAATACAATTGTCTGATATTTCTTTTGGAATATTTACTGTTTTAATTTTCTCTTTCTCTTTGGGTGCTTTTTCCTCTTTAGTGGCTTTTTCTTGGGGCGTTTCAATTTCGGGTATTTCAATCTTTTCTTCAGTCTGGGAAACTTTAATTTCTCTTTCTATTTTTTGTCTTTTGGAAAGATAATTCTTATAGACAAAAAAATATCCCAAACTCAAACTAGTCAAAATTATTAAAACAATCAAAATTTTTATACGCATATTTCTATTCTATCACAAAAAACTTTACCTCTTTATTTATCTTACCAAAAAATCGCCTTTTAGGCGATTTTTTGCGCTCCAGATAGAAAATTTTACAAACTTTTGACACTATTTTTACCAAACTTAATTCACAAATCAAAAATAAGAAATTTTAAAACCTGATAAATCAAACAGGTGGGAGCGAAGCCCCCGCCTGTTAATTTATTTTCTCTGATTTATGTATAAGATTTGGTAAAATGATAGAGAAAGTTTGAGTGGCTGTATTTCTTGAATAAAATCCGAACATTTTTCAAAGAAAATCCTAATACTGACTTCTGATGCCAGCCCGCGCAGAGCGCGGGTTGGCAAGTCCACTTCGCGGACTCTCGCCCATCTCCGAAAAGGAGTTGCCTAACGGCAACTACCAAAGCCAGCAAAAATTTTTCATTATTTATGGCGGGCGGGCGATAAATTTTTTGTTGGCTTTGGCTAAAATTTGCTTTGGCAAATTTTTCCTTTTCGGAGCTTACGCTCTTTTAATTCTGCTTCTTATTGAGAAATAAACTGTAAAATAATTTTTAGTCTAACTCTCTCAGTCAATTTTAACTTTTAGTTTTCTAAAATTTTCTTTTATCTCATCAATATATTGCTTAGCAAAAGCAGCACCTACCCCAAAACGGTTACGGTCCATATTAAAGTTAATTAAATCAAAACGATAATAAATACGGTGAAGAAGATTTAGAATTTCAATATCGTTGATATACTGACTAAGAATTGAATTTGTGGATCTCCAATATTCAGTATAAATTCTAGAAAATGAAATTTTATTATTTTCCAAAAATTTAATAAGCCCTTCGGCCCGCTCAATACCTTCTTCTATCTCTTGTATCAGTGCTTTTAATATATTTTTTGCTTTTTCTTTTTCATCTCTTTTTTCCCAGCCTCTCTTGATATATTCAAGACCAACCGAACTTCCAAAACCCACAAGAGCACCAATTATTAAATATATTATATTTGTCCAGCTAACTTCCAGAATGATTTGTGTAATTTTATTATTATTGCCCCTTTAATCTTTTGATCTCCTTTTTTATTTCTTCGATAACCTCAGTATTATAAATCTTCTTTTTACCTTTCTCTTTAATGGAGATTACATAAAATACTTTTCCGCCGTATTTTTCTGTAAATTTTTTATGAGTGGCTTTTTGTAATTGCTTCTCTTTGAAAATTTGAGATATATGAGAAACTCCACCGGCTGGTTTTATTTGTAATCCGATGTATTTATCTTTTATTTTTATAAAGAAGTCCACATTAAATAATCTATCCCATTTATCTGGCGCGGGTTCAATTTTTACTTTTAGGATGTCTTGTAGTTGTTCATAAATTGTTTTCTTTTCCGTAATATATCCATCAAAAGTTCGGTTGATAACTAAGTTAAAAATATAATTTATACAATCTTCTTCAGTAATTTGATCTATTTCAGATGCCAAAACTTCTGTAATTTTTACATATAATTTTTTTCCTAATTCAATTAAATGTTCTCTTGGCTTCACATTCTTAAAATAATATTCCTCCCATTCTTTTAGAGTTTTAGGAGCACATTTTCTAATTTCTTCTGCTACCGGGCCTACATTTCTTTTAAAGTTTAATTGAAACCTATTGGTAGCTGAATTTAATATCCACTCTTTAGCCATAATTTAACTTCTTTGTTAACGCTAAAAACTTATTTTTAAATCCAAATTCACTTGATAAATCCGGAATTGCTATTCCAGATTTAATTAAATATCTGTTGATAAAAATTTTATTTCTAAGATAGACATAAGCCATAATAGTATCATTGTCTGAAAGATCATTATTTTCAAATTTCAAAAAAACATTTTTTCCTAATACATATTTTTTTAAATACTGGATAGCCTCCTCTCTTTTATTAATCTTTACTCCCAAAAGTTTCACTTTTAATCCTGTATCCAATTTCAGAGTATCTTCGTTTAATATTTCAGTAACTTTATAAAGTCTGTTCCCTTTAAAATTAAACTTTTTAGGATCTATTTTAGGTTTAGCATTTTGAATCCTGGGAGTGTAATCAATTTGTGGCAGATTAATCTTTTGTTCTTTCCTTTCTATAATTTCTAAACTCTCTACTTTCCCAATTTTCTTTTTCATAATGTTTAGAAAATTCTTATTTATTTCATAACCTATGCCATTTCTTTTTAACTCAAGTGCAACTTTTACTGTTGTGCCGCTTCCTAAAAATGGATCTAATACAGTATCTCCAATAAAAGTAAACATTTTTATTACTCTTTTTGGAAGCTCATCAGGAAACATTGCCTCATGATTTATTTGTTTCGCTCCTCCAAAGTGCCAATGACCTGAAAAATATTCTTTCCATTCTTCTTTACTAAGCTTAGAAGCCTCTTTAATTTCCTTTGAAACTTTTTTTCTTTTACCAGGCTTCTTGAAAATATGAATAAACTCATAATCAATCTCTACAATTCCATTAGGAGGATAAGGAAAAGAACCCATTACATTTGCTCCTCCAGTTGTATTCATCGTTGTCTTTTTTTGCCAGATAATAGAACCCATAAAATCAAATCCTATACTTTCGCATTGGGCTATAAATTCAGCATGAAGCGGTATTACTTTATACCTTCCATAAATAATTGCTCTTGCAAATTGATCTCCTATATTAAGACAAAACCTTCCTCCTTTTTTAAGAACCCGAAAACATTCACTCCAAACATAATATAAATTTTTTAAGTACTGATGAAGATCTTGCCCATAACCTATCTGCCCGGGCACTCCGTAATCTTTTATGTGCCAATAAGGAGGAGAAGTAACAATTAAATCAATACTCTCATCGTTTAATTCTGGCATTCTCCTACTATCTCCAATTATTATTTTTCCAAAGTTTTTAATCATAATTCTTATGGATTTAACATTTTATCAACACTCACTCCTAAAGCTTTGGCTATTTTTTGGAGGGTCTCAAGTGTAGGATTCGGATTCTTTCCGGTTTCAATTTTAACAATCGTGTTTAAAGCTAAATCTGCTTTTTTTGAAAGACGATCTTGGGACATTTTCTTTTGTTGACGAAGTTTTCTTATATTTTCTCCTATTTTATTTGACATATTTTATTTGACATACTTTCTTGACTTAAATATACTATTATAATACACTAATTATAGTAAAACCCTTTTAGCTTCTTTATTATAATGATAACTGATATTAGATAAAAAGTCAATCAAATTTTTGCCCGCCTTCAGCGGGCTAAGGGTGGGCAAATTCCGAAAAGGAAAATTTGCGAGAGCAAATTTTTAGCCAAGGACAGCAAAAATTTAATACCTTTTAAAAGAAAAAATTTATTGCCCGCCCGCCATAAATAATGAAAAATTTTTGCTGGCTTTGGCAGTTGCTTTGTCTGCCGACAGGCAAAGCAGAGCTCACACAGGATTTTTTGAAAAATGTTCGGATTTTGTTCAAGAGAGACAGCCACTCAAAAAGCCGGCTTCAGCCGGCTCTTTGAGTGGCTGCGGGGCCAGGGATCGAACCTGGATAACGGGATCCAAAGTCCCGCGTGTTACCAATTACACCACCCCGCAATTTTGAGCGGTTTTTGACCGCTCAAAATATTTATTTGTTCTCCTTCCTTCTTCTTGGTTGGGTTATCAACCGGATTATACCGAGCACGACAATCAACAATGGCAGCCAGATCAAGCCATAGACAAAGAATTTAATCACTCCATAAGAGACATTTCTCCAGAATCTTACTACATTATTCCAAGCCTGTTTTGCTACATATTTAGGTCTCCATTTCTCTGCTGGAGGAACAGGTAGTAAATCCTCAGAAAGAGCAAGGTTGACACTAATGGTTGCCATTTTAGCGCTTCTTTCAAGATATAGAATCCTGCCCTTTGTCCTCTCGATCTTACCTCTAATTTTAGTCAATTCTGCCTGAACCTTTAAAATTTCATCAATAGTTTGAGCCTTTTTCATAATCTCTAAAAACTGATTTTCAGTCGCCTCTAGGTTTCTTAATCGAGAATTGAGATCCACATATTCCTCAGTAACATCTTTCCCCTTGCTCTTTTCATACTCTACCTTTACTGCAAGACCTCGAATATAAGTCATTGTTTTCTCAAACTTATCTACTGGCACCCGAACAGTAACGCTACCAGTAGGGATTTCATCTTCTTTGCTTATGTTACTGGAAACCACCCATCCCCCTTGTTCTTCGGCAAATTTTATAATCTTTCTGGCTGCCTCTGGAACATTGTTTACTACTATGTTAAGATCGCCTGATTTTATAATCAGTCGAGAAGAAGGTGTGGTAGATTCCTCGCTTTCAGCCTTTTCCACTTCACCTTTTGTTGTCTCCTTTATTCCTGCTCCTGAGCTCCCTGAAGGTGCCTCAATTTCTCTCAAAGAAGGTTGAACCTCTGGAGTATATCTTGTAAAATTCCCTTTAAAACTTCCACTGCCTATTATACCAAGAATGATCATTACTCCAATTATTCCTCCTATTCCTATCAATATCTTGTTTTTTAAACTCATAGTTAAATACTTCTAAAATGCCTAATCTACTTCACCTTCGACCTTTAAAATTTAGAATAAATTAAATAATTTAGCCACGAATAAGATATAAATTAAAACATACATTGCCCCTTCCCAAATATGGATTCTTTGAGATATTCCTGAGATTATAAAAAGAAAGGTGGCAGTAATTAAGAAAGGAATACCAACAGTAAATGTTTCTGAATTAACCTTTAAAGGGGCAATCAAAGTTGGGATTCCCGTTACCAGAAGAATATTGAATACATTAGAGCCAAAGATATTTCCTAAGGAAATTTCGTATTTTTTCTTTAAAGCGGCTTGGACTGAGGTAACCAACTCCGGCAAAGAAGTTCCCAGGGCAATGGCACTAATAGCAATTAGACTGGGAGCAATCTTTAGTATTTCTGATATTTTTACCACTGATTCAATGGTATAATTAGCCCCAATAGCCAATCCTATTATTCCTACCAACAAAAAGAAAATGGTTTTAAAATCAATCCTTGCTATAGATTCTTTCTCCTTTTCTATCCTTGCTTCTTTTTCTCTTCTTTCTACTCTTGAAGGAAGAATCTCCTTTGCCACTTCATCCTCTTGTTCCCTTCTCTGAAAAATAGTATACAAAACATATACCACAAAACCTATCAATAACAGTACTCCCTCTTTAAACTCAATTTTCCTATCCCATGCTATAAAAATAAATAAGATAGTGCTTGCAGCCAAAAGAGGAGCATCCAAATCAATTAAACTTCTTCTGACAATTAGTCTTCGGGCTGCGATTGCTGATAAACCAACAATTAAAAGAATATTAGCAATATTTGAACCAATTACATTAGCAGGTACCACCTCACTTACTCCTTTTAAAACTGCAGATAAGGAAGAAGCAAGTTCTGGCAAAGAGGTGCCTATAGCAACAATGGTTACTCCGATAATAAAGGGAGAGATTTTTAAAACCAAGCCAATCTTCTCTGCACTTTCAACCAACCAGTCGGCTGATTTTACTAAAAGCGCTAAACTTGCTATAAAAACAAAAATCCAAAAAATAATACCCATAGTTAAAAAATATTTTGTAATAAGATGTAATTGCCAACCACTTTGGTAAGGCTCTGAGGATTACCTAAAGCGTAAAAATTCCAATTTCCAAATTCCAATTTCCAATTAAATTCCAATATCCAATGACCAAATGAGCGGAACAGTATTCAAGCGTAAAGCGAAATTTCCTTTTAGTTTTTAGCTTTACGCTGCATCTTTGCACTTTGCACTTTGAGTTTAAAAGTGATTTTTAATTTTGAATTGCAATTTTGCATTTGTAATTTTGAATTTGGAATTTGATTTTTGCTTAGGATATAAAGTTTAGCACAAAAATGATATAATTGTAAATAATATGAAGATATTAGTTACTGGCGCCACTGGTTTTTTGGGTCACCACTTAGTAAAAAGACTAATAAGAGAAGGATATAAGGTAAGGATCTTCAAAAAAGAATCGGATTCCATGGAACTATTAGAGGGATCAGAGGTAGAAGTAAAAAGTGGTGACATCAGAGACTTCAACGCAGTAAAAGAAGCAGTCAAAGGATGCGAGGTGGTTTTTCATTTGGTAGGACTAATCTCTTACTGGAAGGCTCTTAATCAGATTCAATATGATATTAATGTAAAAGGAACCCATAATGTGGT
>JAGGVA010000029.1 GCA_021158195.1 bacterium | reverse complement strand
TCTTTGGTATCAGCAGGAATTGTAATTTGTTTTGTAAAGCAGGCCATTTATCTTTTAACTGTAAAGTAAGCAGTTACTGTTGCTGAACCTAATGCCTTTAAACGCACAGATGTTGCAAGAGGACAAACGAAAGCATCAAAAACCCAATCTGTTCCTGGATTCTCCCAGCGATAAACCTCGATCCATTGATCTTTAATGTATGCCTCAAGTGCAATATCAACTGAGGCTGATAGCTTAAAATAAACTCCAAGGATTTCTGCTATATGAACATATATATAATCCGAATGATCTCCACTTGCCACTGAAGCATTATCCCAAACCTTAAAATGATCATAAGTAGAGATTGACATATAACTTACGCAGAATATTTTCCAATTACTTTTGCCACCATTGCCCTATATCGGCAATGTGCTGTTCCAACATCCCAAGCCTTCCATTTCATTCTAAATTCTAAAATTCCATCAGCAGTAGCTCTCCATAATTTTTTTGTCATTCCAGAAAAATCTCCATAAGAAGAAGCATTAGTAAACAGATAAGTCCCACTCTGTATTGAAGAAGCCTCACCACTATACTTTTCGATTTGAGCTATAACTCTTGCATCTGGATTCCAAAAACATCCTTCAAGAGTTACTTCCACGATATCATTATTTTTAACATTGATTTGACATATTAAATTATTCTCCCAAATATAATCTGTTGATGTTGTGGTTCTTTCGGTAATATCTGTAGCAACTCCATAGCGTGCATTAAAATTAAGATTATCCACATAATTCTTCGTCGCCACATCCTGATTTTCTGTTGGCTCAGCAAGATTTATTGCTCTCTGAGAACCAAAATTCACCGGTCCGTCCGGGGCTTCATGCACATTTAACTTATGAAACCATTTCCACAAAGGTGTCCAAAGCGAAGCCATAGATTAAATTATAACAAAAGACCTCAAAAAACAAAAAGAGGTCTTTATGACAAAACAAGATTTATTGAAGAAGTTAAAGATTTTATTCTTCGTAGCCAAGTATAGCGTAGACTTTTATATTAGTTGCAGCATAATTTGCATCTTTATTCTCAGCCGTCACTCTTAAAAAGAGAGGTTCTTTATTAACCTTAACTGTTCTCTGAACTGTCTTACCAGCACTACAGGTTAAAGTTAGAGTTTCAAAATCAATTGTGTCTGGACTTCCTCCATCTACATCAGCGAGAATGTGAATAACAACATCACCAGTTGCTGAAGCATTAAATGTAGCCTGAGCAGTGATAGCCACGCTTGAAACCTTTGATAAAGATAAAACTTCTGAAAATCTAACCTCGCTTGTTGTAGATGGGGCTAACGAATCAATTTGTAATATTTTTTTTGCTTCTTTACGAGTGATCATATTTTAGAGATCGAAAAGAGTTGGATAGAAAGATTCTATTTCTAAGAGCGCTAAGGGTTCTGTAGTTTTTTTTTCTCCTTACCATCCCAGTCAAAATCATTGTGTAGACTCATATAATATTTATCACCTTCAGTTGGTTTAATCTCATCAATATTTATCTCTTTTAATACATCCTGAAGTCTAAATCTGTATGCATTATCAAACTCTAATATCATACATACAACAGTTCTCAAATGTTTCCAAATTGCCTTCTTATCTTTATTCTTTTCTCTCTCGATCAGGATATTAAAAAGTCTTCTGATTTCTCGAACTGGCTTTGAATATCTATTCGGTTGAATCTCTTCATCTCTCAAAACATAATAAGCACCTTTGATTATTCTTTTGGCAACTTTTATTGCTCCTGTAATTCTCCTTAACGGGATAAGCTTAATAAGTTCAAGTATTGCTGGAATGAATGATTTTACTAAACTTACCTTCTCTACAACTCTCTGATGTGGGAAACCAGGATAAGGATATTTATGTCCTTTCAAATATGTAAAGACTCCTCCCTCTTTAGGGAATTCAACTTTTTCTACAGTCGCTGTATCTTTTATGGGATGCATCTTATCCACAAAATCTCTTTAGCACTCGTAGTAGCAGTTCCTGTAGTAATATTTGCAAACTGTATAGTTAACACTCCATCTTCAGCACAGTAGGCAGCAACGGGAATCGCTTCCTTCTGAGCATCTTCTTGCATCATTACCAAAATCTTATCAGTAGTTTTCAATCCAGAAACAGCAACTGTTCCTGTTGCTACATTCTGTGCATCAACAACAGGAGGAGTAATTGAAACTGTTCCAAACTTAAGACACTTTACTTTTGCTCTTCCAACAGAATCATCATCTAACTGTTCTTCTTTGACAGCTTTTTTACCAATTTTGTACGTTTCAACAGCCATAGAAATAAAAACAAGTAGAGAGGATTATTTCTTTACACATTCAAATACTAAGAACACGCTGACAGAAGATGATTCATTATTCTTAAATGTCCAATCAATCTTCTGCTTTGCTCTAACTGGAATATTAAGTTCAGGAGAAACCTCTCGATCAGGACCCAAAATCGCAGCAGGAACCACAGAATGAGTATAGACTGTCTCAGAAATTTTCAAGTAAAACGTTGAATCAGTAAAAGCCGATCCATCCTTATTTTTCAGATAGATCCTTCTAATCACTAAATCTTCATCAGGAGTCCAATTATCACTCCATGAACCTCCAGATGAAATTGAATCTTGTTCTTCGGTTTTGAAGTATTTTAGTTCTGCCATATTACTTCAAAAGATTAAGGTTTAAGATATTCTTGAACACCGACGATTAGCGCTTTTGTAGTTGATGGATCAAGATCTTTCGATGAACTCGAAGTATTCACTGCTTGGACTTTCAATACTTCTCCAGGATTTAACTCAATCTTCTTCTCTTTCAAAGAAAGTGCTTTCGCTCCATTGCTATCACTTGGAGGATAAGGAGTTGAGTACTGAGTTAAACCTAACACTAACTTCGAATTCAGGAGGTTATCGAGTGGCTGATCTTGCTTGAGAACTCTTATTGTCACGTCATAATCCTTACTTCCTCCTACCAATGCCTGTGCCATCAAGTAGCTATCAAATACCCATTTCTCTCCTGCTGGACATTCAAAGCTAATGAGATTCGTAGCAGAACCAGCAGCTACAGTAGTAGTTGAACTTAAAGCACCTGCTTGATAACTGTAAAACTTCTTACCCTGTTCATTGTATCTTGCTACATATCCTGCCGGTAAACTCTCACCTGGACCGAATTTCAATAAGGATCCTCTTATTCTTACATACTTATTATCAGTCCCTTCGAATCTTAAAGTCTTTGTTGGAGGAACAACAATATACAATGCTCTAAGATTAAAGAGTGGATTTCTATTCGATGCATTTGTAATTAATGCAGCAATATCAGTAATAAACTCAAGACAAGGAACTCCATCAACTTTTGCAGTTACTTTTGAAGTGTCATCAGTTCCTACTTCTTGAATGATCAAAGCCGTGTCATCTTCTATCACGTAATCAGTATTGGTTTTTACCCTTTTGTCAAGTACGTAACTTTTCATAAATATTCAATTTTCAGTTCTATACATAGAACGACCTTTTTCTAAGGTTTTTAATTATGAGCCAAAAACCTTAGGAAAAATGCTTATGAACTTTTCTTGTATGCTCCTCTCAATGCTGCTAAGCCCTCTATATTTGCGACTGCCTTATCAATCCTCTCTTTCAAAGTAGTAGTTGGCATCGGATCAATCTTTGTCAAGTGCTCTGCGAGCAAAGGCTGGAATTTGTCAATAAATCTCTTAACTTTAGGCTCTCTTTTCACCACTCCATCTACCAATCTTGGTGCTCCGATGTTCTGAGTGTAAGTTAACCACTCTTCAGCACTGACAAACTCCAATCCTGTTTTTCTTCTCTTCTCTTCAATTACTTTCTTCATTGCTTCCGCATATCTATCTTCTGCCGCTATTCCAGTTTCAATTGGATTCTTCCGTGGAGAAGCAGTTCTTTTCTTATAATTCTTCTCTCCTACTGCTTTTAAAGTAGTTAATTGTTTCTCACGCCATTCATCAGGGCTTAGCAATCTCTTTACTGTGAGTGGCATGTTTGGATACGATTTTAATACTTATTATATTTCTCGACCTTTATCGTACTTTTGTACGAGTTATCTATATATTTTACCTTTACAAAACTCTTATTTTACATATATAAAATATTGTTATATAATGTCAAGTATGGCAAGGAAATATAGGATGGTACATGATCCAATGCTTATAAGATATTTAATGAGTAATTTTCCTGTTGGCACCTGGAAAATCAACGTGCGCTTAGGAAAACTAAGAGAAGAATACAGAAGTCGTATTCCTGAAAGATACTCTGGAGTTTCTAAGATATTCGGACTAATTGCTGACGCAATAGTGATTTGGAAAGGAAAGGTAATTATAATCGAGTGTATTGTAAGACCCGGAGAATACTACAAAATTCAACAGTTAAATACTTATGAAAGAGCGTTTAGAGTAACTGAGGAATATAGAAAGTATTGGGATTGGCCTATTGAGAAAATTATTCTAACAACAGAAACAGATCCTTTTATGGAATCGGAAGCGGCAAGAAATGGAATTAGAGTAGTAAAATACACAACTCCTGACATCGAGAGATACAAAAACACGCTTAGAAAGAGACAGCAGATCCCACGTGGAAGCGGTCTTGAGCCTCTTTAGATTCCAGGTGTGGTCAGCCGCACCCCCCCGCTCCCCTGCAT
>JAGGVA010000060.1 GCA_021158195.1 bacterium | reverse complement strand
TTTTTGATTGTTGGAATGAAAAGGAGCAAAGAGGTATTCCAACTTTTGTTTATGGCATCAGGAGAGGGATTAAAGAAGGTTATCTTGCCGGTTACGATATTGTAAGAATCGATACCAAAGTTTCTTTAGAAGGGATTACTTATGAAGGCAAAGATTATAATCCAGAAGATTTAGAAAGAAGAATAAATGTTCCTGCCAGAAATGAACAAATAGTTAAAGCCTACAAAACGGAAGAAGAAAAACGCCAACCAAAAAAACATCGCAAAGCAATTGTTTTTGCTGTAACTCAAAAACATGCAGCCCAATTGGCTTATTATTTCAATCAAGCTTATCCAGAATTCAAGGGTAGATACGCAGAAGTGATAACATCAAATGTCCCTGATGTTGACAGGGCTATCAAGAGATTTAAACAAGAAGAGCTTCCCTATGTGGCTGTTTCTGTAGGAATGTTAGATTGTGGTTTTGATGCTCCAGAAGTTGAGAATATTTTGATGGTAAGGCCAACAAAATCTCCAATTTTGTACCAACAAATGCGAGGAAGAGGTTCTCGGCTTTGTCCAAAAATTGGCAAAACCTCATTTAGAATTTATGATTTTGTAGGAGTCACTCGCGACTTTAATGATGAGAGTTTTAATCCTTATTCAGAAGTTTTATCTCATCGCAAAGGCATCCCTTGGGGAACAGAACCTGAAGAACTGACCGAAGACGAGAGGAAAATTCCAGAAAACATTAAGAAAATTTTTGTTCAAATTCCAGAGGAAGCGCCAGAAAATGTTGATATGGTAGTTAAAAGAGAATATATAGAAGTTGGGCCTGAAGGAGAGAAAATAGATGTTGATGATTACCAATCTCAATGGGAAAGAGAAATTCAAGAATTATCAGAAGTTGACCCTTTAATTAAAAAGATAAAAGAGGGCAAAGAATTAACCGATAATGAAATTCAAGAATTGGCTGAAAAACTTAACTCGCCAGAATTTTACTTTAATGAAGCTAATTTAAGAGCTGCTTATCATTATCCCGAAGGCACTCTTTCTGAATTTGTAAAAGCAGCTTTGAAAATCTATGAATTACCAACTGAAGAGCAAAAACAAGAAAAGAAAATTACAGAACTCTTTGAAGCTTGGCTTGTTGAGAATAATTTCCCGAGCCAGCAAGCAAAAATTTTAAGAATGGTTAAAAGTCAGTATTTAGCCAATAAAGAAAAGATTGATATTTCTATTTTCAATCAACCATTATTTAATCAGTTTGGTGGTTTGCCAACTATTTTGAGGATTTTTGGAGAAAAAGAAATCCAAAACATTTTACAAGAATTAAATAATAAAGTTTTTGTTTAAAATATTAAAATATGGAGGAAAAAATTTTACAACTGAGAGAAGAATATAAACAAAAAATAAATCGCTTAAACGACTATCTTTGGGGAGCAGGCTTGAAGGATCCGATTTCCCGAATTCAACAGATGAGTTTCCTTTTCTTTTTAAAAATGCTTGAAGAGCAAGATATCGCTTTAGAAAAAGAAGCCCGCTTAACCAGAAGACCCTATAAATCAATTTTTGAGGGCGAAAATGAAAAATATAGATGGTCAAATTGGGTTCGTAAATCAGGCAAAGAGCTTTTCAATTTTGTTCGCGATGAAGTTTTTCCTTTTATGGAAAACATAGGCAACAATAAAGAAATTATCCGAAAAATGTTCTATGGAGCCAAATTTTTAATCCCTGATGAAGTCACCCTGAAAAGAGCCTTAGATATTATTGATGAAATCAATTTTTCCCAATTAGATACTGATGTCAAAGGCGATTTATACGAAGATTTATTGAATCAGATTGAAGCAGCAGGGGAGTTAGGACAATTTTTGACACCTCGTCATATTATCCGCTACATAGTGGCAATGGTTAATCCTAAAATTGGAGAAACAGTTTTTGACCCTGCTTGCGGTAGCGGTGGATTTTTGTTAGGAGCTTATGAATGGATAAAACTAAAGAATTCTGACCCAAAACTTGTTTATCAATACAATGGATTCAAACGAGGTCCCGGTGATAAATTGAGCAAAGAACAATGGAAGTTTTTACAGCAAGAGACATTTTTTGGCCAAGATGTTGACCCAGAAATGGTGCGTTTAACCTTAATGAATTTCTTTTTGCACGGCCTTGAGGAATCAGATATTAAAAGAAAAGATACAGTAGCTGGTCCAGAAGATGAAGAAGATTTACGAAGATACGATGTAGTAATGACCAATCCTCCCTTTGCAGGAAAAGTTGACAAAGAAAGAATTAAAAGGTCTTTACCTGTAAGATCAAGAAAAACTCAGGTATTATTTTTAGGTTATGTAATTGATGCTCTAAAACTAAATGGTAGAGCAGGAATAATTTTACCAGAAGGAACCTTGTTTGGAACTAATCGCGATGATAAAGAAATTCGACGCTACCTTTTAGAAAATTGCCAATTGCAAGCAGTTGTTTCAATGCCAGCTGGTATTTTTCAACCTTATGCGGGAGTTAAAACCTCGGTTTTGATTTTCAAGAAAAAGCCGACTCCTAAGTTAAACGAAAATGAAAAAATTTGGTTCTTCAATATGCAAGGCGATGGTTCTTCTTTATCCAAAGCCAAAAAATTTGGTCCCCAATATAGAAACGACATCCCAAAACTCTTAGAGCTATGGAACAACAATCGTGCCGTAGAAAAACCTTACTCTTGGTTTACCCCTGTTAAAGAAATAATAGAGAACGACTATATCTTGTCAGCAAATGCGTATAATCCGTATATTGGAAAAGAGGAAAAAGAGTATAGAGATCCAAAGGAGATTTTGGAAGAGATTGAGGAAAGGGAAAGAGAAGCCAAAACGCTATTAGATAATATCCGGAGACTTATAAAATAAAAGAAGTAAGTTTTTAAGAAAAAACACTTGACAAGTTTTCTATAATTTGCTACATAAAAATATAGGGAATTATCCCAAAAGTTAATAATATACTTGGTTCAATTATGAACAAAGAAGAAAAACACATCGAAAAGCTTTTTACCGATACCAGTCCAATTAACGTGAAGGAGGCAGTGGAGGCTCTGGAGCCTTTTGTTTCGATTCAACGTCAAACTAAAGATATTTTTTTAAAAAATCATGAGAGGTTAACCGTTGAAGAAAAGATAATCGCATATGCTTTAGCTAAAAAGTTACTCAAAATAAGAGGATATATCAATAATGACATAATTTCAGCAAGCGAAATTCATAAGAAAATTGGAATCAAAAAAGGAAGTGTAGACTATTCGTTTAAGAAACTTAGAGAAAGCGGTTTATTGGTAGGAAGAGGTAAGAATTATGAGGTTCCTAATCATAAAGTTGATAAAATAGTCCAACGACTAAAATTAAAATCAAAAATCAAGTAAAAATATGAACATAAAAGAAGAATTGAATCAAATTAAAAAAAAGCTCGATAGTCATGAGGAAAGATTGACTAAACTAGAGGGTTTTCTTATAATCGAACCCCAGGTGAAAAAAAAGAAACTTTCCCTTAGAGAATTTATTCTTCTAAAAAACCCAGCTGACGATGTTCAGCGAACCTTATGCATTGGCTATTATTTAGAAAACTATGATGGCCTATCTTGTTTTAATAAGAAAGATTTAGAAGAAGGTTTTAGAAGAGCCAAAGAGAAAGTACCCCCAAACGTAAACGATAAAGTTAATTTAAATATCAAAAAAGGTTTTATGGATGAAGCGGGTGAAGAAAAAGATAATCTGAAAGCGTGGGTTCTTACCAATTCTGGATTAAAAGAAGTTGAAAAACTTGGGAAAGAAAACAAAAACTCATAGTAGTAATTCCAGTATGAATAAAGAAAAAATTCTGAAGTTAATAAACCAAATTGAAGAGGCTACCGAAAAGCTAAAACTTGAAATAGGTATTCCAGCGGGCAAAGATGTTAAGAAAAGGAAGGTTAAACCCCGGAAGCGGAAAAAACAAAAAATAAATCTCGTAGGGCCAGTTAAGATTCTTCTTGACGAGGGTTTCTTTTCTGATTGGAAAAGAGATATTGAAGTCATTCAAAAATTGAAAGAAAAATTTTAAATGCCCAGAACTTTAAGGCGTTCTAGTGTAACGAATGTACTAAGAAAATTCTTTGGCAAAGGGTTACTAATAAGGAAGGAAATTACAGAAGGAAAGAAAAAATTCTTAGTATATAAGAAGAAAAAATAATATGGATACAACAAAGATAATAAAAGATACGGAAAATTTAATTAAATTGATTGAAAAAGGAGGAGGAACAATTTCTAATATAAAAGTAAAAAAAGCAGTAGAGAAATGGATCGCTGAATATTCCAGCGATCTTTTTAGTATATCCGAT
>JAGGVA010000019.1 GCA_021158195.1 bacterium | reverse complement strand
GCAAATAAACCTTCTGTTTTAGTTTGGCAGGTTTCAAACTCAATGACAATTTCGTCTTTTTCATTGAAATCTACAAGTTCTTTGGCAAAAGAGGTTGCTGGTTGATTTCCGATTTGAATGAAAACTCCATCAACCTGAAGTTCTTTTTCTTCTTGAGTTTTGCGATCTAAAAAAACAATCGATTTCACAACATTGTCGCCTGCAATTTTTTTAACCTGAGCATTAGTTATAATTTCTGTCTTTCCTAAATTTTTTACAATTTCTTGATTTGTCAAGTCAGCTTTGACAGTTTCACCATATTCCAGGATATAAATTTTCTTTGCAATTTTTGATAGGAAAATTGCAGTTTCAAAACCTGCATTCCCACCTCCAACAACTGCAACAGTTTTATCTTTAAAGAAAGCACCATCACAAACAGCACAATAACTTACTCCCTTTCCTAAAAATTCCTTTTCTCCTTCAACTTCTAAAGGTCTTGGGTCTGCCCCTGAGGCAATAATTACTGCCAAGGAATTAAATATTTTATCTGTCTTTGTATAAACGCTAAATACGTCTTCTTCTTTCTGAATTCTTGTAACCTCATCTTGCTGAACCTCGATATTAAATTTTTGAAGATGATTCTTAAACTTTTGAATTAACTCAATTCCTGAGATTTTCTCAAAACCAGGATAATTTTCAATATCAATTGCTTTTTTTCCGACCTGCCCTCCAAATTCTTTACAAATTAAAAGCGTTTTAAGATGTTGCCTTCCAGCATAAATTCCAGCAGTAATTCCTGCCGGCCCTCCACCAATGATAATTAAATCATAAATTTGATCATTCTTCATAACCTTTATATTAATTTATTCTCCTTAATAAATCTTCTAAGTTCTGGCCCAAACCGCGGATCTTTTAAACTTAAATAAATATGAGTTTTGAGCCAATCCATTTTATTGCCGCATTCAAGCCATTTCCCTTCTATTTCATATCCATAAATGTTTTTACCTTCATCTAACATTTTCTGTAATGTATCTGCCAAAACAATTTCTCCTTTTTTATTCGGTTTCGCCTGCTTTAGATAGTCAAATACTTCAGGCGTTAGTACATACTTTCCAATAATCGCTAAATTAGAGGGCGCTTTATCTAAAGAAGGTTTTTCTACAATCTTTTTTATTTTAAAAACCCGGTTGGCAATTTTTTCTACAGAAACAACTCCATAAGAAGAGAGTTTTTCTTCTGGAACCCGATATAAAGCCAATACAGGCCTTTGGGCAGTTCTATATAATCTTATAAGTTGTTCTATACAAGGGGTTTTACCTTCTACAATATCGTCGCCAAACATTACTGCCACAGGTTCTTTTTTTACAAAGGGAAAAGCCTGAAGAATGGCATGACCGTCTCCCAAGGGTTGTTTTTGAACCGTTATAGTAAAGTTTAAACTTTTTTCTAATTGCTTTATGGTTTCTAGTTCTTTTAATAACTCATTTCGCCCTCTCTTTTTTAGAATTTTTTCCAAACTTTTATTTTCTTTAAAATAATCTATTACAGTTGTTTTCTTTGAACTTGCTACAAATATAATTTCTTCAATTCCTGCCTTTTGTGCTTCTTCAACAATATATTGAATAGTTGGTTTGTCTACCAATGGCAAAAACTCTTTGGGTACAACTTTAGACAGGGGTAAAAATCTTGTTCCCAGGCCCGCAATTGGAATAATAACTTTTTTGATTTCTTGATTCATATTTTTGTAAATTACACAATTTTAATTTATGAAGATTTCTTTTTCAAAAATGCTGGCACTTCCCATTTTTTTTCTTCTTCAATAAGTTCTTTTTCTGTTTCTTTCAAGAGTTGATGAACGTCTAAGGCATTTCTTCTGGTTATTTCTTTTTTTCTCGGTTTCTTCTTAGCGCCTTTCTTCCCTTTTTTCTGAATTGTTTTTGGTTTTTCTTTTTTTTCTTCTGCTTTTTTTGCCTCTTCTTTTTTAACCTCCTTTCTTTTTTTAACCTTTGGCTTAGAAGGTTTTTTTAGTACTGCCAAAAGTAGAATTTTGAGAGTATTGTGTTGAGATAAGTTTTTAGATATTCCAAAAATAATTTTTGCCCTGGGATTTCTTTTGTAAACTTCCTCGCAAATTTCCTCAAGTTCTTTCATAGAAATGTCGCTTGAGGGCATAACATTAAGAAGGATTTTTTCAAAAACTAGTTCTTTATGAGAAAAGAGCGGATTTTTAAATATTTCTTTTATGGCTTTCTCTTTTTTATTTTTTCCTTTAACAGTGGCGGTAGCAAGATAAACCTTTTCTCCTTTTTGATTAAGAATAGATTTAATATCAGCAAAATCAATATTGATAAACCCTGGAAGATAAATTGTTTCCAGTAAACTTTTTATAATTTCTGCCAGGAATTTATTAATCAAAGATAATGAACCCTGAAGACTGGTTTGTGGTTGGACAATATTAAAAACTTTTTGATTAGGAATGACAGCGTACCCATTTAAAAACGGAGCCATTGCCTTAAGTGAGTTTTTTGCTATTTCTAATCTTTTTGTGCCTTCAAACTTAAATGGAAGGGTAAAAATTCCAAGTGTTGGAATTTTAAGTTGCTGAAGAATTTGAGCAATTACTGGAGAAGCGCCGGAGCCCGTTCCTCCGCCCAAAGAAGATATAAGAATGCAGAAATCTGTTTTTTTAAATTCTTTTTCAAATTTGTCTTTAGATTTCAAAGCCGCCTCCCTTCCTAAATTGGCATTCATTCCGCATCCTAAACCAAAAGTTACATCTTCGCCAAAATAAATTGTTTTTAAGTTTCTTTTAAGAGAGTTAATTGCCTGCAAATCTACATTGGCGGCAATAAACTCAATTTTTGAAAGAAAAGGAAGCCGCTCTTTTTTAATAATTTTTGATATTTCTTCAACAATTGAAGATCCTCCGCCGCCGACACCCAATATTTTTATCTTCGGAGGCTGAAGTTTTGTAAACCTTGGAGAGTTTTCTATGTTTTTTTTGTCTCTTTTTTTCATTATGATATTTTAGAACTTAATTGCTGTTTGGTCAAACGAATTTAGCCAAAAAGAGTTGTTTGTCCTGGGGCTTTTTGTTTTTCTTGAGGAGAGAAAATTCTAATCTTGCCAAAAACTCCATCATAGCCGGGCTCTATATATACTTCCCCGTTTCGTGCCTTAATAATTCCTTGGGCTATTTCTGGCAAAGTAATATTTTTGAGGTCTTGAAAAGAGACATTTAAAAGGATATTAAATTCGTTTTTAAAATGGCTAATCAATTTTTTGTATTCTTTTTCTACTTCTTTGGTGGCAGTGCCGTATGAAAGCGCCTCAGCAATGATTTCTTTAAGAGGTATCAAACTTTTATAAGGAATAGCATCCGGCGGCACAAACCCTTCTTCTCTATCAGCAAGTTCCTCTACTCGGTGTAACACTCCTAGGGTAAGAGGTTTTCCACAAACCGGACAAATATTATTATATTTTTTTGCCTCTTTTGGCGATACTCTTACCCCGCAGTTTCTATGTCCATCATAGTGATATTTTCCTTCTTCAGGATAAAATTCAATAGTGTATAAAAATTTTGCTTTATCTTTGTTTTTTATTGCCTCAATAATTGAATGATAGTTTAGTTCTGTATCAAAGACATTTACTTCTCTTCCTAATTTCTCTGGCGAATGGGCATCGGAGTTGCTCACAAGAGTTAATTTGTCTAGATCAGAAACACGCCAGCACATTTTTGGATCAGCGCTCAATCCTGTTTCAGCAGCATAAATGTATTTTGTATACTCTTCAAAGCATTCTTCAAGTGAATCAAAGCCAGAACGGGAGCCAAACAAAGAAAACCACGGCGTCCAAATATGCGCCGGGATTACCATTGCGTCTTTGGAGGTATTTAAAACAATTTTTAGAAGTTCTTTTGCATCTAAACCCAAAGTTGGTCTTCCATCTGCCTTTAAATTTCCAATCCATCCAAGTTGGGCATTGATTTTTTCAACAACTTCAATTGACGGAGCCAAAATTAAAAGATGAATTTTTCTTACTGCTCCATTTTTGGAATAAATACAACTTATTTCGCTTGTTAAAATAAACCTTGTTTCGTTTTTTGAATTCTTTAATTTAAAAAGCCCTGGCTCTGCAGGCTCTAGTTTTTCTTTAATTTCTTGAAGCCATTGAGGATGGGTAAAATCTCCGGTTCCGATTACATCTATTCCTTTTTCCTCTGCTTTTTCAGCATAATGCTCTAAATCGGCCTGAGATGAGGTTGCCCGGGAATATTTTGAGTGAATATGTAGATCAGCAAGGAATTTCATAAAAGTAGTTCAAAATTAAAAGTTAAAAATTCAAAATTTCAATTCAAAGTTTAAAATTAATTATTTTTAAAGTTAAAAAATTTTTGGCTAAAATGCTGCTTATATAGCCTTGAGCTATAATTGTCCATTTTGAATTTTTAACTGCAATTTTTAATTTTTAATTTTGAATTTTTAATTTCTATAATCCCAGTTCTTCGCTTATTTCCTGCATCGCCTTTAGTGCAATTTCAACAAATTCTTCTAACGAAAGATTTAAATAATCTTGGCACTTTTTAATAATTTCCCTATTTGCCCCTCTTGCAAAAGATTTCTCTTTAAATCTATTTAAGACATTTTGGGCGGTTAAATCTTGCAGTTTTTTAGAGGGCAGAACTAAAGTTGCTGCAACAATTAAACCTGATAAAGGATCACAAACATATAATGCTTTTGCCATTAAACTTTGAGGCTTAATTCCGTGCGCTTCATTATGCGTTTTTACCGCTTCAACAATTTCTGCATCCAATCCTTTTTCTTGAAGCATTTTTGCTCCAATTAAAGAATGCTCCGCGGGATTATTCTTTGTTTTCTCATAATCAATATCATGCAAAAGCCCGCAAATCTCCCATTTTTCTGGGTCCTTGCCAAATTTTTCTGCTAAAGCCCTCATTATTGCCCCAACAGCCAAAGAATGTTTAATAAGATTTGGAGTTTGAATATTCTCTTTTAAAAAATTTATCGCCTCTTCTTTTGTCATAAACTTCTTTTAATTTCTCTATAATGGAATGAGAACAGTTCTCGTTCCATTGGGTTTTTGTTAAACTTCAATTTTTTCTTTAATAAAATTTTTATACCACTCTTTATAATCCTCTGGCGTTATCAAATGAAACTCAAAGGGCGAAAAATCCCCAAATTTTCTCCACATCTTACACAACAACTCTCTTCTTTTTTTGTAATCATTAAATTTTGGAGAAATTACCAGAATATCAATATCTTGAGGTACCTCTTCTTTTTTAAGAACGGATCCAAAAACAATCACTCTTACTTTTCCTAATTCTTTTTGAGCAACTTTTTTAATCTCTTTTGCATATTTCAAATAATTTTGAAAAAATTTCCTCTGTTCCTTTTCTTTTTGGATTAAATAATCTGTGAAACCAAAGTTTTTTTTCATAATTTTTTAAGTAAAGCCAATAATTTATTTTTAAATCTCTCCATTTCTTTAACTTGTTTTTCGTTAAACTCAACAGGCAGGTATCGCGAAGTAATATATGCTTGCTCTAAATCTCCAATTGTATGTTCATTTTCTTTGATAAATTTTTCAATTTTTCTCTTGTTTTTTGTATAAGCTCTTTTTAGTTCTATCAGAAGTTCTCTTAAAGAATGGGTTTTCGGAAAATCTTTCCATTTAAGAAACAAATAATGTTTTAATAGTAATTGACACACCTGTTCTAAATGAAATGCAGCAGAGTTCCATCTTCTCTCTTTTATTGCCAGTTCTGCATCTCTTGTAAATTCTTGGGCTCGTTTTTTTAAGAAATCTGTTTTCATGATTTTTAATTTTGAATTTTTAATTTTGAATTTATTTTTTATTTAAATTTTGGATAGTTTTTAATTTGTTTTAAGTATTCTCTGTGATACCACTCCCAGAGATTTTTTGCGTGCAAAAACGCCGAAATATCATTTTCGAAATCAGGCAGTTCTCTAAATTCTACAAACCCCTTAGGTTCGCTAAACTGATGCTGGCAAAAAGGATTTCCTCCTTTAATTACTCCTTCCCCGCTTTTCTCCCTTCTTTTTGCTCCGCAAATTAAGCATTCTTGATACTGATCTACTCTTATAATCCATCTTGTTTTTGCTCTTTCTTTCTCAGGAACAAGATTATTATATGCTTCTAGATAAGCCGCAGTTTGAAGAAAATATTCTTCCCAAATTCCTGTACCTGTTTTTATATCTAAGATTCCCAAAACTCCATCAATTTCTACCAGAGCATCCATTCTACCTGCATATAATTGTTCGGGATGGAAAACAAATTTTTCGATATCGTGTTCCGGGTCTAACACTACAATCTGATGTTGAGATTTCCATTCCAAAAATGCCTCAATTGAGGGTAAAATTTTTGGATGAATTTCGGGTTTTCTTCCTTTTAAAATTTCTTCAATTGTTTGATGGGTTAAAGTTCCCCAATTGGCAGAATTTCTAAGTTTTCTCTGGGCAGCAGCGAAATTTTCCTGAGCAGCATAATATCTTAAAAGGCCGGGTTTTGCAATGATCTCGGTAATAGCAGTTACTCGGGGCACCCATAAATCCCTGACCATATGACCATATTTTCTTTTAAATTCCTCTAAAGAGAGCCAGTTATTCATTTTATTTTCTTAATAATAATTTTATAAACACCTTCTAAAAAATCGCCGCCGGCATAACCTACTACAAAAGCCAAGGCCGGCGAAAAATATTCAACTCCCTTAATTGTTAATCCCAATTCTTTAATTGCTGCAGCACACAATACTCCAATCACTCCTGAAATAAAAACAACGGCAAGAAAATAAAAAACATTAAAACCAACATTTTTATAAGAAAACTGATGTTTCAGATAACCCATTAGTCCTCTTATTGTTCCTCCGCCAAAACCGGCAACTAATATAGCAAAATAATAACTCATAAATAATAATTAAGAATTGATAATTGTTTTATCTTATCATAAAATTTTTTAAAATTAAAGCCGCTCCTCTAAAGGAGCGGCAACTGTTCTCCGGTAATATGCTTACAAGAGCGAGATGCTTTTTGGAATCGTTCTGCGGCAAGTTGTTGGGCTTGAGCCAGAAGACCGGGTGGAAGAGTTAGATCTCCTTCGTATAATCGCTCTTTGTCGTATCTTCCAACAAATATCAAGAGAGGTTCTTCTTCTCCTGGTCTTTTCTGAAACCTTAGAAAAAATCCTGGGCCTGTACCTTGCGCAACATACACCTCAACTATATTCCCTATAGGGCCCCGTGTTTCTAATTTCATTTGACCTCCTTTTCTCTGATCTTTACTCGCCAAGAAGTAATTATTTTTACTTTTTTCATAAGGGCTGAGAAATTTTTTCCTCTTTTTTCTGCAATTTTTAGTCCTTCTAACAGAATCTTGTTAGGGAAAAACGCGTTCAACATCTCCTCTCTGTCTTTTCGACTACTAAAAGTCGCTCTAACCCAGGCAACAATTTCTGATGGTATTGCTTTTGCTGTTCTATAAGGAATCAATTCGATGGCGAACCGTTTAGTATTATACAAAGGGTGTTTGTCTGTACCCTGATTAAACTGAGTATTTGTGACGATAGACACAATCCTTTGACGCGCTCTATAAGCCCTTTGTATTGCCTCTTGCGCTGTTTTTCGTGCCTCACGATATTCTTCGACCAATCTTTCTAACTCTTCACTAACTTCCTGCTCTTTACTAATCTCCTGCTCTAGTCTTTCTTTTTTCATTTCTATCACTCCTTATCAAAAATATTTTTCAAAGATCCTTGAATATTATAACCCTAATTAGAAAAAGATCAAGGTATTTTCTCGCAGTTTTTTTGTTTTAGTTTTCTTCAGAAATAGATTCCGCTTGGTTTTGTTGATTGTGAAGTATTGATTTAGAGTTTCAACTAAATTGAATATTGTTTTTGCTAAAACCTGATACTGCTTCCGGTTTGATTTCTAAATTTAATTTTCTTTTCTAAATTCGCAAATGTGTTTAAAGTCACAGTATTTGCAGTGGTATCCCGGCGTGGGCTCAAAATTGCTTTCTTGAATGCTTTTTAGAATTTCTAAAATCTTTTGTTTGAATTTTTCTTTTTCTTGAATAGGTGGAAAGGTTAACTCTTTATCAGCATCTAAATAATAATATGTTAGTTTAGAGGGGGATAAATTTAAAACTTCTTCGGCCGCAAGTTGGTATATCAAAAGTTGCTCTTTTTCTTCGGTGTTGAGTTTTTCTTTTGGGTTACCGGTTTTATAATCCACGATTTCTATTGTTTTGTCCGGCAATTCATCTATTCTATCAATTTTTCCTATTATAATAAATTCCCCTATTTTAAGCTTAAAAGGCAATTCTAAAGCAGGTTTTCCATTAATTTCTTTTATTTTAGGAGATTTTTGTTGAAAGCGATCAAAAAATAATTTTAAGGAGTTTTTTCCTAGTTTATAATATTCTTCTTTGTGTGTTTGGGACTCATACCATTCGTCGATCCATTCTTCGTTATAAATCTGGTAGAGTAAGTCGAGAGAAATCTGTTTGTTTTGCGTATATTCTTTAACAAACCTAAAAAGAGTATTATGGATTGTTTTTCCAAAACTTAGAGTGGCGCTGCCTGCTCGAGGGACAGCCAGAATATGGGCAAATTTATATTGCAAGGGGCATTTTTGAAAAGCGGCTATTTGAGTATAAGAGAAATATGGAGGAAGGATTATTTTTTCTTTTGAAGAAACTTTTTGCGGTTTTGAAATTGTGAAAAGAGGTTTTTGTTCCGGGCTCGTCTGGTTTTTGAGAATTCCTAGTTCATATAAAAATCTTGAAGGTTTCTTTTTTCTGGTGCCTCCATAATTTTCTGCCGAAGTAAAGAAAACCCCGCGTTTGGCTCTGGTAATTCCTACATAAAAAAGTCGCCGCTCTTCCTGTAAATGATAATCGCCTTGAGGCAAAATATCTTTTATTAAATCTTCTGGAATTTCGATTGGCTCTTTTCTCTCTATTGTGGGAAATCTTTTATCAACCAGATTTACCAGAAAGACATATTTGAATTCTAACCCTTTTGCTGAGTGAACAGTCATTATTTTGACTGTTTCAGGACCTTCTTCTATATCAAACTCTAAAGCTCCGGTTTCGCCCGATTCAAGTTCCATATTTAAAAGTTCTATGAAATTTTTGAGGGTGGGTTCTGTTTGGCTTTGCTCAAACTCCTTAATTTTATCAAAAAACTGAGAAAGGAGTTTTATTTCCTTATATCTATTATTTTTAACTAAATAAGAAAGATAGCCTGTATCGTTTAGAAAATACACAAATATCGCGCTTACATTTTTTGATCTGGCAAGTTCAGTATGTTTTTTTATAATGCCAAGAAATTTTTTAACTTTATCTTTTGTCTCCGAGGTAATATCGGAAAACTGTTTAATTTCTTTTAGGGTTTCGTAAATTGATTGGGCTTTTATTTTACTTTTATGGGTAATTTTTGCTATTTCTTCTGCGGGTATGTTTAAGACAGGTGAATTGAGTATTCTGAAAACCGCGGAGTTTTCGTGATAATTGTCTAGTAGTTTAAAGTAAGAAATAGTATCAAGGATAACCGGTTGCAAATATAATCCCCGGGAAGCCAAAAACTGATACGGAATCCCCCTTCTTTCAAGTTCTTTAGAAAAAGGAGTAGCAGCATTGTTTGAGCGGACAAGAATGGCAAAATCTGAAAAAGAATTAGCAATTCCCTTTTTATAAAGTTCTTCTATCTTGTCTACCACTCCCCGAACTTCTTCTTCTAAAGTTTTGAAATGAAGGTGTTCTATGATGCCTTTTTCCTTGGTTTGAGCGATAAGTTGTTTACTAATAATTTTAATATCACCTTCTCCTTTTTCTTCTTTTTGTTTTTTTAATTGATACTCTAATCTATCGGGATTGTTCAGTTGAATAAATTTATAAGCAAGATTAAGAATATCTTGAGTGGAGCGATAGTTTTTTACTAGAAAAATCTCTTTTGCTTTTGGATAGTCCTTTTTAAAACGAATTACATTATTGAAAGAGGCACCCCTCCATCTATAGACGGCTTGATCATCGTCAGCACATACAGTTATATTATTGTGCGGTTTAGCCAACAATTTTACCAACTCATACTGAGCCCAATTTGTGTCTTGAAATTCGTCAACTAAAATGTATTTGAACTGGTTCTGGTACTTTTTTAAAATTTTTGGTCTTTTTTGGAAAAGTTTGAGGGTATAATTGATAAGATCGCCAAAATCCAAAGTATTATTTTCTAAAAGAATTTTTTGATATGTTTGGTATGCGCGGGCAACTTCCTGAATTCTTTTGACCTCTAATTCGTCAATATCAGAATTTTTAGACTTCTTTTTTATTTTTAAGGCATATTGCAGATAATCTTCGGGATAAATCCCCTGATCTTTACATCGGGCGAAATGCTCAATTAAGGCATGGATAAATTTTGTAGGGTTTCCCAAGGGTTTATAATAATCAAGGTGAAATTCTTCGAGATTTTGTCTTATTAATAGCCATGCGGCTGTTTGGTCTAATACCTTAAAATTAGTAGGAATGCCAATATCTAGCCCGTGTTCTTGGAGGATTCTTTGAGCAAAAGAATGAAAAGTAGAAATCCACAAATCTAAATATCCATAAGGCAATAGTTTGTCTACTCTTTCCTCCATTTCTTCGGCTGCTTTATCTGTAAAGGTTACTCCCAAAATTTCTTCGGGTTTTAATTTCTTCTTTTCAATAAGATAGGCGATGCGTCTTGTAATTACGGTTGTTTTTCCTGTTCCAGCGCCGGCAATAATCAAAAGAGGGCCCTCCCCAAAAGTGACTGCTTTTAACTGTTCTTCGTTTAAATCAGCAAGATATTCTGTTTTGTTATTTTCTTTTTTCATATATCTTTTTCCATATTAGACCAATCTAATGGGTAATTCAATTTTTTATTGTGTAAAAAAAGAGCGAGGTTGAACCTCGCCCTTTTAAGATTCTCGATTTTTAATTCGTTTTTTAATATACTTTATTGCTTGTCCAACCGTAGCAATTTTTTCTATTTCTTGGTCGGGAATTTCTATGCCAAACTCTTCTTCGAAGGTCATTACCAGTTCAACAATATCTAAAGAATCTGCTCCGAGATTTTCAACAAAATGATCCTTGCTTTTGATTTCTTCCGGCTTTATCATAAGCTGCTTGGCAATTATTTCTTTGATGCGTCTTTCTACATCATTAAACATTGCCATCGCCCCCTTTCTTTTTTAAATAACTGTTTTAATTTAATTATTTCGCAAAAAATGTCAACTTTTTATTTCTCATATATTAGCGAGAGCAATTCTCGCTAATATGATAGCGTTTCCAACAAAATGTAACGAGAACAGTTCTCGTTCTTGTGTATTAGCGAGAACCAAAAATGTGCCAAATTAAAAAAATCGGGCTTTAAGCCCAGTAATGACGCGCCTTTTTCGGCACTGTTTTTTGGGGACTGTCCCCGAGAGGTGTCCCTGAGAGGTCCCTGAGAGAAACTACTGAAACTGCTGTATTATCATTGCCATGGCCGTGTTAATACAGCGGTTTGAATTTCTTCAATCTTTTTTTGGATTGTTCTTAGGAAGAAAGGTGGGATTTTTCTTGAGGCGGTCGTCGAAAATCGAAAAATATGGTAGAAATAAATATAGGAAATAAAAATTTAGAAATATAGAAATATAGATTAGAAATATGAAGGGAATTGCTGTGTTTTACAAACCAAAGGGATGGAGTTCTTATGATGTTATTCGGTTTTTGAAAAAAGAATTGAAAGAGAAAAAAATTGGACACGGGGGAACATTAGATCCTTTAGCAGAAGGTGTTTTAATTATTGGAATTGGAAAGGAGGGCACAAAAAAATTAACTGAATTTTTAAAAGGTAAAGAAAAAGAATATATTGCTACAATCGCTTTAGGAGCCATCTCTGACACATACGACGCCGAGGGAAAAATTACTTCCTTAGAAGTTAAAGAATTGCCAAAAGAAGACAAAATAAGAGAATGTTTGAAAAAATTTGAAGGAAAAATTTTACAAAAGCCGCCGGCTTTCTCAGCAATCAAAGTTTCGGGTGTCCCTGCCTATAAATTAGCAAGAAAAGGAAAAGATATCAAAATTCAGCCAAAAGAGGTAGAAATATTGAGAATAGAATTATTAGATTACCAACTCAAAAAGCCGGAAAGCATTTTAAAAGTTAAACTTTTGGTTAAATCTGGCTTTTATGTGAGAAGTTTTGCGAATGATTTAGGGAAGATGCTGAAAACCGGTGGCTATTTAAAGGAGTTAGTAAGAACTAAAGTTGGAAATTTTACCATTCAAGAGGCAATTACTCTCGAGGATTTTAAAAAGGGAAATTTAGAATTATATTTTAAAGCATATGGACGGGTGCAGGGGGTAGGTTTCAGATTTTTTGCTCAAAAATGGGCTAGTTTATTGGGCATTAACGGAAAAGCAGAGAATTTAGAAGATGGAAGCATTGAGATTATTGCCCAAGGGGGCGAAGAAAAACTCCAGAGATTTTTAGACAAGATTTTAGTGGGTCCAACCTTCGCAAAAGTTGAGAAAGTTTTTTATTATTTTAGAAAATCCCAAGATCCTTTTTTGGACTTTAGAATCTATTAAAATTTGTTCATTTCGATTCTTTCTCGAATTCTTTTTAATTTATTTTCCAAAAACCAAAGATTATGAATTGTTAAAAGACGGCCGGCTAGTTGTTCCTTTGCTTTAAATAAAAAATTAAGTTGGGCAATAGAATAATTTTGACAGGTAAAACATTTGCATCCTTTTTCAATAGGTTTGAATTTATCCATATGGCGACTTTTTGATATATCCAAATAACCTTTAGAAGTTAGGGCGGTGCCATGACGGGCTATTCTTGTAGGAAGAGCACAATCAAAAAGATCTATCCCCAGTTTAATAATTTTTTCCATTACCTCTAAATCCCCTATTCCCAAAAGATGATGAGGTCTTTGCCAGTCGATATGCTTGTTGATCCAGGAGATAATTTTATACATATCGTTTTTACTTTTACCCAAAGCCCCTCCAATAGCAATGCCAAAAACAGGGAGATTACTTACAAATTTTGTAGATGCTTCTCTTAAACTTTTATAAATTCCGCCCTGAATTATCCCAAATACTCTTTGGTTTTCAGGAATTTTTACTTTTAGAAATTCTTCAAACCATAAATGGCTTAAATCCATTTCTCTTTTTGCTATTTTTAGGTTATCCAAAGGAGATCCACACACATCAAGCAAATAAATAAAATCGGCGCCAAGATCTATTTGTGCTTTGGCAGAAAGTTTTGGACTAAGTTTAATCTTTTTTCCCGTGCGGGGCGATCTAAAAATGACTCCTTTTTTATCTATCTTTTCTACCAACCCGACAGATCTTTTGTTTTTGGAAGTTTTTTGATTTTTAGGAAAAATAGATGCGATCTTTCCCAATCCTAGTTCCTGACCTTTACCTAAACTAAATATCTGAAATCCTCCCGAATCTGTAAAGATAGGTTTACTAAAATTAAAAAATTTGTGAAGTCCGCCTGCCCTCTTTACGATTTTTACTTTATTTAGATCTATAAAATGAAAAGTATTTGTGATCTGGCATTGAATATTCGCTTTTTCAATATCTTGAAAATCAAGTCCTCCTTTAATTACCCCCAAAGTGGCAACAGGAATAAAAGCAGGAGTAATAATTTCTCCGTGAGGTGTTTTAATCTTCCCTACTCTTGCTTTACTTTTTTTAGATTGTTTAAGAATTTCGTATTTAAACATTTTTACCAGTTTTTTTCTAATTCGCGAACTTGCTGCTCATTGAAACCAAAATGGTGAGCAATTTCATGCCAGACGGTTTTTTGTACTAATTTTTTTATTTCTTTATCGCTTTTGGCAATTCTTTCTATGTTTTTTTGAAAAATAGTAATTTTATCAGGTAATACATTGGCATAGTGCGCTCCCCTTTTTGTCTTTGGTACACCTTCATATAAACCCAATAAACAATATCTACTGGTTTTGTTTAATTTTTTTAACTGATATTCGCTGGGATAATCTTCTATTACTATTTCTACATTTTCTAAAAGATTCCGAACCTTTTCCGGTAAATCAAGAATGGCTTTGTTAACTAATTTTTCAAAATTATCACGATCTATATTTGACATATTTTGTTTTTTACCTTATAACATTTCTAGGACATTTCAAAATTTTAAAAAGGAGGGAGAAATGCAGAAAATAAGATATATTGTTTTAGCGGTATTATTGTTGGGCGTGGTAGGTATAATTAGTTTTATAATAGCAAAAGCAGAAAAGATGGTTGGCTTGGCAATATATTCACCTCGTATCTTACCGGATGTTAAGCCGGAAGGCAACCATGAGGAGTTTTCTTTAGATCTTGAAGGAGCAAAAATTAAGGGGTGGGTTCTTCAGCCCCAAGTCAGCACAGATACAGCCGTCATTATTGCTCCGGGGTATCAAGGAACTAAAGCGTTGCTTCTTCCTTTGGCAGAATTTTTTAGGGACAATGGATTTTTTTCTGTAGTTTTTGACCCGAGAGGAGAAGGAGAAAGTGGTGGTGAGATTTATGCTCTGGGTGCTTTTGAAGACGAGGATATCGAAGCTATTATGGATTATCTAGAAAAATCTCACCAAATTTCTCAGTTTGTGCTTTTCGGGATTTCTTGTGGGGCGACGGCAAGCATTATTGCATCTGCGCGTAATCAGGAAAGAGTTGTGACTACTATTGCCGACAGTCCTTTCGCTAACATACTAATAGCGCAAGGCGGTGGTTTTTTTAAGATACTCTGGGTCCGTTTCTGTAATTTCTGGGGTAAAGTTCGAAAAGGCATAGATCTTTGTAAAGAAACGGATGCTTTATCTTGTATAGGAAAGGTGTCTCATATTATGCTTATTCATTGCATAGAAGATAGAACGCTTCACTTTGAGAATTCTGTTCTTCTTTATAATAGCGCTCAAGAACCAAAAGAACTTTGGCTTGTAGACAACCTTGACCATGTACAAGCTATCACGCATTGTACAGAAGAGTATCTTCAGCGGGTCTTAGGTTTCGTTCAAAAGTGTCTTGAGGCTCGGTGATAAACCGAGCCCTTTTGTTTTAAATAACAAAATAAATCACATCTCCGTCGTTCACTTCGTAATCTCTTCCTACGGTTCTGATTAATCCCTTATCTTTTGCTTTTTGCCAAGAACCGCTTTCTATTAATTTTTCCCAAGAAATTACTTCAGCCCTAATGAATTTTTCTTCAAAGTCGCTATGTATTTTTCCTCCGGCTTGAGGTGCTTTTGTTCCTCTTTTTATTTCCCAAGCCCTAATTTCGTTCTCGTTCATTGTAAAAAAAGTAATAAGATCCAGTAATTGATAAGATTTTTTAATAAGATCATAGATTTTTGGTTGAACGCCTAAATCTTGAATTTCTTCTTCACTCATTTCACTCAATTCTTCTTCCATTTTTATGTCTAAAAGCAGATAGTTCTTTTTTTTCAAATTTTCTGATAGAGCGGGAGGTGTATTTCGATAATTATATAAGTACAAGATTGGCTTGGCGGTTAAAAGAAATAAATCATAGAGATCTTCTCTTTCTTTTTCAGTTAAATTCAGATCGATTATCTTTTTACCTTCTTCTAAACCTGTTTTAATTTTTTGAACTAACCGATATTCCTCTTCTATTTTCTTATCTTTGGCTTTTAGTTGTTTTTCTAATTTTTCCAATCTTTTATTGACTGTTTCTAGGTCAGCAAGAATTAATTCTGTTTCCAAAATTTGGATATCTCTTTCAGGATCTATAGTTTCATTTATATGAGTAACATCTTGCTTTTCAAAAACTCTTACTACCTCTAGAATAGCGTCTACTTCTCTGATATGGGCTAAGAATTTATTACCCAATCCTTCTCCTTGAGAGGCGCCTTTGACAAGCCCGGCAATATCTACAAACTCCACAATTGCCGGGATAATTTTAGGTCTTGGAAAAGATTGAGAAAGCTTTTTCAATCTTTCGTCTGGCACTTCTACTACTCCGATATTAGGATCAATAGTACAAAAAGGATAGTTTGAAATATCTACCTTCTGTTTTGTTAGGGCTTTAAAAAGAGTTGATTTTCCTACATTTGGCAATCCGACTATTCCAATCTTTAACATAATTTTACCTTTAATATCTTTATTATTCTATATAGTTTTATTTTTGGCAACTGTAATGAAATAAAAAGCCCCAAAAGAAATTTCTTCTTTTGGGGCTTAACTGAAGGCTCGTTGGAGTAATGATAGTTTTGAGGGATGTCTTTCAAAGTGCTGCTTTAATTTTTTCAAGGCACGGTTTTCAATTTGGCGGGTTCTTTCCTGGGATAGGTTGATTTCTTGGGCAACTTTTTTTAAAGTTTTACGTTCTTTTCCATCAAATCCATATCGTAACACAATAATTAACTTTTCCCTCTCAGTAAGTACCTCTTCTATGGCTTCTAAAATTACGTCTTGTGCTTTACTTTTTATTCCTATTATTTCCGGGTCGACGTTCTCGTAAGTTATTACACTCTCCCACAAGCCAGACTTTTCTCCATTTGATTTGATAGGTGCATCTAAAGATACAGGCCGGGTAAGTACTTGCACAGCATTTAACAAGGTCTGAGGTTTGATATCCAGAGTTTCGGCAATAGATAAAAGTAATTTCTTAGTAGGTCTTGGTCCTGTAGCCGCGATACCTATTCTTACTTGCCATGGAATATGGGCTATACCTTTGTTACGAGAAATCCACTGTTGAACAGCTAACCTGATCCATTTTTCAAAGTATGTGGACGGCTTCACATCTTTTGAGGGGTCAAATTTCTTAAACTTTTCTATAATGGTTAACATTGCCTCTTGAACAATATCTTCTAGATCTTCTTCTCTAAATATGCCGTAAAACTTGGCAATGGTAATGATAAGACCTTTCATACTAAACAATAACCTTGTGAGAGCATCACTGTCTCCATTCTTTGCTTTCTCCCACAATTCAAGTTGTTCTTCTTTAGACAACTTTTCTACCCAGATTTTTGTTATTCTCATTTGAAACCATCTCCTTCCTTATTTAGTTTTTAAATTTCTATGGGTATTATACAGAAAATATAGATGATTTCAATCAAT
>JAGGVA010000043.1 GCA_021158195.1 bacterium | reverse complement strand
CACGGGACAACTACACAATACTGCCTGATTTCTATTTTTAAAGAGCACTCTATGGTCATTTTATTACAATTCTAAATTATGTCAAGTAGTCGTTTTTATTAGGTTTTTTCATTAGGGCAAAACCCTTAAGATCGCACAAATTTAATTAAATAGGGTAAAGTTTGAAAAACAGAGTAATATAATAATATCATATTGTTTACACTATTTTCAAATATTTTAGGTCCGAAAATTAAACTTTACCCTTTTGATTATAAAATATTTTCTGCTGAAACCTGTGTCATATTATTGACTCCATAGTATACATCTTTTACTCCCTGTTTCCTTAAAATATTTTTTGCCGTAACAAATCTTTTCTGCCCTTTCCTCATTTCCTCATCAAAATTTGCCTCAACAATGTTAATATTCGGAAATAGGCCACCAGTAGTATTTATTGGATTAGCTGGATCATAAATATAAATTCTACCCTTATGGTGAATTACAATAAAGGTATGTTTTTCTGAGAATTCCTGTTTTTTACTTCTAAGTAAATCGCCACTGAAATAAGATGATGAAATATTTTCTTTTTGGAGAGCGTATTGTGCCAATGCAGCAATTTCAGCACATTCAGCAATTTTTCACATTAACAATTCTACTTAACTTTATATTTTTATTTTTATATTTTTTATATAATTCCTCTCTTTTTCTCTCTCTTTCTTGTCTCTCTTCTTCTGTTTGAGGAGGAAGTAATTTTTTCTCTAATGCTTTAGTAATGGTATATAAAGGGATAAAAAGTTCTTCGTCTATATCTAACTTCTGTTTTTCTAAGTAATCCTTAACTTCTTCTCTGTCAACTGAAGAAATGAATTTATGAATTCCTTGAAAAAATTTATCCATCGAATCAAAATCACCTATGATTTTGACATCTACTTCCGATGAAAAAATATGTTCACCTCCAACCGGAATCAAATCATTATTTTCAAATTTTTTAATCTCAAAACAATGTCCAAAAAGTTTCTCGATTTTTTCTGGCTTTTTAGGTTTTTCTTTCTTGCTTTCTTCTACCCCTTCCTCTATTTTTGACTGCTCAAATTTTGGTTTTCCGAAATTCATATTGTTTTGCTCTCTCGTTCTTTCCCATCTGAAATATCGTTTCTTGAATGAGAAATTACGAAAGAGCATGATACACATTATTCTCTCACCCACTTCCTGTAAATATGTAAATAACCCTTTTCATCTAGTACCTTTTAGAAAGCAAAAGGTACTGAACTTCGCCCGCCAAACTTTTTTCTCCGAAAAAGTTTGGCGGGAGCGGACTTCATCTGTCTTTATTTTTTTATCCTATTTCTTTAAGGTAGCACTCTTCACAATATACTATCTCAGGTCTATCTGGAGAATAAGTAGTTAATATTTCTTTTCCGCATTTATCACATTTTCTTTTGTAAAGTTTCAATGGATTTCTTTGTTTTATTCTCTCATAATGCCTGCAATCTGGACATAATCTGGGTAAAGGAAGGTTCATTTTTCTGTAGAATTCTAATTCTTGAGGAAGGATGCGATAAACACCGGAGCCAGTACACATATTCAAGGTATTGTTTTCAGATAGAGATCCTTTCTGGAGTAGCGAAGCGGAGCTTCGCGATAATGCGGAGCTTCGCTCCGCTACTCCATTAAAAGTCACAGATTTTGCATTCTTGCATTCTATGATTTCATTTAAAATTGAATCATCTACATCTTTAATATGGTCAGGTAGATCTTTGGCTTTTATAGTGGGTTTATATTCTGATTTAGGTTTCTCATACCAAGAATATCCTTGTTCTATAGCTTTTTCTTTTGTTAATGGGAAGTATTCTTGGGCTACTGTCTCATTGTAAGAGAAAGGTGATAATTCAATTGGAAAGAATTCTCCATATTTGTATACTCTACCTTTTTTATCCACATAAGGGATTTTATTCATTTGTTCTATTATTTTAGGAACTAATCTTTCATACTCTTCTTTGGTGTATTGTTTGTTTAGGATACAGTATTGTTTGTGACGAAGACCGACACAACCAAATAGGTTAGAAGAATTAAAGCACATATCCGAATAAGAAACATCGTAACTTTGCTGTACTAATAATGAAAAAAGAACACGATACCCCCAAGAAGTACAGCTTTCATAACAAAGTTCAGATCCTTCGCCACATTGAATCATATCATAACTATCTTTAATATTTGTTGCGGTCACGATATATTTACAATCCTCTATAGAAGATTGTAAAGCATCGGCATCAAAACAGGCATAGCAATTTTTTGCTCCCTTAATATCATTACCAAAAGTATTAGTAGAACGAAAAACCATTGCGTAACGTTTAGGAAAGCGAAGGTTGAATTTGAAAAACTTTTTCTTCAAAGCAGTAAGATTCACAAAACTTCCCATATCATGCTTTTCCAGAAACCGGTTATATTCTTCCGGAGAACAAGGTTTATTAAAAATATGATATTCTTTGTTTCTCAATCCCACGCAACCTACACAATTATTGCAATTCTTACAATCATACAGAAAAGCAGAATCTCGACATCCCACTGCGTATTGAGCAAAAAAAACATTTCTGCAATCTGAACAATAGATATTTTCATAACAAAAATCACACCTCCATAAAGAAAAATAATCTACACAATCTCTGCAATCCCGAGTAATGGTGCCATATAAGCAGTTTTCAGCCAAGAACCCAATAGTCATATAACAATTCTTAGATTGAGTTATTTTAGGACAATATTCACAGTTAACAGATTTGCTAATAGTCAAATTATATCTAGGCACAGAATTTCTTAATTCTTTGAATTGTTCAAAAAATGGTTTGTTGAAATCGTAATCTCTCCCGTATTCCATGGGATCCCATTTGTCTGACCACCAGGTCTTATAGTGATATACTGGAAAAGGAACATTTTTGGAAAAAATGGAAATTATTTTCTCTCCGCTAAAATCACAACTCCGTTTATAAAGTTTTCTTTCATTAATCCAAGTCATCCTTCTTTGTAATCTACAATCAGGGCAAAAAGTAGGAGGAGGGACATTTATTTTTTGATAAAACTCAAAATCCTCTGGTTCTATTACAAACTTTTTCCCACAATTCTGACATATTCTTTTTTCAGGTTTAAAAGGCATAGTTTATATCTCAAAATTCAAAGTGCAAAGTGCAAAACTCCCCGAAAGAAAGCCTACGGCTTTCTACGGGGCAGACAAAGCAAAAGCGTAAAGCTTAAGCTAATTCAAAAATTATTCCAAATTATTTCAAAGTGTTCCAAATTATTCCAAATCAATATCAAAATTCAAATGTTTGAAATTCAAAACTTTAATTTTTTAATTTTGTTTTGAATTTTGCTTGTTCTTGCAATTTATAAAGCAAATTGTTTAGGGAATTTTGGTCATTTGAATTTGCCTGTCCGCCTAAGTTTTACCCGCCCGCCGCAAATTTCTTCGAAATTTGGGCGGGCAAGCAAAATTTAGGCGGGTAAAGGATTTGGAATTTGTGATTTGTAATTTAAAGATTATACTTTTGCGCTTTGAGTTGTGGCTTTGAGTTTTGAGCTTTGCGCTTATACTTGTTTTGAGATTTAAGATGTGGATTTAAGATTTGCCGCCCAGCCCTACTTTTATCCTAAAAGTGAGGCCGGACGAGCCTCGCTCCTTTAGAGCAGGAGTAAAGAAATCTATATTTGGGTTTACTTTAAGTTTTTTAGGCCCGAGTTAAATTATATTTTTAAATAAAAAGCAAAATCATAGTGGCTTAATGGACCTTCCTTTTTTGAGCCCTTGAACCAAAAAATAAACTAACTTTATCTGGGATAAGATTTAAAAATTGGCTGAAGTTTTTTAAAAAAATTTCTCTTCATTTTAACTTTTATTCTATTAAAATACAAATTTTTAGCAATAAAAAACTTCTTTATCAAAAGAAACAAAAATTTAAAATTACTTACCATTAGCATATGCTATAGCATAT
>JAGGVA010000011.1 GCA_021158195.1 bacterium | reverse complement strand
GGATTTAGGATTTAGGATTTAGGATTTAGGATTTAGAGCTTTATGTGGGTTTGATCGGCATTAGGATATAAAGAAAACTAGAATCCTCTTGTGATTTAATAAGACCGGGACCATCTTCACCATTTAACCCTATATATATCTCATCTCCCTTAATTTTAGAAACTCCTTCGAGTAAAAACTTGTAATTGAAACATATCTTAGTTTTCTCCCCATTGATTTTTGCCGGAAGAGTAAATTGAGTAGAACCAACATCTGTATTTTCAGTTAGGATCTCTATTTTTTTATCTTTGGTATCAACTTTTAAATTTACTTCATTCCCCTTTCCAGCAAAAATACTTGCCGCCTTTAAATAATTTAAAAACTGAGATTTATCCACCAAAACTTCTGTTTTTGATTCTTTGGGAATAACATCTCGATAATTAGGAAACTCTCCCTCTATTAATCTTGAAATTAATTGAGTTTCTGGTGTTTCTGACTCAAAGAAGTAACTTTCTACCAAAATTTGATTAGGAGTAAAAAATATCTTAATTTTTTGCTCTGATTCATTAAAAATCCCTATAATTTCTCTGGCAGCGTTCTTTGGAAGAATAAAGGACTTTTCTTTCTTAATATTTTTCTGAGGGTTTTCAAAATAAAAAGTTTTTTCTGCCAACCTAAAACTGTCTGTAGCAACAACTTTTACATCTTTTTCTGAAAAAAGGAAATAAACACCTGTAAGTTCTGGTCTTATCTGAGTTGTGCTACAAAAATCAATAACTTGGGAAATACCTTCTGTTAACAGCAAAGGATTAATTTCAACCCATTCGTTTTTTTCAATTTTAGGAATAATAGGAAAATCTTTTGGATCTAACCCTTTTATTTCTGTTTTATAATTTTTGCCACTTAATATTAGGATTTTATTTTTTATTTCTAGATTGATCTTTTGGTCTGGCAAAAAAGATAAAAGATTTGAAAACAATTTCACAGGCACTGTAATTTCTTGCTCTTTATCTGTTTTTGCTAATACCCAATGGTAAATTGCTGTTTCTAAATCTGTAGTTGCTAATCTTAACGAGTTTTTTTCTGTTTTTAAATAAACATTGTTTAAAATCGGGAGGACTAAATTTTTTCCTGTAATTCTTTCTACAGTTTGAAGGCCCTTTTTTAAATTTTCTCGTAAAACTTCTATAGCCATAATTTTTATTTAATTTTAATTAAGTTACTACTACTATTAAGTTTTTTGTTTTAATTGTTTTTTTTCTAAAAATTAAGAAAAGATCAATTAAATTAGGTGGGAAAACTTTGTGGAAATTTTAAGAAAAAGTTGGGTATCAGAGAGGGAAAAAATATAAATAAATTATTAGGTAGAAATTCTTCATAGTTTTTCCTAACGTTCTTCCCGTGCTTTTTCACTCCTTTTTAACACTTTATAAAGCGTAAATTCTTTCCTTGATTATATTTATTTCTTCAGAAAAGGTTTCATCCTCTTCGATTTCTTTAGCGATTTTCTCGTAGGCATAAATAGCAGTGGTATGGTCCTTCCCCCCAAATTTTTTTCCAATGGTTGGAAAGGCAAGTTTAACTTCTTCCCTTAATAAATACATTGCTATTTGTCTCGGTCTTACAATTTCTTGTTTTCTTGTTTTTTGAAAAAGATCTTTGGGTTTAAGATTGTAAAACTCAGCCACAATATCTATAACTTTTTGAAAACTTACTCTTTTTGCTTGAGGTTTTATAATTCTTTTAAGTAATTTTTTAGCGGTTTCTAGATCTACGTTCTGGTTATTTATTTTCTGATAAATAATTAATCTGTTTAGGGCTCCTTCAAGTTCCCTTATATTGCTTTGAATATTTTCAGCGATATATTCTAAGATTTGGTCGTCAAAAAAAATATTTTTTTCTTGCATTTTTTGTTTCAAAATAGCAACTCGAGATTCGAAATCTGGAACACCGATATCTGCAATCATTCCTCCCTCGAATCTAGATCTTAATCTTTCTTCTAAAGCAGAAATTGCTTTTGGTGGACGGTCAGAGGAGAGAATTATTTGCTTGTTTGCTTCGTAAAGCGAATTAAAGATGTGAAAGAATTCTTCCTGAGTTTTTTCTTTACCCGAAAGGAACTGAATGTCGTCTATGATTAAAAGATCAATTTGATGATAAGATCTTTTAAAGCGATCTATTGTTTGATTTTTAATAGCATTGATTATTTCAGAGGTAAATCTTTCAGAAGATACATAGCGCACTTTTTTGTTTGGGAAATTTTCTAATACTTTATTACCAACTGCCTGAATAAGATGAGTTTTTCCCAGCCCCACACCTCCATAAATGAAGAGAGGATTGTATCCAGAACCCGGATTTTCACTTACAGCCCAGGCAGCAGCATGAGGAAGTTCATTAAAGGGACCTACAACAAAATTCTCAAAAGTATATTTAGGGTTAAGGTTAGTTTTTTTGTCTAAATAAAATTCTTCAAATTTAAGTTGATCAGGATATTCTACAGACTTTTGAGCAAAGTTTTTTGGAGGTTTGTGAGAGATTACCTGAAATTCTATTTTTTTGATTTGGGTGTTTAAATTTCTCAAAATTTTTAATATAGTTTTTCCATATTTTTTCTCAAGCCATTCTTTGGAAAAGGCATTGGGAGTGCCTATAATTACAGAACTTCCGTTTACTCCTACAATCTTTGTATTTTTAAACCAAGTGGCAAAGTTTGCCGGAGAAACAGATAGCTGGATTTGGGCGAGAACAGATTGCCAGAGCTCCTCTTTTGTCATATACTTTTGATATTAATTTGCCCTCTTATATTATAGAGATTATCAAAAAACCACGCAAAATCAAGTAAGAATAACACCTATGTGAATAACTTGTGGATAATCTGTAAATCTTTGGAGAAAAACTTTTTAATTTGACCACCAAATTCATTGTGATATAATTCAATTATCAGTTTTAATTTTTGAAATATTATGAGCATTACAAATAGAGGCAAAAAGCGAAAGAAAAAGAAAACACATGGGTTTTTGAAGAGAACAAAAACAAAGGGGGGCAGAAGGGTATTGAAGAGAAGACGGAAGAAAGGTAGAAAAAAACTTACTCCTTAAATGTTGCCTTTAAAGTTTCGATTAAAAAAACAAAAAGATTTTGGCAAAGTATTTCGTCAGGGAAGAGGGTATAAAGAAAAAGAAATTTTTATAAAAGTTCTTAAAAGAGAAGCCCCTGATTTACGGTTTGGGTTTGTGGTTTCTAAAAAAGTTTCAAATAAAGCGGTGCGAAGAAATAGGTTGAAAAGAAGATTAAGGGAAGTGGTAAGAAGTATGTTGCCACATATCAAACAGGGCTATGATATTGTGATAGTTGCTTTGCCAGGAGCAGAAAAGTATAATTTTTGGGAACTTCAAGAAATTGTACTAAGGGCTTTTCAAAAAGCGAGAATTATCAAACAAAATGAGTAGCATTGTAAAAATTTTTTATATAATCTTCTACCAGCCGCTTTTCAATCTTTTGATTCTCTTAACCAATTATTTGCCTGGTCACAGTTTTGGTTTGGCAATAATTATTTTAACCCTGATTGTCAGGGTTATTTTATATCCTTTTCAAGAAAAAGCGATTAAATCGCAAATAGCGCTTCAAAAAATTCAACCAAAAATTAAAGAGATTCAAGAGAAGTATAAACACGATCAAGAAAAACAAGCAAAAGAACTGATGGAAATTTATAAAAAAGAAAAGTTTAATCCCTTTTCAGGGTTTTTGTTGCTTCTTGTTCAGTTTCCAGTACTTATTGCTCTTTACAGATTGTTTTCAAGAGGGTTAGACCCGGAAAACTTTACTTATCTTTACAGTTTTGTTCAAAAACCTGAGACAATAAACACCATCTTTTTTAATATAGATTTAACCAAACCCTCAATTTTATTAGCGGTGCTTGTAGGTATTTCTCAATATCTTCAGGCAAAATGGATGAGTGTAAGATCGCCCTCAAAAGATAAGCAACAGAAGTATCAGCAGTTAATGAACTATTTTTTCTCAGCATTTATTGTGGTAATTCTTTTAAAATGGCCCTCAGCGGTTGCTCTTTACTTGCTTGTAAGCGGATTATTTGCTATCCTTCAACAGGAGATCGTTAAAAGAAGAATTAAAAAATGATTTATGGAAGGAGCAGATGATATAAAAAATATAAAATCTCTTGTTTGCCAATTTTTTGAAAAAATGGGTTTTGATCTTCAGAAAGCAGAAGTTTTTTTAGAAGAAGGGGTTTTGTATATTAAGGTAAAAGTGGAGGAACCCAAAATTTTAATTGGTCAAGGTGGAATAGTTCTTAATACAATTCAGAAACTTCTTTCAAAAATTCTCAAAAAACAAAACAAGGGAGAGTTTTTTGTGGACTTGGATATCAATGAGTATAAAGAAAAGAAATATACATATCTTAAGGAAATGGCAAACTCTATAGCAGATGAGGTGGCACTTTCCAAAAAAGAAAGAGAACTAGAGCCAATGCCTGCCTATCAAAGAAGAATTATTCATTTAGAACTAGCCAAAAGAAACGATGTTTTAACAGAAAGTATAGGAGAGGAGCCGGAAAGAAGAATAATAATAAAACCCAAATAAATTTTACTGTGCCATAATCTTAGAACGGATAATAATTACCATTGTCGTCCGTTCATTCATATGGATGGTAGAAAGATCAGGAATATCATATCTCAAAAGGGCAACATCCCAATGGACTTGATCGGGCAGCTGATTTTGAATATCTTGTAAGGATGCTCCACTAGTGTCATATAACATAACAAGGAAACCAGAGCCATCGTCAATATAAACAGCAGAAACTCCAGAAGGGTCTCTTCTTTCAATTGTTTCATTAAGGTTTTGATAAGTTCTTAAATCTTTCCACCCTCCCTGAACATTTCTGAGAATATTATTTTGAGGATATCTATAAACTATTCCTTGAGGACAGGTTAGAGATGTTGGGTGAATGTCGTTCTGTGTAGTTTTTTTACCAAAGGCAAAAGTAGTGACATCTGAATGCTGGCATATATTACTGCTTATATCTTGTGCTTGGCCTAAGGTAATTCGGATTCCGGGTTGCCTATATTCTCTTTGACCATTTTCTTCATATTCTCTTTCTTCACATCGTGGGTCTCGGCAAATTGTTACTCCATGACTACCTCCACCTCGTTCCTCTATCCTAAAAACAGTTAAAGAACTGGCATCTCTTGGGTTATTAAAGACGTATAAAGTAATATCGTTATTTTCATCAGGCAGAAATATCTGCGCCCAACCTTTTTCTTTTGGGTTTGCCCCCGGAATATTATGAAGAATAGCACCAAATTTCTCATTAGGGGTGTTAACAAGAGCAAGGGCATGAACATTGTCAAAAAGACCATTTGGAAGACTTACAATACTACTTCTGGTATAGATATAACAATTATCTTGCCCACAATTGTCATTTGGTTTTCTTGGATCAGGGAAGGAAGAATCTGTTGGGTTTGTGCTACCATAAGCAAAAAGCCAAACACCAGGTCTATACCATTTGAATTTTATAGATCTTACATCTAAGGAAGGATTGCTTACGCTTTTTAATTCATTAATATCTATACACTCGGTCTCTCCAAAACTTCTATTCATTTCGTTTGTGCTATGACAATCGCCAAAATCATTAAGAGAACAAAAATCTATTGTAAGTTCTTCAGAGGTGTGAAAGGTTACAAAAGAAGCCACAGGAAAAGCCTCTCTTCTGTCGTCAGGGAGGGTAATATTATTGGTAGTGTTTTTAATATTTAACCAAACAATATTATCTGGCAGGTTTAATAATTCGGGCAGTCCCAACATATCATCACTAACACCGATAGCCGCATTTCGAAGGTCATTGCAAGAAACATTATAAATAATAATTCCTTCTTTGTGAGGTGAAATTGAAGGAAGACGCAGTTCAGTAATTTCAGGATTAACTAAATTAACCAGAAGATAAGAGCCAAGGATTAAGATCAATCCCAAAAAGGCAGATAATATCTGATCTCGTGCATCCTTCATTTGGGCAGGATTGCCCGCAGATGTTAAATATTTCCCCCCGCCCAAAAGCAAAGAACTAAAAGCAATCAATCCTCCCAAAGCAATAGCCCCTGTATAAAGATATCTTATATAATTTGGCAGATAAGTTTGTACACTCCGGGGAGGAGCAACTCCCGGCACAAGAGTTGGATAGGAAACTTCAAGGCTGCTCGTTGAAGGAGGCTGGGCAAGAACTAAAAATACAGGGGTAACCGCTCCCAAAAATAGCAAAATTATTAATCTTTTTATAAATTTTCGCATATATTACGTATTATTCTTCTTTTGGTTTTACACAGCAGAAAAGGTTTGAAGTTATGTTTTGAGCAGGAACTAAAGAATTTCCTCTCAATATCTTAGGGAACCATCGAGATTGATATTGTTTTTCTTTTATGTCTTCATCATAACAATAGCAACTTAGAGGTAATCTCCCTTGTCGCCTTGCGGGATCAGTGAAATATCTATCTGTTGCCGTGGGGTGGAAATAATCACAATCTAATAAGGGATCAGGGCTACAAAGTTCATGATTTTTTGGGTCTATTGCTTTGTAAAGATATTCTGCTACCTCCCCTTGAGCAACCTTACAATTAAGAAGTTCTGCCCCAAATTCTTGCGATTGAGCAACTACATCTTCGGCAAATCCTCTTACCCAGCAATTATGAAGATCAAATTTATCAAAGTATCTTATATTACTTAATTCCTTCTTTTGGGCTAATCCCATATCAATTAGTTGTTTCATCAGAATTTCATAAGCACTTTGACCTCGAAATTTATATTTGTCTTTATTAATCATCTCTCTACATCGATTGAGCAATTTTTGAACTTCTATAAGTTTCTCTTTTAAAGTATACTTTCTTTCTTCTATTCTGTCTACTTCTAATTTATTGTTGGGATCTCTGCAGTTACCATTTTTATCAGGGCAGCAAAAATCAGAATCAATATAGCAAGGATCTCCATTTTCGTCTGTGCCAGAATCTAATTTGCAAAAGGATTTTTTAATTTCTTGCTGAAACTTTCCTATAATTTCTTGATATAGTTGTTCCATTTCAACAACCGCTTGTCTAAATTTCCCCCAGTTCTCATTAATTTCCTCTAAAGGACAGCCTGATGATCCTAAACATCTGCACTCGCACTTACAACAGGTTTCGCATACTGTATTTCCATCGTCATCAGTGTAGCAATTACAGGGATAGTGTTCCTCGCTACAGTCGCTTGTACAGTTGCCTGCGGCACAATCACACGCCTCAGGACTTGTAAGACCTATCAATTTGTCACTATATTCAATTGTTGAAGTGGCATTAATATTGAGATTTTCCATATTTTCTACAATTTTATGACCATTATCCCAGATATTATAAAGTTCAAACCAAATTTCGCTAGAAAGCTCCAATCCTTTATCAATTGTTAAACCAATAGGAATTTCTACTACTCGACTGCAAACAGAAGGAGGACCATAAAGATTTTCGGTAGAG
>JAGGVA010000051.1 GCA_021158195.1 bacterium | reverse complement strand
TTAAAAACGGAAAGCCAGTTAGCGGATTTATTGGAGTAAGACCGGAACCAGTTCTCAGAGAGATGATAGATAAGATGTTAAAAGATAGTGAGAAAGAGGAAAAAAAAGAGGAAGCAGAGAACAAAGAGGGCAATCAAGAAGAAAAGAGAGAAGAAATAAAAAGCGAAGTGAAAGAAGAAGAAATTAAAGAGATAATTAAGTGGTATGAGAATTATGCTAAAAGGAATGGTTTTAGATTGAATCCTGATAGGGCAACAGTTGAAAGATTGGTAAAAGGACTTTTAGCAAATGAGAAAAAATATGGAGCCAGATATTGTCCTTGTCGGAGGGTGACGGGAAATATAGAAGAGGATCGTCCGAAGATTTGCCCCTGCAGGTGGCATAGAGAAGAGATTAAAAGAGATGGCCATTGTCATTGCTGGTTGTTTTTTAGGAAAGATTATAATCCTTCATAATTTTCTACTTGTAAAGTTTCACCATGTTGTTAGCAAATTAGGACGAGTTTCTCTTTAATCTTTATATTTGACCTTGCCTTTTCTATATTCCCCCACCTTCCTCCCCTTTTATTTAACCGGCGGAAAGAGGTACCAGAAAAGAGCACTTCAGGCAATTTCTTATTTTTCTGGGTAGGTTCCTCTTAGAAAGGTGGTTTTGGGTTTGCTTTTAAAAGGAATTGACAGAATTTTGGTAGCCCGGATGCAAAGAAGGGTAGACCTCCTCTTTTGCAGCCATTTTATGATCTAAAAAAAACTAATGATAAAAGAGAGTATAATTCCAAAAGATGCTATAAAATGGATTTTTGAACTATCGCCTCTGATTTCTGTGACAGTTTCTATTTTGTTTTTATTTATATTCCCATTGCTGGAAAATCTATTTTGGGAACTCCGGAGATCTGATTTTAGTAATTTATCTGTTTATATTTCCGGGCTCGGCTTTGGAAGTATTTTCTTCCAATTCTTTTTATTCTAATCTCGGTGGCCAAAGATTTTGGCTATGAATTTCGTTATAGAGGGAAATATACCTTTTCGCCTGAGAAGTATATTGTAAAGATCAGGTCTGCATAAACTTGAAAAGTTTTATTTTTTATTTATACTGAAGGTAGATCTCATTGTGTAGTTTTTCATTCCGCGGTGGCGCAATGGTAGCGCGGGTGGCAAATAACTTGATATTGTAGGTGCGGCATGAGATAATTAAATAATGGGATATGTGGGTAAATTAAAATTAAGATTGAAAGTTAGGGAATTCCGAAAGAAAGGGTTCTCAATAAAAGAAATTCAAAAGAGGTTGGGCGTCTCAAAGTCCTCTGTAAGTTTATGGGTTCGGGATATTAAGTTAACCAAAAAGCAGCTTGAAAAATTATATCTGAATAAGCGAACTGGCGCGTTAAAGGGAAGCGTTATTGCTGCTATGAATAAGGTAAAAAAACGAGAGGAATTAACCCAGAGGATACTGAAAGAAGGAATGAAAGAAGTAGGTAAATTGTCAAAAAGAGATAAATTTGTAATTGGAATAGCTATGTATTTTGCCGAAGGAGACAAAACAGATAAACATGTTGGTTTCAGCAATTCGGATCCTCAATCTGTAAAGTTTATGATGGATTGGCTACGAGAATTTTGTAAGGTTCCTGAGGTGAAATTTCGAGGAAGTTTATACCTTCATGATAATTTGGATGAGAAGAAAGCTAAACGGTTTTGGTCAAAATTGACTAAAATTCCCCTTTCACAATTTACAAGAACTTATATTGTGAAAAACAATCCACACCGATTAAGAAAGACAAAGCATCCCTCTGGAGTTTTTAGAATAAGAGTAAGTGATGTCAATTTACACAGGAAAATAATGGGTTGGATTTCAGGGATTTTTAGAAATTAACAATTATTCCGCGGTAGTTTAATGGTAAAACCCCCGGCTGTTAACCGGTGAGAGTGTAGGTTCGAATCCTACCCGCGGAGCCATATACCAAAACCGCCCATTTGGGCGGTTTTGATGTAAGACTCCATCTATTACACGAAATCCGAACTTGCTTTAAAGAGAATTCTGATACTGACTTTCGATTCTTGCCGCGCTCTTAAATTTTTTTCAATTAAGGAATGAAAATTTTTCCTTTTTGTTTGCTTTTGCTTTCGCAAAAGCGCGCCGGTGCTTAATTCTTACCTCTTTTAATTTTTGTTGACTCTTTTTATTTAATTTTGTATTATTACTATAGATAAGCTAATAAGTTGGTTAAATGCATAACCTTATATTAATAATAGTATCCTGTGGCAACAATGTCAAACAAAATTTCCACGATAGCTAAAAATATTAGAAAAATCAGAAAGAAGAGAGGTATATCTCAAGATAAGCTATCAAAATTAGCAGACGTTGCTTATAATACAATTATCAAGATTGAATCCGGGGCAATTCAAAATCCAACAATAGAAACCGTACAAAAAATTGCAAAGGCTCTTGGTGTGTCTTTAGATGAGTTAACAAAATCTTAAATTATGAAATTTCAAGACTTAATACAACTTTACGAAAGAAAAAAGAAACAATACGGGAAAGAAGCTTTTAAATATATTTCCCAAATTTTACAAGAAGCAAAAGAATTACATAAAAAGGATTGGTTAAAAAGTCCTACACCTAATAAAGACCATGAACAATCTTGGCGAGCCTTTAAGGGTAAAAATTTAGAGAAATTGATAATGTATATAATTAAAGAGGAAGTAGAAGATTTAGGATTGAAAATTGTTGAAGGGAATACTTTAGAAAGGACAAATAGCAAAAATTTATCAGAAGAATTAAATAGAGTAAAACGAAATTTGTTGATAGACTATGGAGAATTTGGTGCGCATCTTCCAGATGTTGATATAATCATCTACGATCCTCAAACATATGAGGTTATAGCTGTAATTTCAAGCAAGGTAACTTTAAGAGAAAGAATAGCGCAAACAGGGTATTGGAAAATAAAGCTTAGCCAAGATAAAGTAACTGAGCATATAAAGGTTTTCTTTATTACACCAGACGAAGATAAAACTTTAAGCACTAAAAGTCCAGCCAAAAAAGGGAGAGCAATTGTTGAAGTAGATACTGATGGAAGTTATGTGATGGGCGAAGAGGAGATTGAAGAAAGCGATAAGGTTAAAAAGTTTGATAAGTTTATAATTGATTTAAAAAATTTAATCTATGCCAAAAGAAATAAAAAATAAAAAAATCAATCAGGAAAGGTTGCTGTCTCTGGATTTACCAACTAAAAAAGATTCTAACAGGGTATCTCAAAAGCAAGAAGGTATAGAGGATGAAAAGCCTCCTTTTGAGACAACTACTCTTTGGGACTATCCTAAACAAAGTTATGGTAAAAAACCAAAAGGCGATAATAAATTCCAAGGAGTGACTCCTGCTTTTATTATTTGGAATATGATCCAAAGATATACTAAACCCGGTGATTTAGTAGTAGATCCTATGGCAGGAAGCGGAACTACTATTGATGTTTGTGAGGAAGAGGGAAGAAAAGTAATAGGTTATGATATTAATCCTCAACACCCAAAAGTAATAAAAAATGATTCAAGGAAAATTCCTCTAGAAGACAACTCAGTAGATATGGTATTTATTGATTCTCCTTATGGCGACAATGTTAATTATTCAGATGACCCAAGAGATATTGGGAAGATTTCAGCGGAAGATCCTAAATTTTATGAAGAACTAGAAAAAGTAGCTAGGGAAATTTACAGAATTTTAAAACCGGGAAAAGTTACGGGATGGCTTATTGGTGACCAATGGGTGAAAAGAAAATTTACTCCTGTGGGATTTAAAATTTATGAGATGTTGATGGATAAAGTAGGTTTTGAACCCATAGACATTATTTGTGTTGCAAGAAGAAATCAAAGTTCAAATACTCGCATTTGGCATTACCGTGCCAAAAAATTTAATTTCTTTTTAAGGGGATTTAAATATTTGATAATTGCAAAAAAACCTGAAGGTAAAAAGGTTGTTCGTAAACCAAAAAAAATTAATTGGAAGCGTTATAAGTAATATTCAACTATTTATGAAAAGGGGTGAGTGGAACAATATAAGTAAACTAGAACCAAGGAATTTTGTTTGCGGACATTGTGGAAGAGAAGTAGGTTCTGTAGAGGGCTGGTTTTTCACTCAAAGATTCCCCGGTAGTAGCAGAGTTACTGCTTGGATTTATATTTGTCCTATTTGTAAAAATCCTACATTTTTCGACGAACGTTCACAAATTCCCGGAGTTGCAGTAGGGCGAGCAGTTGAGAATCTACCCAAGGAAATTTCAGACCTTTACGAAGAGATAAGAAAAGCAACCTCCCAAGAGGCATATACGGCTGCAGTTTTGTCATGTAGAAAATTATTAATGCACATAGCAGTAGAAAAAGGGGCTGAAAAGAATCTTAATTTTATAGATTATGTCGATTACTTGGCGAAAAATCACTATGCACCTCCTAATAGCGAACCTTGGATTGATAGAATTAGACAAATGGGAAATGAGGCAAACCATGAAATTAAAATAATGTCGAGAAATGATGCATTAGAAATTATTAACTTTTTAGAAATGCTTCTAAAATTTATTTATGAGTTTCCGGGAAAGGTAAATCTAAATAGTCCTTCTGTGGAATAAGCGACGGCGCGCTTTTGTGAAAGCAAAAGCAGGCAAAAAGGAAAAATTTTCATTCCTTAATTGAAAAAAAAATAAAAAAGAAAAGGGCGCGCGCAAAAAATAAAATGTAGAAATTTTTTCCTTTTTGCTTCTCCGCCGAAAGGCGGAGTGGCGCCAGCGCGTTCGGGTGGGTCTCGCCGAAGGCGAGATCTGTCAGCCCGCGCGGAGCGCGGGCTGACAACTTGCCCCGTAGTTGACGAAGTCATACTTCGGGGCCAGAAGTCAGCATCAGGATTTTCTTTAAAGTAAGTTCGGATTTTGTTCAATAGATGGAGCCATAGATTGGGCTACGAACTCATTTTGGGGTGATTTTAAAGATTTTATTTCTGCCCAACGGATTCGCCCCCCAGCCCCTCACAGAGGGGCTAGGGGGCTTTCTTTAAT
>JAGGVA010000037.1 GCA_021158195.1 bacterium | reverse complement strand
GAGCCCCAAAGAGGCAAAAAATATCGGATTAATTTTTATTTTAAGTTCTTTTTTAAAAATGCCTTTTGCTAACCAGAACAAAAGAGCAAGAAGGGTGAAAAAGAGAAATACTTCTCTCTTGGGAAAATCTAAAATATTTTGAAAAGATGTACAAAAAACAAGAGGCAAAAGAAATATATTGATCGCCAAAAGTAATTTTTCAGGAGTACAAAAGGCCAATTTTTTAATTTCACTCATATTTATAAAATCATTTAATGTAATGACGCCGACTATTATATACTATAACAGATGAATTGCTTGTCAAATTGTTTCCCTTTTGAGCGTTCTTTTAGAGGTAATAAAAATATTTTCTACTATACCAAGAGCAATATACATAAAAAGCAAAGAACTTCCCCCATAACTTACAAAGTATAATGGCAACCCGATAACTGGTAGAAAACCTAAGTTAGTTCCGACATTGACAAAAAATTGAGAAATAAGAAGAATGGCTATTCCTGAACAAAAAAGACGAGCAAAATTATCCTGAGCAAGAAAACTTATCTTGATAATTCTCCAAATAAGATAAAAATATGCTACCAGCAACAAAAAGATTGCAAAAAAACCAAACTCTTCAGCGATAGCAGAAAAAATAAAATCTGTCTGAGGTTCCGGCAAAAAACCATATTGTGTTTGAGTGCCTTTTTTGAATCCCTGTCCAAACAATCCCCCATTACCTATGGCAATTTTTGCCTGTCTTTGGTTCCAGCCAATCTCCAAGGGTTTGTAATCTGGCTTTAAGAGAGAGATTATTCGCTCTTTTTGATAATCTTTTAAAAGATTATTCCAAGCAAAAACCAAAAGAATTATTCCAACCAAAACCAAAATTAAGAAATGACGCATTTTTATTCCTGAAACAAAAAGCATACCTATCCAGAGAGCAATAAGAATTAAAACTGAGCCCAGATCTGGCTGTTTGTAAACAAGAATTGCAGGAATGAATACATAAATGCCGGATAAAATTATGTGTCTGATTTTGTATAATTCCTTGTGCCGTAAAGAAAAAAACTTGGCAAGAACAATTACTAGTATTATCTTTACCAGTTCTGTGGGGCTGAAAGAAATTATACCCAAATGATACCAAGCCCTTGTGCCTCTTATTTCTTTGCCAAAAATAAAAAGGCCTGAAAGTAAAACTAAACCCAAGAAATATAAGAATAATACAAAAAAAGAATTGGTCCTAAAAAGCCGATAGTCAAATTTAGCAAAAAGAAAAAGAAAGATAATTCCCAAAAGAAAAAAAACAAGTTGTTTGTAAAAGTTTAAAAAATTTTCTTGAGAGGAACTGTAGATTGATAAAAGCCCCAAAGATGTTAGAAAAAAAGATGAACCAATAATTCCCCAATCAAGATTTTTTAAAAAATAAATTATTCTGTTTTGGAGCATAATCACAAACTCACTTTTAGCCCTCGTTTTGTATTTTTGAAAACACCTATTGATTTAACACAAAACCAAGAAGCTGCATCAGACGGACATTCTGGATCGCCTGGAGAATAAATAATTGTCTGATAACTTGCTCCATTTGGCAAGGTAAAAGAACTTGAGGGAGGAAGTTCGTCAGGATAACTATAAAATTTACGATCATAAAGAGTTTTTTCTATTCCTGAATCTGCTGCAGACAAAGCAATTACTGATTCCCCTATCCGGGCAACTGACTGAAGTTGTAAAAAGATAATGGTGCTTATTCCAAAAACAATTGCTAAAAGTAAAGATAAAATAATAAGAGAGAAAAATAGTGCTGAGCCTTTTTGTTTGTTTTTTATCATATGTTTCGACATATCGACATTTCGATATTTCGAAATTTCGATATTAATATGTGTCTGGATTGCGCTGGGAAATAGTTGTTTGGAGATTAATTTTTCCTAAACCAGTTTTGCTTTGTGCCTCAATAACTATCTTCACCATAGGTTGAAGGTAATCACCAAGCGTATCTCCACTAAGTTCAAATCTCAATTTAGTAATCTTGATATTTGGAGAAGTTAAATCAATAATTGTATCTCCGTTATCAAATTTAATCTGTTGACTGGCAGGGTCCCAAAAAAATTCTTGACATTTATGATCTTGTAAAACATTAATAAATTTAATTCCTGAGTTTCCTGCTCTTGTAATTTGATAATTGGTGCCCGCCGGAATACAAGTTCCATCTCTATCTTTTTCTGCCATTCTTAAATTTCTTCCCATTAATTCTATAGCATAATTTGTTTGGGCAACAATTTTTTTAAAATCAAGGGCTGTTTTTTGCGCCCTAACAGAATAAACAAAAATTCCTGTCACAGAAGTGATAAAAATGCCAAAAACGGCAGTAACAATTAGTAATTCTGTTAAAGTAAATCCTTTTTTATAATTCATAGCCAATTATAAATTTTCTCTACTGTTTCAAATTCATAATTCTTTGATCCTTCTTGCCATTTAACTTTTACCCTAATTATTTTTGAATCTGGTCCGTCAGAAGTTATCCAAATTTCTCTTTGAAAATTGGTGGTTTCGTCGCCAGAATAACTATATGTGCCATTGGCGTCAATCTTAAGATAGCGAGAGGCACAACTTAAAATATTAGGGTCATCTACATTAGCAAGCATATTCCAATCTATCTCATAGCAACCATCTGTTTCAAACCCTTCATCCCAAAGATTAGAAGAATCATGACCTAAATGTTTTTCCAAAAAATTAGTATCCCTAATGTTTTTTATCATCTCTATACCCTCTTGCGCCAGATAAGCGGCTATAAGGTGATTTGATGCGTGTTTAATAAATTGAGTAGATTGTTGAATAACTCCGTATACTCCAACTATTCCAATAGTAAAAACAAAAATTGCTATCATTAGTTCTGCCAAAGTAAACCCTTCTTCCTGTTGTTTTTTATTGCTCATAAACTAATCCTGATTTATCAAAATAAATCCTTCTGGAAAAGGATGGTTGGCTCTCAAATACTAAATCTATATAAACTTGAGGTGATGAAATCTCGCTGGTAGCAGTATAAAAGAAAACCTTGGGTGAGGGAGGCACAAAGGTAATATTTAAAATGTTTGAACTAGCACTGTTAATTTTAACCCCTTTCTCTAAAGATACTTCTTCTATGAGTTCTGAGTGACCATTACAAGGAGTACCTGAAAGATCAAATATATGATTGCCGTTACAATCAGCAAAAACTCTAAATTTATAAGGGTTGCTCAAAGAAAAATTAATGCCATATCCTCCAGAGGGCACTATCCCATAAATTTCTTTGGTAGAAATAGCCATCTCTCTTGTGTTTTCTGTCTTTGTAATAACAAGGTTAGATGCTCTAGAAATAACAATCCCCCCTTGTCCCCTGCCTTGATATGCCCAAAAGGAGACAGCCAAAAGAATGGCAATAATTGCTGTAGAAATTAAAAGTTCTACTAAAGTAAAGCCCTTGTTTTTGTTTAAGAAAAGAGATTGAAATACCATAAAATTATCTCATTACCCCACAAAAAAGAGACAAAAAATCCAATAATAAGAATGGGTCCAAAGGGTATTTCACTCTTAAGTGTCTTTTTTTTCAGAGTAATCAATCCTATTGATATTATAGCACCTATTAAATAACTTAAAAACAAATTTACCAAGGATAATTTCCAACCCAAGATAAAACCAAGCAAAGCCCCAAGTTTTACATCTCCAAGACCTATCCACTTTCCTTTTGAGAGTAGATATTGAAAAAGAAAAAAAGAACTAAACAGCAATGCCCCAAAAATTTTGTTTATTAAGGCCTCCCGAAATAACAAAACATTAAAAAGAACTGATATTAATATCCCTAAAAAAAGAATTTTGTCGGGAATAAGATAATATTTTAAATCAAAAACAAAAATAACAATTAAAACAGAGACAATAAGAATATAATAACAAAAAAATTGCCAAAAATTTGGCAAGAAAATATTATGAGGCAAAAAATTATTTGGAGCAACAAGAGGCAAAATAAAAATTAAAGCAGTGAAAAGTTCAACTAAGGGATATTGCCAAGAAATCGGCTTCTGGCAATAACGACACTTTCCTTTTAAAAAAACAAAACTTAAAAAAGGAATGAGATCAAACCAGTTTAGGGTATGGCCGCAGTGAGGACATTTCGATCGATCAAAAACAATTTTTTGATTGTTTTTAATTCTATATATAACGCTATTTAAAAAAGAGCCGACCAAGAGCCCAAAAATAAAAACGATTGGAATTAAGAATAATTTTGTCATCATCTTTTATTTTAGAAATAAAATTGGTGTTTTTCAATTTAAAAGATAAGCCCGAGCCTTAAGGCTCGGGCTTAGCAATTTATTATTTCTTTATCCTTATGGTCCTCCAACACAAAGAGAAGTCGCATCGGTACACATATTACTATCTGTCTTTTTAAAATTCCCTCTGCCGTCTACACAATAAAAATAATCTACGCTCGGCAAATCTACGCTCAGACAATAATTTTCTCTGTTAGAATAACAAATAATACTTCCTTTCATCTTATCTTCAATGTCTTTTTTGATATCAACAAGTCGTGAATCAACTGAACTAAGCGTTCCTCCGATACAAATATTTTCATATCCAGAATCTCCTTGATAATAAATATCTTCTGCCACTTTTCTAAATTCTGCCATCTCAGAAGCAATTCTAGAAAGTCGCCCTTTTATCTGTGCATCTCTAACAGTTAAAACCACTGCTGCCAGCAGAGTAACTCCCAAAGTAATAACCAAAAGAAGTTCTATTAATGTAAAACCATCTCTTATATTCTCCATTTGAAATTCGACAAATTACCTACTTGCAGGCTATATTTGTACTTAAGCAGGTACCAGCAGTCACCTGACCAGCAAACCCTGTAGCATCTACACAAAACGCTTTGCTGCTATCTGTAACTAGTGTTGCCTCAACGCAATAGTCATCTCCGCTTGCCCAACAATGAACGGTTGAATTATACTTTGTAAAGTCATCATTAAGTGCGCTTAATTGGCTTTGATATGGATTACTACTATCTAAATTAAAACCTCCACTACCATCACAAAGATTATCATACTTCTCATTGTCTGTATAAATCATCGCTGCTATGGCTCTTGTCTGCTCTACTGCTGAAATTACGTGAGTGTCTTTTGCTTTCTTAGGGGCTTGTCTTAATGAAACTAAAACAATCGCTGCCAAAATGCCAATGATGGCAATAACTACTAATAATTCAATCAAAGTAAAACCTTTAGATTTCATAATTTATGTTTACAAATTAATTATTAATTTTCGACCTTTAAATATTTTCTTATATTATTATAACCTGAACAATTTAATTGTGTCAAAAATAAACTACCTAGATAGCAAAATTGCCGATCGTACTATAAATAGGAATAAATACAGAAAGCATCAAAATTACTACTAAGCCACCTGCGAAAAGCAAAAGAATTGGCTCAATAAGGCGAGTTAAAGACGACACTGTTCTATCTATTTCTCCTTGGTAAAAATTAGCCACTTTTGTCAGGGCTTCATCTAATCTTCCTGTTTTTTCTCCCACTCTTACCAATTGGACTACCATATTAGGAATGCTTTGAGGATATCTTTCAAAAACACTACTTATGGATTCTCCTTTTCTTACTGCTTCTTTGGCATCAAAAATAATATCTTCATATTTTTTGTTCCCAATAACACCACCGGCAATCTCCAGTGCCTGGGTAATAGGCAATCCTGCTTTAATTAAACTAGCAAGATTTTCAGTCAGCCGGCTCAGGTATATTTTTTTTATTAAATTGCCAAAGATAGGCATCCTCAAAAGGATTTTTGCTAAAACATCCTTCCCTTCTTTTGTTTTGAAATAATAAATCAAAATACCCACACTTGATAAAAGCAGGATTAAAATTAGCCACCACCATTTTCTCAAAAAAGACGCCACTGAGATAACTGCTTTGGTAAACCAGGGAAGTTCCACATTTAAAGATTGTAAACTTTCTATAAATGTAGGAAAAATAAAAAATATCATTAAAAGAACAATACAAAGAAGTAAAAATATTACAAAAGTAGGATAAGTTAAGGAACTTTTAATTTTTCCCATAAGAGCGTATTCCCTCTCTAAATGTTCTGCCAAATAAGTTAAACTTTCGGAAAGTTTCCCTGACGCCTCGCCTGACTTTACCATATTTACAAAAAGATTTGAGAATACTCTGGGAAATTTAGCAAGTGCCTCAGAAAAATAAGTACCTCCTTCTACATCCTCTGCTACATCTAAAATTATTCTTCGAAATTTATCGTTTTCTGTCTGAAGAGCAACTGCTCTCAAAGACTCTACCAAACCTACGCCTGATTTTAACATCAAAGAAAGTTGTCTTGTAAATAAAACTATTTCTCTCTTTTTAATCCTACTAAAAATACTAATTTCTCTTGCATAGAATGGCTTTTGTGATTCTTCTTCTAAATATGTAACATAAAGCCCTTTTTCTTGTAACAAAGCCACTGCCCTATTTTTTGAAGGCGCCTCAATGACACCAATTTGCACCAAACCATCTTTAGTTCTCGCCTGATATTTAAGTTTCATATGTTAGAAATATTTTTTTAATAACTCTCCTAGTTCTTTTGGATTTATAGAATAGTTGTATGCGTCCTCCAGAGTAATTTTTTTCTCTTTTATTAATATTGCCAGCGACTGATTTAAAGTCATCATTCCTTCCTCTGCTGAAGTTGAAATTACCAAAGGAATTTCATGAATTTTATTCTCTCTAATTAAATTGGATATTGCCGGAGTATTGAGAAGAATTTCGCAGGCAGGAATTAATCCTCCGCCTATCCTGGGAATCAACCTTTGAGATATTATTGCCAATAAAGCAGATGAAAGTTGTGCTCTTACCTGTGCTTGCTGAACTCCGGTGAAACTATCAACAATTCTGTGAATGGTTTGGGCGGCTGAATTGGTATGAAGAGTTGCTAAAACTAAATGTCCTGTTTCTGCCGCAGTTAGAGCAGTGGCAATAGTTTCTGGATCTCTCATCTCCCCTACCATTATTACATCTGGATCTTCTCTAAAAGTGGCACGTAACGCCCGGGCAAAAGAAAGAGCGTCTGTATATACTTCTCGCTGGTCTATAATAGAAAGATCGTCTTCAAAAACATATTCAATAGGATCTTCTATGGTGATAATATGTTCTGCTCTAGTATGATTAATTTCATCAATCAAAGAAGCAAGAGTGGTGGACTTACCATGACTTGCTGGTCCTGTTACCAAAACAAACCCTTGCTGCGACTTTGTTAATTTGTGCAAAATTGGTGGAAGACTTAATTCGTCCAATGTGGGAATTCTTGCGGGAATAAAACGCAGAGCACAACTTATCATTCCTTGTTGAAAAAAAGCATTGCCCCGAAACCTACCAAGTTTTCCCAAAGAATAAGAAAAGTCTATATCAAGTTCTTTTAGTAATCTATCAAACTGATTCTTATCTATCATTTCTCTTAAGAGGTTTACCACATCTTCTGGCGAAAGAATACCTTCTCCCTTTATAGAATGAAGTTTGCCATCTATTCTAAGAATAGGTTTTCTTCCAGGAGAGAGATGTAAATCTGACGCCTTGTTCTTTATAGTAATTTCAAGCAATTTCTCTAAATAACTTCTGTAATTTTTCATATCAGTTTTTTAATTTCTTCTACCACCTCGCTTGGAGTGAAATTAGATTTTATAAGATACTTCTCTGCTCCCAGATTAAGCCCTTTCTCTACCTCTTCTTTCTGGCCCAAGTTGGAAAGGATAATTACCTTTATCTTTTTGTTTTTTGCCTTGATTTCTTTTAGTATTTCCCATCCGTCTTTGTTTGGCAAAACAATATCAAGCAAAACTAAATCTGGTTTTTCCTTTTCAACAAATTCTAGGGCTTTATCACCATCATCAGCAACAACAACTTCAAAGTTTTCCTCCCTTAATTTGGTGGTATAAATGTCTATAAGAAAAGGGTCGTCTTCTACTAATAATATTTTTTTCATATTTGTTCTTCGGTTACTCTGATAACCTCCTCAATGGTTGTTAGTCCTTTAAGGGCTTTAATTATTCCATCTTGACGCATTGTAATCATTCCTTGCTTCTTTGCTTCTTTTCGAATTTTTTCTTCGGTTGGCTGGGTTAAAATAATTTTTTCTAAATTCTTTGTCATTCGAAGAACTTCAAATATTCCTATTCTGCCCGAATATCCAGTATGGCCACATTCTATACAACCTTCTCCTTTCCAAACCCAAAGGTCTTTTGGAAGTTCTTTTTTTACACTTGGCGGCATTTTTTTTATTTCTTCTAAAATCAAATCTAAAATTTTTCCCTGGGGTTTTACTTTCTTTTTACAATAAGGGCATACTCTTCTTACTAATCTCTGAGCAATAGCAATATTAATAGTGGAAGGCAAAAGAAACGGTTTTACGCCCAAATCAATTAATCTGGGAATCACACCTATGGCATTATTAGTATGAAGTGTGGATAAAACAATGTGTCCGGTAAGAGCAGCGTGAGTTGCTAATTCTGCTGTTTCAGAGTCTCTAATTTCTCCCACCATAATAATATCTGGATCCTGTCTTAATATATGTCTCAAACCATTGGCAAAAGTATATCCAATTTCTGGTTTTATTTGAGATTGATTAACTCCTTCAATGTAAAACTCGATAGGATCTTCAAGAGTTACAATATTCACTCCTTCTTTATTAAGAGATTCTATTGTTACATATAAAGTAGTAGTTTTTCCGCAACCAGTAGGGCCTGTTGCTAAAATCATTCCGTAAGGCTTTTTGATAGATTCTTTTATTAAACGAAGCGGAACTCCCTCTAAACCCAACTCTTCAAAGGTTTCAAGTCTCTCTAAGGGATTTAATACTCTCATTACCACTTTTTCTCCCGTCATTGTGGGAAAGGTAGAAACCCGAAAATCTATATTTTGATTATCAATAGTAACAGAAAACCTTCCGTCTTGAGGAATTCTTGTTTCGTCAATTCGTAAATTTGAAATAATTTTTATACGAGAAACAATTGAAGGATGGATGTTTTTTGGCAGATATAAACTTGAGTGAAGGATGCCGTCCATTCTAAATCTGACTCTGGTTTTAGTTTTAAGGGGTTCTATATGTACATCTGAAGCATGTCCTTCAACAGCATGTTTTAGAATTACAGCCACCATCTTACTTATAGGGGCCTCTGCCATTCTCTCCTGAACCTCTTTATATCCTTTAGGAAGTTTTTCTAGTGCTTTCACTTTACGAACCTGTAATTCCTGCTCTAATTCCTTAAGAGCCGTCTTTACTTCTCTTCGAAGTGTTCCATACTTCTTCATTACTTTTTTAAAATCAGAAAGGGAAATTAAGTATATTTTGTAATCAAAATTGTGCTGCCTAGCAAGAAATTTTAATGCTTCTTGTGCTTTTATATCTTCAGGATACACCATTCCTATAGATATTGTGTGATTTGTCTTCTCTATAGGCACCATCTTATAATATTCTGCTGAATCTTTCGGGATAAGTTCTAAAAGATCTGAAGAAATTGTTCTAATATTTATTTCTTTGAGGGGAATAGCAAGAATTTCGCTTTTGATAGCAAAAACTACATCTTCTGGAACTAAATTTTTTTCTATTATTACTTCTTCGGGCTTTTTTCCATAAAATTCAACCTCTTCTTGAAGAGAGGCTGCTTGTTCTTTTGTAATTAAGTTTTTATTTAAAAGTTCTTCTATTAGCCTCATTGAGAAGGAGTTAAGACCGATGGAGTAAGGGTTGGTGTTGAAGTAGGAAAGATAAATTCTTCAAAAGGATTCCCTCGTGTTGGCATTGTACTAATTTGTGGTACTTGAAGAGGAGAATCCAGTTTTTGAAGAAGAGGATTATCAAAAACACTCCAATCAATAGTAATTTTTTGGGGATTAACGGTTTGAACGATTGGTAAAATTTCCTGATTCCTAAAATGCATAACAACAAAAATTAGTAAAATTACTATCACTATTCCTGCTCCCAAATAAAAATATTTCTTTTTGCTTTTTTGTTCTAAAAATACTATTGCCATAGATTTAATCTTTATATAAAAATGTTTTTCCTTTTAAGCGAAAAGATAAAAGATTCTCAAAATTAGTTTTACTAATGTCAATTTGGGTCACCTTTATAAATAAAGAACTTCTCTCTATCTGGCTTAAAAATTGAATAAAGCCCGGGTAGGAAGCAACAAGATTAAAGGAGAGTTCCCGTTGGTAAATCTTTGGTTGGGCAAGTGTAGATTGAGCAAGTGTATTTTGATTTTTTTCTCTATAGGGCTTGGGAAGACCCAAAGTGATATCAGTTATTAAACCTCCGTTGTCTTCTGCTGTTTTTTCAATAAAGTAAATCAGTTGAGCCTGATTTGAATGACTTGAATCAGGCAAAATAGCATTTATTTTGGCAAGCAAATCTTTGTTTTCTTCTAGTTTTCGATCTAGGTCTTGTAAATAATTAAGGTTTTTCTGAAAATTTTCTAAATCTGCTTTTTTGGTTTTAAATTCCAAAAGTGCTTGAGAAAACTGATTATATTGAGGCACCACCAGAACGAAGATAATGATTATATCGAGCACAAAGAGTAAAAGTATAATTGTGGGGGAAAATCTCATTGTTGGGGAGTTAAGTATTCAGAAGAAAGAAAAATAGACAATGTAAATTTTAGATTGCCTTCTTTTTCCACTTTTGCACCTTTAAAATCAACTCGTTGAACTTCGGGGATTGATTCGTATATTTTTATTTGTTGCGCCAATGATTCTTTGTCGGGCGCATAACCAGAGATCTCAATTTTCGGTTCTCCGTTATCTGTTTCGGTAAAGACAAATGATTTTAAAACAATCTTTGGATGAATCGTTTTATTAAGCAACTCGTTAAATATCTTTGATGGCTGATAGTAAAGCGCGAGAATTTTAGAAATATTTTTAAATTTATCTCTGTAAGTAAGCATCTTTTTTTCTAATTGTCTAAATTCTTTACTGCCTTTCTGTAATTGGAGTTGTGCTGATAAATCTTCTGTTTCTTTTTGATATCTTCCTGTTTGCACCTTAAAAATCAAAAAAAGAGACAAAGATATTATAAAAATGGAGAGAAAAACGAAAAACAGTATATTATTAAGATAAGAGGGCTCTTCTCTTTCTCGCTTCTTTTTTGGAATAATCTCTACCATAAATATTTAATTTAGAGTTTGTGAAATTAAGAATAAAAATTAAGTTTGAAATCATTCTAACCCCCTCAATGCTGTTCCTACTGCTATTGTAAACTCTGGACCTATTTTTTTCAACACTTCTTCTAAACCCGGCGGGAAAGAAAGACCTAAAAAGGGATTAGCCACTTCTGTTACTATTCCAAATTTTTCATTAAATAATTTGTGAAGTCCTGGCATTAAAGCATTCCCTCCTGATAAAATTATCTTATCTATTTTTTCTCTCTCTTCTTGAGAATATTGATTAAAGACCTGGCTTACTTCTTTTAAAAGATTTTCAACAACAGGCATCAAAATTTCTCTTATTGTTTCTTCCTTCTCAACGCCTAACATACGCTTAATAATTTCTGCTTTTCTTGAATTAATTTGAAAAGCATCTTTTAGCGCTTGGTCGAATTTTTCGCCTCCGGTATCTGTACTAAAAGAAGTTTTGAGTAGCCCCTTTGATACAATATTAATAGTGGTGCTTTTCTGCCCTAAATCAATTACAGAAACCACTTGTTGCTTGTCTTGAAAACGGATGGCTGCGCGACTAAGGGCGAAAACCTCTGCCTCTAATGCCCTAATTTTTATTTTCAAACCATCGGCTATCTCTTGATATTGCGCTATCACTCTATTGGGAACGGCTATAAGCAAAATTTTAAGCGGGGTCTGACCGCTCTGCCCCGGAACACCTTTGATAACCTGCCAATCCAAAGTAACATCTGCCAATGGCAAAGGAATGTGTCTTGGGGCTTCGTATTTTACCGCCTCTTTCAGTTCGTCGCTACTCATTGGCGGCAATTCAAAGGTAGTAAAAAAAGTTGAGTAATCAGGTAAAGAAAAATATGCTTCTCGGGATTTAATATGCGCTTCTTCTAAAATTGCCTGTATAGCGTTTATAATGTTTTTTGTTCCTAAAATCAAACCTTCTGGGCTATATCTTCTAAATTCTTCGCCTGCAAAATACTCAGAACGCAGTTGACCATAATTTGAAAGTTTTTTTGTCTTTTTATCAGAAAGTTCTACAATTTTAATAGAGGTAGTTCCGATATCTATTCCAAGAACACTTTTTGAAAAAAATCCCGTAGAGATTTTGCTCCAAAAATTAATTTTCATAGTTTAATTATACAATATTTAATCCTGTGAGAAAAATTTTAGAAGAAATTTTAGAAATTGTTTTCCCAAAAAGGTGCCTTATTTGTTCCTCGTCAGGCAATTATCTATGCACGGATTGTTTTTCTCTTATAGAGATTGCTACACATTACTACTGCCCTTTTTGTGAAAAACCCTCCCCTTTTGGAAAAACCTGTTCTTCTTGTCAAAGAAACCATTATTTGGATGGATTAATATTTGCCGCTGATTACAATCAAGCAATATTGAAGCGGGTTATCCATTCTTTTAAATACCCTCCCTATCTTGTTGAATTAAAAAACTCTCTTTCTTTGTTAATTATATCTCACTTAAAACTTTCAAACAACAAATTTTTTGAAAACTTTTCTGATTTTATCTTTGTACCAGTTCCTTCCCATTATTCAAGAGTAAAAAAGAGGGGGTTCGATCATACAAAAGAACTTACCGAAACTTTAGCAAGCGTCTTAAAGGCAAAATATTGTTTAGATTTGGTTATCAAAAAGAAAAAAACTATGCCCCAGGCAAAACTCTCAAGAAAGGAAAGACAAAACAATCTTTTAGGGGCTTTTGAAATAAACAAAGCCATAAATTTTTCTGTGAAAAACAAAAACTTTCTTATAATAGATGATGTTTTTACTACCGGAGCAACAATGAACGAAATAGCCAAAATTCTCAAACAAAACGGGGCAAACAAAGTGTGGGGGCTTTGTGTGGCAAGAGAATTTAAGATAAATCATTCAAAATGAATTTCTTTTTTAAATTTTGAAAGTTCTTTAGCAAGGAGTGGATAATTTTTTAAGAAAAAATCCTTCTCTAGAATTTTCTTTGCGCTTTCCCTTGCTAATTCTACTAGTTCTATATCTTGCAAAGATGCCATTGCTAAATCAGGAATACCCCATTGTCTTTTACCAATAAAATCACCCGGGCCTCTTAATTTTAAATCGATTTCTGCCAACTCTAAACCATTATTTATTTTCTCCAAAGATTTTAATCTCTGATAAACTTTCCTGGAGGACGATTCAGAGAATAATAAAAAATAAGATTTGTCCCCTCCTCTTCCAATTCTTCCCCTGAACTGATGAAGTTGCGCCAACCCAAACCGCTCTGCTCCTTCAACAAGCATCACGGTAGCGTTTGGCACATCTATTCCTACCTCTACCACTGAAGTTGAAACCAAAATCTGAATTTTTCCTCTTTTTAAATCTTTCATTACCTTTTCTTTTTCGGTTACAGACATTTTTCCGTGAAGAATACCGATTTTGAGATCGGGGAATATTTTTTTTGAAAGTTTCTCATATTCTTCCTTAACGGCTTTCATTTCTATTTTCGAATTATTCATCTCAATTCTTGGACAGATCACAAATGCCTGCCTGCCTTTTTCAATTTCCTGGCGAATTAATTTATAGGCCTTTTCTCTTTGCTTTGGAGAAAAAACTATTGTTTTTACTTTTCTTGGGCCTTTCGGCATTTCTTTAAGTAAGGAGATGTCTAGATTGCCATAAACAGTAAGAGCCAGTGTTCGAGGAATAGGTGTGGCTGTCATAGAAAGGAGGTGTGGCAAATAATCTCCTTCTTCTGATTTTTCTTTTCTTGTTAGTTCCGCTCTTTGATAGATGCCAAAACGATGTTGCTCATCTATGATTACAAGGCCTAATCTTTTGAATTTTACTTTCTCTTGAATAAGAGAGTGGGTGCCTACTAAAATATCTATTTCTCCCTTTTTTGTTTTTTCCAGCAATCTTTTTTTTGAAATTTCTATTATTTCTTTTGGAAGTTTTTTTGAAATTAGAAGATCTTTTTTTGAGGTAAGCAGCCCGATATTGAGATTAAAATCTTTAAGAAATTCTCTAAAAGTTTCAAAATGTTGTTTGGCTAAAATTTCGGTTGGCGCCATAAAAGCCACCTGATAAGAATTTTTTGCTGTATTTAATGAAGCGAGGGCGGCAACCACTGTTTTGCCCGAACCCACATCTCCCTGCAAAAGCCGCATCATTGGAAACCCTTTTTCCATATCTTTTAAAATCTGCCAGGCGGCTTTTTTCTGATCATTAGTTAAAGAAAAGGGTAGGGATTTTACAAATTCCTTAACAATTTCTATTTTGGGAAATATTTTGGGGGCTTTTTCTAAGCGGTTTTGGTATTTCTCTTTTAGAATAAAAAGTTCTAAAAGAAAGAGTTCTTGAAAAGCAAATCTATATCTTGCCTTCTTTGCTTTTGACAAACTAGAAGGAAAATGTATTTCAAAAATTGCTTCTTGAACAGGCATCAGGGACAATTCTCTTATTAAAAAATCGGGCAAAACTTCTGGTATCTCCTTTGCGAATTTTTTAAGGAGAGGGTAAAGGGCAAAACGAATCCATTTTGAACTTATTCTTTCGGTTTCTGAATATATAGGGACGATTCTTTTAGTGTGGAGATAAACTTTCTTCTCTGGGGTAATTTTCTCAAAGACAGGATTTTGAAATAAAGGTCCTGCTTTTGTATATGCTAACTTCCCAGCAAGATATAATTTATCGCCTTCCTTAATTGTTCTTGTTAAAAATGGTTGATTAAACCAGACAATTTTCAGAGTCCCGGTATCATCGCTTACAAGCGCCTGAGTGATAATAAACTTTTTTTTATAGGTTTTAATGTTCTCGATAAACTTAACCTCCGCTTCAATGCATGCTGTTTGGTTGATTTTCAACTGAGATATAGGAACTATTTTTGAGAAGTTTTCATATCTGCGGGGAAAATAAAACAAAAGATCCTTTAGGGTAGAAATTCCCAATTTCTGAAATTTCTTTTTGAAACTCTGAGGTATTTCTTTAATCTCTGATATGGGCTTATCTAATAACTCCATATAATCTCTTTTTAAATTCTAACACACTCTCTTCAAAAAACATAAACAAAATTTAAAAGAGAACAAGGTTGGGCCTTGCTCTTTCTCAATATAAGCAATCTCATAAGATTTGTTGCAATGTCAAACCTTGTAACGGTTAGGTGTCCTCGGGAGGAATCGAACCTCCATCTCAGGCTCCGCAGGCCTGTGCTCTATCCGTTGAGCTACGAGGACAAAGGTCAGTGAGTAGTGAGTAGTGGGTAGTGGGTAGTGGGTAGTGGAAGGGGCGGAGAGGGCGGGAATCGAACCCGCAGACCCCAAAAAAGGGGCACGGCTTAGCAGGCCGTTGCCTTACCATTCGGCGCACCTCTCCAAACTTTTATATTCTATAACATTCAAGCATCTTGGTCAAATTAACAAAAGATCAAGAAACGAATCTAGTAAAAATTGATCAAAATTGTGCCATTTATAAAAATATGGCTCAGGAAGCCTTTATTTTCAAGGGCTCAGCCACCCCTCTCTTTTGAGGACTGTCCCCTTTGCTGGGCTTTCTTGGAGAAGATGAGTTTTTAGTTGTTTTCTGATTTTTGGAGTTACCCAAAATCCCATATATTTACCAAAAAGCCATCGTGTTTGAGCATCTAAAGCAGGTAAAGAAGTAAAGAAAACCATTGTAAAAGGAACTGTAAACCATTCCAAGACAATAAGTAAAGGATTTTTCTTTTTGGCGCCCGGAGATTTTGGAGGAAGAATGTAAAATGCGTAATAAGCAGAAGAAAGAAGTCCTATCATTGAGATAGTTAAAATTCTACTAACCATCCGGGAGAGATTATAAGCAAGAACTGTTTGAGAAAAATCTTGCCCACCTAAAGCCAAAGGAAGCCAACCAAAAATTAAAGGAATAATAGAGCCGCAAGCCCAATTCCAGTGACTTTCCAAAAGTTCCAAGGAAAAGGAAATTTTCTTTCTTATGCTTATTTTTTTGTTTTTTAAAAAACCAAAAATGGCATAGGGAATCTCTCCTGCTCCATAAGCCCATCTTCTTTGCTGTTTATAAATATGCTTGAGGGTTTTGAAAAAACTTTCTGCTAAATTGGCATCCATTGAAATAGGATAATAAAGGGGTTTTGTAGAATATTCTCCGTCATAATAAAGAAAACATTGCCAGAAAATCCTTGAATCGTCTGAAACCACATTGGGCATTTTAAAGCCAACATCTACCAATGCTTTAAAGGGCATAGAATGAGAGGAGAAAGTAATTAGTTTCTCTTCTCTTTCCTGATTAGTAATGTGCCAAAAACTTGTTGACAAAGAAAATACCCTTGAGATAACCGGCACCTGCCATATATTGTTTAAAAATAAAGGAATGGGCTGAAAACTGGTTCTCAAAGGATTTTTCGCAGTAAGATAACAATATGTAAGGCGGGAAAAATATTCAGGAAAGATCACAGTATCAATATCAAAAGAAGAATAAATAACATTCTCGTAGGGAATCTTCATCTGATCTATTATTTCTTTTGCCTTTTTTGATGCCCATAATTCATTAGCGGATTTGGCTTTGAGTTCTCCGGGGATATTATCAGGATGAGTAGTAACTACAAGTTTTAAGAATTTATTTCCATAAAGTTTTTGGATTTTTTCTCCAATGATTTGGGCTTTCTTGCCTGCTCTCTCCTCTGTAGCCAAAATTACAATTAATTTGTCTTTTGGGTAATGACAATTGGCTAAATGTTCAAAAGTATCGTTCACTATCTCAAAAGGTTCATTATACATAGGCAAAACCACCAGATGGTAAATTTCCTCCCAACTTTTAAGAGGAAGATTATACTGTTCTGGAGAAAGATTTTTGAGTTTTTCAAGCCAATCGATGTTCTGATTTCTCTTTAACATCTTGTAACTCGCTCTTAAATAAAAAGAAAAATATAGGGCTTTAAAAAGCCAATAAAGGACGAAAAGGATAACAAAAATTGCCACCCAAAGTGGCTTAAAATAAGAAAGAATAAATGCTCCGATAATAGTTGCCCACGAAAGAGTGCCTGGAAGCATTTCTAAAGCCCTGTAGATTATTCGTTCTTTTCTCTTTTTTAAATCGCTTGCTTTTGAAACTCTTAGATAATATTTTTCTTCGTTCATAAATTTTATTTTGGGTTGTTAAAGCGGCCCCGACGGGAATCGAACCCGTATTTCGGCCTTGAAAGGGCCGTGTCCTAGCCATTAGACGACGGGGCCTCAACAGAGACATCATAGCAAAAAAATTGAAAGATATCAATAAAAAAGATAAAATAAAAAGAATTAATTTCCAAAATGAAAATTTTAGCAATAGAAACTTCATGCGACGATACCTGTGTTGCTCTTGCCTCTCAAAAAGGCGATAAATTTTTAATTGAAAAGGAAATTATATCCTCCCAAACAAAAATTCACCAAAAATGGGGTGGAGTTTATCCTACTGCTGCTAAAAGAGAGCATCAAAAAAACATTGTTCCTATTATAGAAAAAATTCTAAAGAATGAAAAAAGGGTCGAGGGGTTCTCTTTTTCAGAAAAAAAATTGGCAAAAATTGAATCTCTTTTAGCAAAAGATAAACTATTAAAAAGACGCTTGCTCTCTTTTTTAAAGAATAAAAAAAAGGTAAAAATTGACCTAATTGCCGTAACTAAGGGCCCAGGCCTAGAACCCTGTCTTTGGGTTGGAGTAAATACTGCTAAATCTCTTTCCTATTTTTGGAATGTGCCAATTGTAGGAGTAAATCATATTGAAGCCCATATTCTAATTAATTTTCTTAAGGACGGGAAAATCTTAGACATTGGAAAATATATGCCCGCGGTTTGCCTTGTTGTTTCAGGCGGACATACTCAGCTTATTTTAATGAAAGATCTTTTCGATTATCAAATAATTGGAGAAACAAGAGATGATGCTGCAGGCGAAGCGTTTGATAAAACTGCTCGAGTTTTGGGCCTCTCCTATCCCGGAGGTCCGGCAATTGAAAAATTGATATCGAAATATCGAAATATCGAGATGTCGAGATGTCGAAATGTCGAAATATCGAAATGTCGAAATGTCGAAATAAACCTTCCAAGGCCAATGATTCACTCCAAAAATTTTGATTTCAGTTTTTCCGGCCTTAAAACCGCTGTTCTCTATTTTGTCAAAAAACAGCCCAGAAAAATTCAAAAATCAAAGATTTTTAAGGTTTGCCTAGCAAAAGAAATTCAAAATGCCATTGTAGAAGTATTAGTTAAAAAAACTATCAGGGCAGCAAGAGAATTTAGGGCAAAATCTATTATCTTGGGAGGTGGAGTAAGCGCCAATTCTTCTT
>JAGGVA010000059.1 GCA_021158195.1 bacterium | reverse complement strand
GGCAAATGGCCCGGTGACTCCTGAGGCTCAAGAGATTTTAGAGAAGAGAGGAATTATATCTGTCCCAGATTTTTTGGCTAATGCTGGTGGAGTTATTGCTTCTTATTTTGAATGGTTGCAATCAAAAGAAAAAAGAAGATGGAAGAAAGAGGAGACCTTCAAAGGGTTGGCTGAAAAATTAGGCCAGGCATTTGGGGAAGTTTGGGCGCTTTCCCAAAGAGAAAAGATAAATTTGCGAAAAGCCGCTTATCTTCTGGCTGTTGAGAGGGTGGCCAAGGCAATTAAAAAATGATATTATTTTAATTGCAACTATTAATTTACTAAAATTTATGGCTTTACTTCCTTCTTTAGAAAAAAATGAGGTTGAAGAAATTGCTAAAGAAATTTATGAGGAATTTGAGAAGGAAACAGGAAAAGTGCCAGAATGGGTAAAAGTAATGGCTCACAGGCCCGAAATTCTAAAAGAATTTGTTGAACTTTTTAAGACGATAATGGGCAAAGGAACAATTGAGCCTCTTTTGAAATGGAAAATTGCTTATGTTGTTTCCCAAACTTTAAAATGTCCTTTTTGTTTGGATGTAAGTGAAAAGATGTTGAAAAAATTTGGAGCAGAAGATGAGGTAATTCAAAAAATTAAAACAGGAGAAATTTCCTCTCCTGAAGAAAAAGAAATTTTAGAATTAGTAAAAGATGTTACTTTAGATGGGCACCTGGATCAACCCGAAATTTTTGAGAGATTAAGAAAAAAGTTTAGTCCGGCTCAGATTATCGAAATAATTTCTGTAATGGGGCTTTTTAATTATATTAATCGTTTCAATAATACTTTAGCCGTTTTACCCGAATAGAATTAAATTTTGGGGTATGAAGAAAGTAATTTCTTTTGGATTATTATTAATCTTTCTTTTTTTGCCAGTAAGAAATATTTTAGCAAGCAACTATTTTTGCACTCTTTATTTTACTTTTATTGGCTGTCCAAATTGTGCTCATACCGACCCAATAGTTCTAACCCAGTGGCCTCAAGAATATCCAAATTTGGTAATCATTGAATACGCCTGGAAAGGCGGTGACTGGCAAGATCCAAATTCTCAGTTTTTTGGAGAATATGCAAAAGCATATAAAACTCAAGCTGCTGTTCCTCAAATTGTTATTGATAAAAGAACTATTAAATTAGGGAGAATTGAGGTACCAAAGGCAGAAAACAATATCAAAAAGAAAAATTCAAATCCTTGTCCCTTAATTGATCAGTCAATACCTTTTGAAAACCTTGATTTAACTAAACTTCCTGCTTTTCCAAAAATTTGGGCAAACGGAAGAATTTTAATTAAATTAAGCGAAAATGAGTATCTTTTTCAATGGAATGGAGAGGACCCCCCAAAGACAATTGGCAAAGAAAAATTCACTCAAAAAGAATTAAAAGACCTTCTTTTTACTAAAAACCTTTTTGAGAAATTAGAAAATAAAGTATTTGACATTGTTGAGCCTCAAAAGGTTAAGTTTTCAGGAAGTGCTTTTCCACCGAGTTCAGGGTTTGTTCCTTATGCTGAATTTGATCATGCTATAAAGATAACTCTTTCTAAAAATGAAATTTCTCCTCCACCAAGTTTTCCGGAAGAAACTCACCCAACTATTCCTGAAGAGGAAACAAAACCAAAAGAAGCTACTCCGACTGAAGAAGTTGTTCAGGGATCTGAAGAAGAAACGGTCCAACTTCCTATTGTCGGAAAAATAGAAACTAAAAAGTTCTCCCTGCCAATTTTAACCTTCTTAATTGCTTTGGCTGACGGTTTTAACCCCTGCGCCTTTTTTGTCTTAACTTTTCTTCTAGCCGCTTTAATTGGCCTGGCTGGAGCAAGGAGGAGAATTCTTTTGGTAGGGGGTGTATTTATATTTTTCTCTGCTCTTTTTTACTTTTTGTTTATGGCTGTTTTACTTAATGTGTTTCAATTAGGGGGAAAGATTACTATCTTAACTATAATTGCTGGATTGATAGCTGTTTTCGCAGGTCTTATAAATATAAAGGATTACTTCTTCTTCCAGAAAGGAATTTCTTTAACCTTACCAAAAAGCCACAAAGAAAAATTTATCCAAAGGGTGAAAAATTTGAGTTTGGCTAAATCTACTTGGGCTTTAATTGGGGCAACATCAATTATTGCCGCTACCGTAAATATCTATGAACTTCTGTGTACCTTTGGATTTCCTATGGTATATACAAGAGTTTTAACATTAAGAAATCTTCCTCCCATTCAATATTATCTTTATTTGATTTTTTACAATTTAGTATATGTAATTCCTTTGGCGGTTATTGTTTTAATCTTTGCTGTGACTTTAGGAAAAAGAACTTTTTCTCAACTTTGGGTAAGAAGGCTAAAACTTGTCTCCGGCTTTATGATCTTGTTTTTAGGATTGATTTTAATGATAAAACCCAAACTTTTGGAAAGTGTCTTGACAGCATTTTCCATTTTATTCATCGCAATAATAATTTCAGTAATAATTATCTTTCTTCACACTCTATATCACAAAAGAAAAACCACTGGTTAATCAAAAACACTCTAAAATTGTGAAAATTACTATTATTTACGACAATACTTCTTTTGAAAAAAATCTCCAAGCCGATTGGGGATTTTCTTGTCTTGTAGAAGTTGAAGATACGCCCAAAATTTTATTTGATACTGGCGCTAATGGAAGGATTTTGCTTTCAAATATGGAGAAGTTAAAAATTGACCCTTTATCAATTGAGGAGATTTTTATTTCTCATCTGCATTGGGACCATACCGGCGGGCTTTCTGAGCTTTTAAAAACAAATCCAAACATTAAAAAAATTTATCTTCCTTCCTCAATGGGTTTTGAAAATGAAGTTGTCTTAAAAGAGCCAACAAAAATTCATAAAAATATTTTTTCAACAGGTGAGTTAGAAGGAATAGAACAATCAATGGGAGTAATAACAGGCAAGGGCGTAGTTTTAATTGTGGGCTGTTCTCATCCTTATATGGGTACTATTTTAGATACGGCTAAAAAATTCGGAAAAATTTATGCCATTATTGGCGGAATGCACGGTTTTTCTGAATTTGAATTGTTCAAAGATATAAATCTAATCTGCCCAACCCACTGCACCCAGCACAAAAAAGAACTTAAAGAAATTTATCCAGAGAAATATCTTGAAGGAGGAGCAGGGAGGATAATTGAAATTTAATTAGTTGATACGATGACAGAAGCTGAATAAAATTGTACTAATGAAGGAATTGTTAAATCAAACAACACTCATTAAAAAATTAAAGGAAAAGGTGACAACCGAAAGTGTGGACACAGTCAGGTACTCTTTTTGTTTTAGCGAGTTAAAGGTCAAGTTTAAATCAATTATTAAAAATGAGAATTAATCAGTATAAATTATGAGAAAAGCAATTATTTTTAGTATCCTTGCTTTAATTTTAGGGATTATAGCTTCTGCTATCGGTTGGATGGGATTTGGAGGTTATATCTGTGGGATCCCTGCTATAATTTTAGGAATTCTGGCATTTAAAGGAAAAACTGTAGCCAAAGTAATAGGAGTATTAGCTCTAATTTTAGGAGTAATTGGAGCTATAGAAACTACCACAATGTATGGAGTAATTACAGGGTTAAAGAAAGCCGTTGAGACTCCCACTCCGGAAAAGGTTGGGGAAATTGCGTCTCCATCTGAAGAGAAGGGAGAACAACCCATTGCCGAGGAAAAGAAAGTAGAAGGAGTTAAAATTTATAAGATTGGCGACAAGCTAAAAATAGGAGATGTAATTTTTACAGTCCACAGTTTTGAACAATATATCCCTACGGGAGAATTTGCTTTTGTACCAGAGGGTGAAAAGCTTATGGCAGTAGAGGTTAGTTTTAGGAATGTAAGTGATAAAGAGCTAGAAATTTCTTCTCTCCCAATTTATGACTTTTACCTCCGTTATCAAACAGAATACGGGTATAAAGATGCGGAGTTTTCACTGCTGGAAAGGAAAAAACCTGAACTCCCTCATAGTGGAACCTTAGCTCCCGGAAAGACAATAAGAGGATTTGAAACTTACAGTGCCCCCAAAGATGCTTCGGGATTCCAACTCGTTTACCGACCTTTATGGGGAGAGGTAAAAGCCAAAATAGATTTGGGAAAGTAAAGGTTGAGACAAAAATAGGGTTATTGGCATTTTCCAAAGGATAATAAAGTAGCCAAATTAATGAAAGTTCTTAATCAAACCCGATATGAATATTTGGAGGGAAATTATCGAAGGTTAAGAAAGAGAGGATGGGTAGTTTTACTAATTGGCATTGGAGTAGGTCTACTTCTTTTAAGTATAGTTCCAGTATTGGGAATAATTGTTTTGGCATTATCTAGTGTTTTGGGGATAAAGGATTTAAAGGAAGCAGATGGTTATAAAAAGGGGGTAAGGGGAGAAAAAATGGTAGTAAACTCCCTTCAAGAGTTAGATGATTCTTGGTGGTTAATAAACGATGTGAAAATAACCAAGAAAGGAGGAAATATAGACCACATTCTTGTATCACCTAAAGGAGTGTTTGTTCTTGAAACTAAAAATTATGAAGGTTCTATTCGGTGCTATCAAGATGAATGGAGCAAAAGGAGGAAACATAAAAGAAAGTTTATGCCAAGATACTTTCCGATCGGTAGTGTAAGTAAACAAGCCAAATTTGAAGCTCTTTCATTAAGGCGTTTTCTAAAAATGAAAGCAAAAATTGATATACCAGTAACTCCTATTTGTGTTTTTACTAATCCCGAGGTGAAATTAAAAATAATAAGGCCTACAGTGAAAATCATCAAGCTAAAAGATTTAGTTAAATTCCTTCAGAGCACTAAACCCGAAAGATTGCTCAAAGAGAAAGAAATAAATTTAATTTCCCAGTGTATTTTAGGTAAAATTGGCAAAATCCCATATTAGAACTCTCTCAATTATGGGTTTCTGTAATATTTTATTGAAATTTTATAGCATCGAGTTATGAGAAGTTTAAAACCAAGAATGTAATATTGAATTAAGAATGTAAATTGAATAATGTTTAAGCTATGATGTTAAACAAAAAACAAAAGCCGGGAGTAAAAACCGGGAGTGAAAACCGGGAGCAATTGGGTTGTTCCAACTTTGGAATTCTAATGTTCTTAAGAACATTAGAATGCTTTTTTATTT
>JAGGVA010000023.1 GCA_021158195.1 bacterium | reverse complement strand
GATAAATCTATCTTTCTGGACCTAAATTTCAAAAATGGCACATTTTTGATTAATTTCATAAAATCAATGTAACGAGAACAGTTCTCGTTACATTCTATAAGGGTTTCCTATACAATTTTGAGCGGGATACGGGAATCGAACCCGCGTTTCGACCTTGGGAAGGTCGCGTTGGGCCACTCAACTAATCCCGCACAAATTTATTCTTCTTCTATTACCACCACTTCTTCTCCGGGTTTTTTGTAAAGTCCTTTTTCTCTTATCACCTTCTCTATATATTCCTGTTGCGATGCTTGATAAAATAATTTATTAAGTTCTTCGTTCTTTTTTTCTACCTCTTCCAATTCTGCCTTAAATTCTTTGTAACGATTATTTACCTCCTGGTTCTTATGATAAAGTTTTATATTCCCTTCAACCAAAAAATAGATTATAATTAATAAAACAAGCGTTAAAGACAATTTTAAAAATTGCTCAAAAAACTTTCCAGGTTTTTTATTTTTCTTCTTTCTTAACATAAATATATGAGTAAAAAGAGTGACAAAATAATTAAATTTCTCTGGATTTTCCTCGTCTCTATAGTTGCACTCTCAATGATAGGTTTCCTCTTAGCCCCTCTATTTAGATGATAAAGTTTTTTATATTACTTTTCAAGAATCTCAATCTTGCCTAAATACTTTCCAGAAAACCTCTGCAGGGATAGAAAATTGCCCTTTTTCTTGCAACTTCTTTTTTCCTCTTTTTTGCTTTTCTAATAACTTCATTTTTCGGGTAACATCACCCCCATACAAAGGCGCTATTACATCTTTTCTTCTTGCTCTTATTGTCTTTCTGGCTATAATCCGACCTCCTACTTTTGCCTGAAGCGCCAAATCAAACATTTGAGGAGGTAAAACTTTGTATAATTTTTCCAAAATTTTCTTTCCTTCTTCTTGGGCTTTATCTTTGGGAACAATTTTCGAAAGCGCTTCTTGGTTTTTCTTAGCAATCAAAATTTCTAACTTTACCAAATCGGCTTTTTTCCAGCCAATAATTCTATAATCCATTGAAGCAAACCCTTGGGTTACACTTTTTAATTTATCGTAAAAACCTTCAATAATTATTCTTAGGGGCAAATTCACAGAAATTATAAGTTTCTCTGTACCTATATTTTCTAACTTATAATCTTTCGTGGGTAAAATTTTTAACACAGGGTTTAGATATCTGGTAGGAGTAATAATTTTAATCTCGGCATACTGTTCTTGTGTTTCTTTGATTTTAACCGGATCAGGCCAATCTTTAGGGGAATGAATTATTATCTCTTTGCCATCGGTAAGGATTATTTTATAAGATACTGAAGGCGAGGAAACCAATAAATTAATTCCATATTCTCTTTTTAATCTTTCGGTAACAATCTCTGCGTGTAAAAGCCCCAGAAAACCGCACTTAAACCCTTTTCCTAAAAAAGACTTTGTTTCCGGCTCAAAATACAAAGATGAGTCGTTAAGTTTTAATTTTAAAAGCGCCTCTTTTAGAAGATTCCACTCGTTAGGATCTTTCGGGTAAATACTAGTAAAAACAACTGGTTTTGGCTCACGATACCCTTTAAAGGGTTTGATGTTTAACTTGCCCTTTTCTAAAACCGTAATAGTATCGCCTATCCTTATCAATGCTGGGTCTTTAATGCCCAAAGCAATATATCCTATCTCTCCTGCCTTAAGTTCTTTTACAGGAAAAAACTCGGGGTTGAAATATCCAACCTCTTTTACCTTTGTCAGTTTTTTTGCCTGATAAAGATAAACTTCCTGACCAGGGGTAATCTTTCCGTCGAAAACTCTAACAAAAGCAACTGCCCCTAAATAACTATTGTAATTTGAGTCAAAAATCAAGCATTTTAGTTGTTTTTCTTCCTCGCCTTGAGGAGAAGGAATTCTTTTTACAACCTCAACTAACAACTTTTCTACATTCTCCCCTGTTTTTGCAGAAATAGGTATAACTTCTTTAAAAGGAGTATCTATCAATTCTGATGTCTCTAATATTACTTCCTCTACTCTTGCCTGAGGAAGATCTATCTTATTAACCGCAGGAACAATGACCAAATTCTGCTCTTTTGCTAACTCTAAGTTCGCGATTGTTTGTGCTTGTATTCCCTTTGTGGCATCTACTAACAAAATAACTCCTTCAATAGCCGCCAAACTTCTTGAAACCTCATAATTAAAATCTACATGCCCTGGGGTATCAATCAAATTTAGAATATACGAATCTAACGAGAGTTCGGATTTCAAATGTTGGGGTATTCTCCAAACCATCCTTACAGGTTGCATTTTAATAGTTATTCCTCTTTCCCTTTCCAAATCCATTCTATCCAAGAACTGTGGCTGCATTTTTTCTTTTTTCACCGTGCCTGTTAATTCTAAAAAGCGGTCGGCTAAAGTCGACTTTCCATGATCAATATGAGCAATAATGGCGAAATTTCTAATTGTTTCTTTCATCTTTTATGAGGAATAAAATCTCTCAACTCTGGAAACTTCATAAACCAAGCCAGAAAAAGATAAATTGATACCCCAATTGCTGCTGCCAAAACCGTTTGAGCCAACAATCCCTCCACTGTTTTATTATTAAAAAATTCAAATACTCTAAGAAAAAAATAAGTGTTAAACCCCATTAAAAATGAAGCAAAAGCAATTCTTTTTGTTGAACCGATTATTTTTTTCAAGCCAAAATCTCCTATCTTTTTTACTAAAAGAAAAATCAAAGAAAATGCTTGAAAAATAGAAGCCAAGGAAAAAGCCATAGGCAATCCTACAACGTCAATATTTTTTATTCCTTCTAGATCAAAAACCTTCACAAATATTTCTCTAACCGCTGATATATTTTGAATAAAGTAAATAAAAAGAAATGCCAATAATATGTTAATGATAACGGTCACAACCGAAACAATTGCCGGGGTTTTTGTGTCTTGTAAAGAGAAAAATGCTCTTGCCAATAAAGGAATTAGCGAGACGGCAAAAATTCCAAAACAAAAAGCCCCTAAAGAGGCTGCTGTAAGTCGAGTTGCTACCCAGTCAAACCTCTGAGCGCCGAGTGTTCCTAAAACTAGGCGCACTAGTTGCGCCCTCAATACAAATAACATTACCGAGAATGGCACCACAAAAAAGAGGATTTTTGAAATTGTATTGCAAAGTTTTTCTTTAAAATCGTGATAATTATTCGAACTAATTAATTTAGAAAACTGAGGGAATGCTGCTAAAGCAAACGGGGTACCAATTAATCCTACGGGAATATACTGAAGATTATTAGCAAAAGTAAAAACAGCAATGCTACCCTTAGAAAGAGTTGAAGCAATTGCTGTTACAACAATAAGATTAATTTGTTGGGCAGCAGAAGCAACCATCCTTGGGATAATTAGAAGAATTGTTTTTTTAATTACCTTTGAACGAAAATTAAATATTCCTCTCCATCGAAAACCACACATCTTGGCGGCAACAAATTGCAAAAGAAAATATAAGAAGGCACCGATTATTACCCCCCAACTCACCCCAATTACCCCAAACCGTTCTGAGAAAAAGACAATTGATAAAATAATGGATAAATTATAAATTAAGGGAGCAATAGAATAAACTAAAAACCTATTAAAATATTGAACAATACTACCAAATAAACTTGCTGCTCCAAAAAAAATAGGGCTTAAAAGAAGAATTCTCATAAGACAAACTAGCAACGATCTCTCTGCTTGATTGAACCCTGGCGCAACTAGTTTTGACAAATATGGAGCCAGAATAAAAGCAACAATAGCGCAAAGGAAAAGAAAACTAAGAAAAATATTAAGAATTAAATTTGATATCTCCCAAGCCTTCTCTCTGTCTTTAACATAATACTGAGCAAAGAGAGGCAAAAAAACCAAGGCAACGCCTCCGCCAATAAAAATGTTATAAAGAAAATCAGGTATTCTGAAAGCAGCAAAGTAAATATCTAATTCTCTGCCTCCGCCAAAATATCCTGCTAAAAGTCCATCTCTAACAAGACCAAGAATTCTGCTACTTAGAGCAGATAAAAAAAGAATCAGGGCGGCAGAATCAATTGTTTTAGATTCAAAATGAAAAATTCGTTTTATCATCGATTTTATTGTAAGATAAAACCTTATAAGAGACAAGATAATCTAAATTTGACAAACACCAATTTTTGTTATAAACTTTAAGGAAAAGCCCAAGTAGGCAAGGCAATCGCTGCCAATTTTGCCGTTAGGCAAAATTGGCAGAGGAAGGTCCGAACACTCACCTCGCAGAAACTTTGTTTTGTGCGGGGTAAAAGGGCAGCGGGTAACACCCGTCGCGGGTAACCGTAGGGGTGCGAACAGAGACGTTCCAAGCCGAGAGGCGAGGAACACCCAAATTGGGTGAGTCCCGGGAGAAATTCCGGGAGTGAAACGGCTAAATCCCTGCCCGGGTGCAAGGGCAAACCCCACAGAAAACTTGTTTTCTGCGGGGAAAGGTAGCCCGCATAAGCCCGAGAGTAATCGAGGGCTCAGATAAATGATTGCCACTCTTCATTTGAGAAATTCTCAAATGAAGAGTACAGAATTCGGCCTATTGTCTGCTTGGGCTTTTAGTTTTTAATAAGAAAGGGCAGTCCTTTGTAAAGGACTGCCCTTGAATTTTATCTTGACATAAAAAGTTCTGTATCGGCTCTAACTTTTACAAAATGAAAGAAAAGAAGCGCCATCTTAGCAACAACTTCTATTAGAATAGGGTGCAACTTCAAATTATATATAAGATCTTTTATCATCCGAAAATATTTCTTACCCAAAGCCTCAACTGTTTCTTCTTCAAAGTGTTTCATAAGAACTCCGAATCTCCACTTGTATGCTTTCTCTATCCTTGTCTTGTAATAATCCAATGGTTGAGAACCAGTTCCGATTGTAGGCCATTTATAATTATTAGCAAGATAAACCGGAAGAAACAGTAAAGCAAGAATAACACCTACATCATCCGTTGCTCTTTGGCTAATAATATTGGCACAGCAATTGTTCGGCGCTCCGGTACTGATAATTCGTGCCGCCTCGGTAACTTCGCTAACCATAACATCAAAAAATGTGGGTGATCCCTCTTCTATCTTGTTTAAAATATCGTCCCATCTCTGATTACCTACTATTTCTTGTGCTATTTCAAGATCATGATTTTTCACTATAATAATTTCTTCCTGTTCTAATCCCTCTGTCCATTTAGCCAATACCTGTCTCTGAAATTTCTCTAAATCATACTCCTCCATTTCCATCCCTCCTTTTTATTTTAAAGGTTCAATTTGCTCCCATAAATTTAACACAAAATTTCAAAAAATCAAACATCCCCGCTGTAATAAGATTGCCATGGCAATGTTATTACAGCGGTTTGGTGGAGTAAATTTTAGAGTGAATTTAATCCAAGGGTATCATCCAATTAAAAAGCTCTATTAGCGGCCCTATCTGCAAGTTTGTTTTCGCCTCTGGGAATTAGTTTAAAGACAACTTTTTTAAATTCTGTCTGAAGATTCCAAACTTCAATAAATAATTTTTGAATCTTCTCATCTAAAATTTTATATTTTCCATTGAGTTGAGATACTAGAAGTTGAGAATCTGATCTTACCTCAAGTTCGCTCTCTTTTGCCCTTTTCTTTCCATAAAGAAGTTTTATCTTTTTGAGCGCGAGGATAACTGCCTGATATTCTGCTTCATTGTTCGTCGCTTCCCCTATCTCCTTGCTATATTCTTTCAAAACTTTGCCATTTTTATCGCAAATTATCACTCCCACTGCTGCAGGTCCGGGGTTTCCTTTTGAGGCTCCATCTGTGTAAATAATAAATTTATTCATTTTGTTTTTTTAAAAAATAATTTACAAGACAACTTTTAAATTTTTCTAAATTTTCCTTTTTTAATCTGCATCCACAGGCAGGAGCATGGCCTCCAAAAGAAATTAATAGATCTTGGCAGTGCTGCATTGCTTTTACTCCGTCAAATCCTTTTGGCAATCTTGCCGAACATATTGCTTCATCTTTTGTATATTTAAAAAGAAAAGTAGGTTTTTTATATTTCTGGCATATTTTTGAAGCAACTATTCCCATCATTACTGTTAACCAATTCTTGTCGCCCTCATATATAATAACTTCGTTCCCGCTGATTCTTCGCTCCACCTCCTCAAACATTTTTTGAATTTTTTCTTTCTTTTCGATACTTTTGCGATACAGATCTTTAGCAATTGCTTGTGCTTGTTTCTTTGACTTAGTAGTAAGTAAAATATAACTTTCTGTTAAATCGTTTATTCTGTCAGAACTGTTAAGTGGGGCAATAATTTTCTGATATAAATCTGACATCAAATCTTCCTTGTAACCGGTAACTTCTTTTAAAGCCAAAAGTCCAGTCCGCTTGGTGTATTTAAACGCCATTAATCCCTGCTGAATAAGTTCTTTATTTTCTTCTTCTTGGGGCATTTGGTCTGCCAAAGTGGCTAAAGCGACAAGTTCTAAAAATGAGTCCGGAGACCACTCTAAATAGTTACTCTCCAAAATATATTTTGAGATTTTATACGTAACACCTGCGGCGCTAAATTTTTTGAAAGGATACTTTTCTCCTTTTTGTTTTGGATCAACAATCACCTCTGCTTTAGGTAATTTTCCTATTATTTTGTGATGATCTATGATAACGACCAGAAAACCTTGTTTTTTTAGTTCTTTTACCTCATCAAAATTCGTTATCCCACAATCAAGGGCTACAAAAACTGCCGGAGAAAACTTTTTTAATTTTTTAATAGCAGTAGAGGTAATACCATAACCATCCTTTTCTCTGTCAGGAAAATAAACTATTGGTTCATTTTTTGTCTTGTAATCTTGATTCAATATCTCCAGCATTTCCTTAAAAATAATTACAGAAGCAATTCCATCTAAATCCGCATCTCCATAAAGAATAAATCTCTCATCATTTTGAGAGGCATTAGTAATAATTTGAGATAATTTTTTTGTTCCCTTCAACAACTTTTCCACAAAATATCTAAATTATTTATTAAGGGCTTCTATTCCCGGAAGGGTTTTATAAGCAAGATATTCCAGCATTGCCCCGCCCCCCGTTGAAACAAAGTCAAAATAGTCTAACCACTTCTGTTCATCTAAAAATTTAATTGTGTCTCCCCCACCGATAATTGATTTGGAGCCATCTCTTATAATTGCTTGAGCAATTCTTTTGGATCCTTCTTGAAATTCTTTTTCTTCAACAAGTCCCAGGGGCCCATTCCATACTACTGTTTTTGCTTCTTTCAAAATTTCGGAAAAAATTCCCACTGTTTCCGGACCAATATCAAAACATTCTTCTTCTCTTCTTATCTTGCCCATAGCCGCAATATGAATATATTCTTTATCTATTTCCTTAAGGCTTACCACTCCATCAACCGGCAAATGCACTTTTGGGCTTGTAAGATTAATCTCTGAAATTGCCTCTTTGATTTGGGGATCCATAATAAATTTTCCAACAGAATATCCTTTACCCGCCAGAATTATATTGGCAATTTTACCTCCGATTAAAATATGATCGACCAGTTTAAGTAATTCTCCAATCAAGGGAATTTTTGTCTTGGCTTTTGCTCCGCCCAGCACTAACACAAGAGGTCTTTGAGGATTTTTGATAAGGGGAGACAAATTAACTATTTCCTCTTCAAATAAAAGTCCGGCAAAAGATGGTTTGAGTTTCGGCAAAGAGACAATTGAGGCATGTTCTCTATGCGAAGCCCCAAAGGCATCATTTACATAAACATCTCCAAGTTCTGCAAGCATTTGAGCAAATTTCTCATCATTTTTCTCCTCTCCCTGATAAAATCTGATATTTTCAAGAAAGAATATTCGCTTGGGAACAAATTTTTTTAATTTTCTTTTTGCAAAAAAACCATTAAAATCATTAATAAATTCTACTCTTGTCTGCAAAAGTTCTGACAATCTTTTAGCAACTGGTTTTAAACTGTGTTTTCGATCTCCAAAAAGAAAAGATCTTTTTGGTTTGGGCCTATCTAAATGACTAATAATTACTATTTGATTGTTGTTTTCTAAAAGATATTTAATAGTAGGAAGGGCTTTTCTAATTCTAAAATCGTCAACAATCTTTCCATTTTTAATCTCTACATTAAAATCGCATCTTAAAAGTATTCTTTTATTTTTAATATCTGCTTGTTTTATTGTTTTCATAAATTTATTAATTTTACTTAAAAGAAATTTTATCTCCAGGTTTTATTATTCCGTCCTCTTTTATATCTTCCTCTTTCTTTTTTTGCTTATTCTCTTTCTCCTGAATTGCCTTATCTAATATTTCTCTTAATTCATCAATTTTTGGCTCTGCTTTCTTCTTTTTCTCTGGGGGTATATTTTTTCTTTTTGAAAAAAAGGAAATGGGTGGGTTCTTGAGCGCTTCTTTTAAAGAAATGGGTTTAACGGATTCTCTCTTTGCTCGATCCTTTGGCTTCCTTTTAATTTCTTCTTTGACCGGCAAAGACCACTCTGCTATTCTTTCCTCTACCAAATTCCTAGCAACTCCATAGTTCCTCTGAGAAGTTTGAATAATTTCTTGACGGAAATTAGTTTCTGGCTTTGGAAAAGGAGGAAGCGTTTGGGCAGAAAATGGTTTTGCCGCCACTCCATCTATCATTAATTTTATATAAATATTATACTTTGGTAAATTGACAAAATCTTCTTGGGTAAAATAAGGAGAAAATTCTTTCTCTAAAAACTTGGCGTCCTCTGCTCCAACGCGAAAAGAAATGAGAGTTCCCACATTGCCAAAAACAGCATCTCTTACTTTCTCCTCCATCTGGGCAATATACTGATGGGCTAAAACCAGAGAGAGCCGATATTTACGTGCCTCAGATAATATATTAGCAAAAGATTCTGTGGCAAAATTCTGAAATTCATCAACATACAAAAAGAAATCTTTTCTTTTCTCTTCCGGTATATCAACTCTTGACATTGCCTCAAGGTAAAGTTTGGTAATAATTAAAGCCCCCAAAAGTGTTGAGTTTGCCTCTCCTATTTTTCCTTTGGAAAGATTAACAATAAATATCTTACCTTGATCCATTATCTTTCTTATATCAATAGTGGATTTCTCCTGACCAATAATATTTCTTATCAAAGGGTTTGAAACAAACTGACCAACTTTATTCTGAATTGCTGCTGTTGCTTCTACTTCATACCTTTGGGTATATCTTGCGAACTCCTGAAGCCAAAACGCCTTTACTACCGGATCTTTCACCTTATTCACAACTTTTTTTCTGTAGTCAGGATCAGCAAGCATTCGGTTTATACCCAAAAGAGTTGAGCCGGGATATTCCAATAAGGCAAGAATGCAGTTGTTCAAAATATATTCCATTCGGGCAGACCAAACATCTGGCCATATTTTTTTAAAAACTCCCATCAGGCCTGCTGCTATTAAGTGCCTTTCCTCGGGATTGTGAATCTCCATAATGTTAAATCCTATAGGAAATTCCAGATCAGCAGGATTAAAATAGATGACATCTTTTATTCTTTCTTTTGGAATATAATCCAAAAGTTCTTCGGCTGCCTCTCCATGAGGATCTATAAAGGCAATGCCTCTATCTGTATTGATATCTTGAACCGCCATATTGGTTAAAAGAGCGGTCTTACCCATACCTGTTTTACCAATTACATAAATATGCCTGCGTCTATCATCAAGTTTAATACCAAACTTCTTTCTTATATTCCTAAAGTTAGTTTCGCCTATATAAGTTATCTCTTTTGAGAACTCTATTTCCATAAAATATAATTATGTGGGTAAATTTGGGGGTGGCTCAGATTTTTTACTTTCAATTCTCTGAACTTCTGGAGCAGGCACTGCCTCCCTTCCAATACAATGAAAAATTGTTGCCAACTCCTCTGTATTAAAAATAAATTCTTTGCTGGGTCTGGGGTAGAACAAAGGCATTCTTTGTTTATACCTTTTAAAAATGCGGCGTTTTTTCAGATAAAGAAGAGAGTCATAAAAAAATATATTTAAAAATCCACGCTCATATTTTTTCACTTTTGTGATGCTTTTACCCCAAGGTTTTAACCCATTAAGATTTTCTGTATTAAAATTGGCAAAAAATCCTAAAATGTTTTTAAGATTAGGTTTATAAAATATTCCCTTTTTACCCATAATAACAAATCTTATCCAGCATTGAAACATCGGCTTTGAAACTTTGTGTTCTATTGCAGCGACAATTTCTCTCTCCCCGGGAGAAAGTTGCATCTCTGGAGGAATCAAATGTTCTTCCTTCTCTATTTTTGGACCTTCAGGCATTTTTCCGTAAGCCAAAAGTTCGAAGGCCTCTTTGAGAATAGGAGGAAACTTAACTACAGGAGGCGATGGTCTCTTGAGAAGTTTATTCACTATTTTTTGGGCCCTATCTTTAAAATTATTGTCTCCGTTGGTTACCGGCGTAAGTTTTATCTGAACCCATGCATTTTCTCCTGGTTTTAACTTTGACATTCCTTCAAGCAAACTTGCTAAAGGATCTATTCTTTTTTCTTCTTTTAAGCCGGCCGACTCTTCAAAGAATTTAGGATAAGTTTTTATAGGGTAAACATCGGGTTTAGTCATTTCGTAATCGCAGCCCCAAAGATCCCATTCCTCATTGGGAATGTCTGGAGGTACAAGTTCTGTATAATCTTGGGCTTCTATCATCTCGGCATCAGGATATTGAGCATACAAACTCGATTCCAAGAGATTTTTCATGGCCTTTGGAGCATAAAGATAGAAATGAATTTCTCCTCCTAAACTTACAATCTCAATAAACATAGATAACTGATATTTTCCCTCTATCCATTTTTCCCACCAATCGGGAGGATCATAAAGCATCCACCAACTGGCAAAAACTTGCTCCATTGCCTTGAAAGGTCTTGTCACCTCGCGGGGCATTTTAATCTCCAGCATCTGATATTCTTGCTTTTTAGTCCAAATTTTCTGCCTCCATTGCAAATAGAAAAATAAAAAGGGCCGCCATAAAAGAAAAGGCGGCAAAACCCACCACCAGGTTTTAATGAAAACCCAAACTACCTTTAAGATTTTTGAGACAAAAATTAAAATCTCCTCTGGGATCATTTCTCCAAATTAATCCCTCTTGTTATTGTAGCATTCTTTTTCATTGAGAATAACTTTTTTCTCTCAGAAGATATCTCCCCAGTTCATCTCTGACAAACAAATCTTTGTCTTGAAGATTCAACAATATAGTATTTTCTTTTACTTTGCGTTGTTGAAGAACCTTTTGAACAATTTCTTCCCTGCTAAGAGGTTGATCTTGCTCTAAAATTTTCACAATAATATCTTTAACTGTGCCGGGTTGATATCCCCACTCTGTAAGAGCATAGATGCCTCTACCGATTAAAACAAAATGAGGGCTTCTGATAAGTTCATTATGAACGCTTTCCGGAGCCACTGATTTTCCAGAATCAAAAACTTTATTAATTTCCAGTGCTATTTCTCGAAAATGCATTGGCTCTCCCTTTTTCTTTAAAACAACATATGCCTTATCCCTTATGCTTCTAGGATTAATCTCTGGCCAATGAACCAAGCCAAAAAGTCCTTCGGGCGATTGTTCTATGTGCTTTGAGGCCTCGATGTACGAATATAGGGCTTGGGTACGAATTTTTGTATCAATAGTTTTTTTCACTTCCTCTAAAGGAAGTGTCTGCCTTGTTTTGTCTAAATGTCTAACAATGGTCTTAATGATTGTCTTTGCCTGAAAAACGGCCTCTTCTTTAATTGTCCAAACCGTATATAAATCTTCATCTTCTTTATATCTTTGAAAATCTTCTCCCAAGTTTAGAAAGAAATATACATAATTTTGAAATTTATCGCCGCCAGTTTCTTGTAATAAAATATCTTCTCTTTTTAAGTAACCTCTCTGTTTTAAATATTCAGATAAATACCGCAAAGGAACAACTAATTCATTCATTTTTCTCTCCCTTATATGATTTAAACTATCATTAATTATTTGACGCACCCTTTCTCTGGTTATACCAAAATCGTTCCCAATAGATTGAAGGGTTTCCATTTTTCCTGTGGAAATTCCAAAACGCCTTTCCACTATCTCTCTTTTTCGGGAAGGTAAAACATCTAGGGCTTGATTTAAAAATTGTTGATATTTTACTTCCATACTTTAAGGTTTAATTATTCATTCCTCTATTTTCTTCTCAACTTCATTCTGTACCAACTTACAAGGAGGGGGCTGGCTAAAAATATTGAAGAATAAGTACCAAACACTGTTCCCAAAATTAAAGCCAGAGAAAAATATTTCAAACTCTCGCCCCCTAAGAAAAACAAAGCCAGAAGCACAAAAAGGGTGGTAAGAGAAGTGTTTATAGATCTGCGAAGTGTCTGGTTCAAACTTCTATCTACAACCTCTTCAAAATCTAAACGACCAAACCTAAACTGATTTTCTCTTATCCTGTCAAATACTACAACGGTATCGTTAACTGAATATCCAAAGATAGTAAGAAGAGCCGTTAAGACAGGTAAAGAAAATTCCACCCCTTTAATGTGTCCAAGAAAGGCAAAAATTCCAACCGGAAGAAGAACATCGTGTATCAAAGCAATAACCGTAGCAATACCATATTCCCATGGCTTTGTTCCCCTACCCATTTTTCTGAAAGCAAACGCCACATAAAGAATAATAGCAACAATAGAAAGGATAATTGCCTTGAGGGCTTTTTTGGTTGTTTCTTTTCCAATAATAGAGCCGATCTCTTCAAATGTAATGCTTTCGGGGTTTATTTCTTCGTTTTTCTTTAGTTCAGAAAAAAGTTGCTCTTGGGTTTTAGCGTCAATTTCTTTTGCGCGAACAATTACTCCTTTTTCTCCAAATCTTCTAATAGAAATGTTTTCAAGATTTAATTTCTCGAAATATTCTTTGATTGATGAAATATCCGGCACCTCATTTTTATACTCAAACCTTAACTCGCTTCCGCCAGTAAATTCTATACTAAAATTCAGTCCCCAGAGCGCTAGAGATACAATACTTGCAATTACCAAAATCAAAGAAAACAAGAAATAAATTTTTCTGTATTTTACAAATGGAAACATTATCCCCACAGTTTCTTAATTTTTTCAAGACGACGGCAACTAAAGAGAGCAAAAAATGACCTTGTAATTACCATTGCTGAAAATATGCTCACCAAAATACCAATTATAAGTGTGGTGGCAAAACCCTTAACAAAACTGGTGCCAATGCCAAAAAGAATAAGAGCAACAAGAAGGGTGGTTAAATTAGCGTCTCTAATAGAGGGCCAAGCCCTTGAAAATGCCTCTTCTGTTGCCTGTTTTAAATCTTTGCCCTCTCTTAATTCTTCTTTGAGACGCTCGAAGATAAGAATATTTGCATCTACAGCCATACCTATCGAAAGTATAAAACCTCCAATACCTGAAAGAGTCAAAACCACCGGAATTGACTTAAATAAACTCAAACTTATCATTGTGTAAACAAAAAGTGCCATTACCGCAAATATGCCCGGCAATCTGTAGTACAAGATTAAAAAGACAACAATTGCCAAAAAGCCCCAAAGCCCGGCTTTCAAACTCTTTGTCAGAGAAATACTCCCCAAAGTAGGCCCTACTGTTCTTTGAGATATCAATTTAATAGGTACGGGCAAAGCCCCAGCATTAAGGTTCCGTACCAATTCTTTTGCCTCCTGAACAGTAAATTTACCTGTAATCTGTGCTCTTCCTCCGGTAATTTTTTCCCGAACTACCGGCGCTGATATCAAAACATTATCTATGTATATAGCCACTGGTTTCCCGACATTCCTTGCAGTTATTTCTTCGAAAAGTTTTGCTCCCTCATTGTTAAATCGCAAAAGTACTATCGGCTCCATTGTTCTTTGGTCAAAACTTAAATCTGCTCCGGCTAAATATTTACCTGTTAAAGGTGTGGGCTGAAAAGGATCTTCATAACTACCTTGCCCTGTTTTAAAAACTTCCTCGTTTCTTTTTTGAATCTCTAAATAGTTTGGTTTTGGTTCTCTAAACTCCAAAAATGGCGTCCTTCCTATTTCCTTAATTGCCTCTTGTGGATCTGTTACGCCGGGCAGTTTAACGCTTAATCTATAATGATTATTCGCAACAACAACCTCAATTTGTGGCTCTCTTACGCCGAAAATATTAATCCTTCGCTCAATCACATCCCGCAATCCTTCCATAATAGAGAGACGATCTTTGGCTTCAACTTGAGAAAAATCTGCCTCATATAAAAGCTCAACCCCTCCTTGTAAATCTAATCCCAATTTAAAAGGCACCTGCCAAAAATGATGAAGGTGCCACCCTGTTTTATTGTTAATCCAATCTACTGCTTTATTATAGGGAGCAGGATAAACAAAAAAACCAAGAAAAATTCCCAGTAGAATAAAGAATACAGCAAGTATTTTGTAACCTTTTTGAGACATTGCTTTATTATATAAAGATTATCTCATTTGTCAAATAAATTTGGGCTAGGTTCAACCTAGCCCAACGATCACGCCCATAGAATTTTTAGATCCAGTTCTACTCTTCTCTAATTAGATTACTTTCTTTTGCGATAAGTGGTTGTAGATCTTCTAGTAATTCTAAAGATATCAATTATCTTTCTCGAGGAGTGAATTTCATATAGAATTCTATAACCGCCCTCTCTTCTTCGCCAAACATTCTCTTCGCCTTTTATTTTTTTAATATCTCCCCAATAAGGGTTCCTTGAAATCTCTTCCAAAATAGCTAAAAGACGCTTCGCGTCTTTTTTAGGAATTCGTTTTATATCTTTTAAAACCCTTTTGGGAATTCTAACTTCCCAGTTCACTTTTGAGTTGTTTTAAGGTTATATATTTACCCTCTTTTATTTCTTTTCTTCCGAGTCTAAGCGCTTTTTTTTCGGAAGGAGTCAATTTCATTAAGCGAACGATTTTTTTCAAATCCAAAAGCTCCTCGTATTCTGCTCGAGGAATAATAACTAGGTCTCCTTTTTTGGATAACTCTTTTGGAATTGAAATTACTTTTGACATATATTTCTATAATAACAAAGAGTTTGCAAAAAATCAAATTTAACTAATTTGGGCCAGGTTGAACCTAGCCCCAGTTTGAACCTAGCCCCAGTTTGAACCTAGCCCCAATTACCTAGTCCCAATTTTCGGGGAAGCTAGAGGGCGGTCAAGAAAACAGCAATTATTCCGGTTAAAAATATGCCATCAAAAACTCCTGCTCCGCCAATAGATATTAAACCCTGAGATTGTTTTAGTTTATGTAAATTCAGAAGGTCGGCTCCTATAAGGGTGCCAAGTGTTCCTGAAATATAAGCACAAATTGCCGGGTTTTGTGGATAAAAAATTAAAGAAAAGAGAGCGGCAAAGGCAGGAGGAATGAGTGCTGGCAATACTACTCCTACTCCCGGAATAACCCGAGCGAAAAAATGAGTTATTAAAATCATTAGAAAAAGAGTAATCAAGACCGGAATAAAATCTTGCACTTGTTTAAAAAGATATAGAGAAATTATCACAGGAATAACCCCTCCGCCTAAATTAATGGCAACGCCTTGAATCTCTTTTTGGGTAAAGGAAAACCCAAAGAAATCCGTTCTTCTAACATTTCTCACCTTATATTTACCCAGAGGAATATTAATTTGAGAACCGATTATTGTCAAAAACAGAAGCAAAAATGTAAGATTCGGTGTTAAGCCCAGTTTTTGAAAACTAAAATTAACGATTTGAAAAAACCAAATAAAAAAAATCGTCGGCAACAACAGAAGGAATAATATAAAAACTGTTAAACTAACAGGAAGAAAAAACATAATCAAAAACTGTTTTTAAATTTTGAATTTTGCATTGTAATTTTGCATTTTTAATTTTGAATTTTGAATTATTTATTATCCGTATTTGGGCCAGCAGCATTTCTTATATTTTTTGCCTGATCCACAAGGGCAGGGGTCATTTCTGCCCGGCTTCTTGCCAGTATAGCGAACAGGTTTTTTTTCTTCAAAATCTCCTTTCTCTTTTTTCACAGATAAGTTTAAAATTGCCTGTGCTATAGAAGTATTTATCATTCTCAGCAACTCTTTGAAAAGTCTATAACCCTCATTTTTATATTCAACCAGAGGATCCATTTGACCATAAGCCCTTAATCTTACCTTGTCTCTTAAATACTCCATTTCCTCTAAATGACCAATCCAAAGATTATCCATTATTTTCAAAGCCACAAACTTAACTATCTCCCAAAAACGCTCACCTATCTCTTTTTCTTTTTTTTCTAACTCTTCTAAAGCAATGTTTTCTTGTTGAAAAATCTCTCTTATTTTTTCTCTTAACTGCTCCTTTGAGGCATCTAAAATTTCCCTTCTTTTTCTGTAAAAAGTCTCTCTGTGGATATTCATCACATCGTCGTATTCCAAAAGATGCTTTCTGATATCAAAATTATAACCTTCAATTCTCCGCTGCGCTGTTTCTACTGCCTGAGTTACTAGACGCGACTCTATGGGTTGACCCTCGGGAATATTTAACCTTTCCATTATTGATTTAATTTTCTCCCCGCCAAAAATGCGTAGAAGATCATCTTCTAAAGAGAGGAAAAATTGGCTTACACCTGGATCTCCCTGCCTGCCTGCCCTACCTCTTAACTGATCATCTATCCTTCTTGCTTCATGTCTTTCTGTTCCCAAAACAAACAATCCTCCTAATTTTTTCACTTGCTCGGCTTCTTCTGGATCTGGGGGGTTTCCACCCAAAATAATATCAACACCTCTTCCTGCCATATTAGTGGCAATAGTTACTGATTTTAACCTTCCTGCCTGAGCAATAATTTCTCCTTCTCTTTCATGATTTTTAGCGTTTAGAATCTGATGAGGAATACCTTCTATTTCTAAAAGTTTTCCCAAATATTCGTTTTTTTCAATTGATCTTGTACCCACCAATATGGGCTGGCCTTTTTGATAGCATTCTTTTATCTTTTCCACTACCGCTTTGTATTTCTCTTTCTCTGTTTTATAAATAACATCTGGTAGATCCACCCTTATCATTGGTTTATTGGTGGGAACAACCACTACTTCTAAACCATAAACTTTATCAAACTCTTCAGCGGAAGTTGCAGCCGTTCCTGTCATACCGGCAAGTTTTTTATACATTCGGAAATAATTCTGGAAAGAAATTGAAGCAAGAGTAATTGATTCGGGTTTTACTCTTAATCCTTCTTTTGCTTCTATTGCTTGATGCAATCCTCCCGACCACCTTCTCCCGGGCATTAATCTTCCCGTAAATTCATCAACGATAATAACTTCGCCATCTCTAACCACATAATCCCTATCTTTTTTAAATAAAACCTCTGCTCTTAATGCCTGCTCTAAGTGATGAAGATATCTTGTTCCTTTTTCCTCATAAATATTATCGATGCCTAGTATTTTTTCTATCTTTTCAATCCCCGCCTCGGTAAGAGTTACCGCTTTTTCTTTCTCATGAACTTCATAATCTTTCTCCGGGTCGAGGTGGGGAACAATCCTGGCAAATTCCTGATACATCTGAGAACTTTCTGTATCCGGCGCAGAAATTATTAAAGGGGTGCGGGCTTCATCAATTAAAATAGAATCTACCTCGTCAATAATAGCGTAATTTAATTCTCTCTGGACACGTTGGTCGGGGCTATAAGCCATATTATCTCTGAGATAATCAAAGCCGAATTCATTGTTTGTTCCATAAGTAATGTCAGCAAGATATGCTTCCTTTCGAGAAACAGGTCTTAAAAAACTCTCTACCACTTTAAATCCTCCAACTTCGTCTCTTTCTTTGTCTCTTTCCTCTTCGTTTGGTTGATAGGTCGGATCATATAAAAAAGCCGCCTCATGAGTAATACATCCAACCGACATTCCAAGAGCATAATAAATTTGACCCATCCAAACCGTGTCTCTTTTGGCAAGATAATCATTCACCGTTACTATATGTACACCTTCGCCTGATAAAGCATTTAAATACGCAGGAAGAGTTGCTGCCAAAGTTTTTCCCTCGCCTGTCTTCATTTCAGCAATTTTTCCCTGATGAAGCACTATTCCTCCGATTAACTGAACATCAAAATGTCTTTGCTTTAGGGTTCTTTTTGCCGCCTCTCTCACCAAAGCAAATGCTTCTGGAAGAAGTTCGTCTAAAGAAGCCCCATTTTTAATTTTCTCCCTTAACTCTAATGTCTTCTGAGGCAATTGATCGTCTTTAAGATTTTCAAAATCCTTCTCTAATGAGTTTATCTTGTCAACTAAGGGTTGTACTTTTTTAAGATATTTTTTGTTTGCGTCACCAAAGATTTTTTCAAGAATTGACATAGATAAGGTTTTATTTTTTTAATCTACCACTAATCTATCACAAAAAGCCAATAAATTAAAGCGGAGCAAGGTTCAACCTTGCTCCTTTTATGAATATAGATTATCTCCAATTTATTTCTTCTTTTTAAATGCCCGCAATAACTTTTTTACCTTATTGTTTTCTTTCAACAATACTCGATGGATTCTTCCTACTTCTTTTACTACTCTTGCCCATTTCCGAGCCCTAATTATTCTTTTTCTTTTATATTTTTTAATCTTGCGATATAACTGTTCTTTTATTTGATCGATTGCGGCTCTTAAATCATTGTCTGTTGCCTCCACCCTTATTAATTCTTTTGGAAGATACAATTGGGCTTCTGCCCGAAAAACATCTCCCTTGCGGTGATGTCGTGTTGTTTTACCTATTTCGACGTTTAGTTCTATAGTTTCCTTTCCTCCTGGGATTTCTCCACTTTCAAAATCCGAAAGATATTTTTCTATCTCTCCTAACTTTTCGTAAATCCAATCAATGAGGGCTTGATCGAGCCCCACATTAACTGGTTTGATATTAATCCTCATAACTTATTTTTTCTTTCTCTTTTTAGATGCCTTCTTCCTGCTCGTTTTCTTTTTCGTAGTTTTCTTTTTCGCGGTTTTTCTTGTCTTCTTTCTCTTGGCGCTCTTTCTGCGAGAGGACTTTTTCTTTGGCATATTTTGATTTTTCTTATTTTTATATTCGGCCTCCCTTATTTCATTATCAGAAATCAAAAATTTGCTGTCAATAGTAAAATCTTCTACAAAAACCACTTCTCGTTCCAACTCTATCCCCAACTTTTTTCTTACGCTTTCTTTAACTAATCTTATCAGTTTAATTATATCTTTTGCCTTTGCACCTCCCTTGTTCACAATAAAGTTTGCGTGTTTCTGAGAAACTTCTGCCTTACCAATTTTTTTCCCTTTTAGCCCACATTTATCAATAAGATAGCCGGCTGGCAAAAAACCGCTTTTTAAAAATTTTGCTGCTTCCGGAAGCGCTTTTTTAATCTTTAATTTTATTTCGGGTTTTTCAATTTTAATATTCTTAAAAACACACCCAGCCGACCAACAAAATGGCTGGCTTTTCTTTCTTTTCTCTAAATATTCTTTTATCCTCTTTTCTATCTCTTTTTTATTTCCCTGCCTTAAAACCAACCCCACCCTTAAAATCACATATTTCTTTTCTTTTTTAAAAATACTTTCCTTGTATTCAAAACAACATTCTTTTTGATTAAATTTTCTTTTCTTCAAAGTTTCTAAATCAAACACTTCTACTGTTTTAACTATTTCTCCGATAGAAAACCCAAAAGCAGCCGCATTACCAAAAACCGCGCCTCCTATTGTGCCCGGAATTCCTGTCGCCCATTCAAGCCCAGATAGTGAAAGTTCTTTTGCCTTATTAACTAAAAATGACAATGGAGTTCCCGCCTCTACATAAACAATCTTTTCTCCAGGTTTATAATCTTTTACCTCAAGTCCCTTTGTGCTTACCTTAATAACAACTCCATCAAACTCTTCATCATTAAACAATACATTACTTCCACCACCTAAAATAAAAAGAGGCAGTTTTAGATCTCTTACTGCCGTCAATACTTTAAGCAAATCTTTCTCTGTTTTTGCTTCAAAAAAATATTTTGCTTTTCCTCCAATCCTGAAAGTATTATATTTCTTTAAAGAAACACCTGTTTTAATCTCGGGAAGAATTTTTTTTAAGTGAGGTAGTTTCATTCCTCCTCTGCGTTTTTATTTTTATTTAAAGAGCCTGGGCAGTTGACCCCGATCTAGGTCTTCTGTGGGTGCATACACCCAGGCTCGATTTTATTATACATTATCTTCTCTTGAATGCAACATATTGGATACATATCTCCCGCTCTTTAGAAAAATTCATAGAGGAAAAACCAAACCGCTGTAATAACATTGCCATGGCAATGTTATTACAGCGGATATAAGTGAGGATTTTTTAATTTTTATCATTTCTCCATCAATTCAACCTGAAAATTCTCGGTAATCCAAGTTTTCTTTAGTTCTATTTTTTTGATTTTTTTATTTTTAACAATAACCTCCAATATTCCACCTGTCCTAACATCGTCTGAGAATAATTGATCAAAAACAAAATTACCCAAACTATAGACAATATAACCATCTTTGTACTTCTCTATTTCTTGAAGCACATGAGGATGATGACCCACCACAATATCTGCCCCGGCATCAATCGCTGCTCTTGCAAATTCTTGTTGGGTTTCGTTTGAATGTGGTTTATATTCTGTTCCAAAATGCATAGAAACTACCAACAAATCTACTGTCTTTTTTGCTTCCGCGATATCTTTTTTGATGTCAGATATTCTCAGATAAGCAACTCCTGGCCTGTCTTCCTGGGCTTCCCAATATTTTGAAATTAAATTTGTATAACCTAAAAAACCTATCTTTGTTCCATCTTTCAATACCTTAACTACCGGAGTATGAACTTCTGCCCTGTTGTATCCTGCGCCTATATAACTAATATCATTGTCCTTCAAAATTTGAAAAGTATCTTTCATCGCCTCCATACTCCAATCAGTTATATGATTATTTGCCAAGGAGAGCACATCAAAACCAGCATATTTTAAACCTTCAACCACCCGTGGATCTGCCCGAAAAGAATAAATACTCCCAATATTTTTTCCTCTGATAGAAATAGGGTTTTCTAAATTACCAAAAAGAATATCTGCCCGTTTTAGATAATCAGCAATTTTAAGAAAGGGCCATTTCCAATTGTTTTCTCTTTTCATTTTTAAGCCTACACTTCGGGAAAGCATAATATCTCCCACAAACATAAGTAATGATTCTTCGCTGTTGCTTTTGCCAAAAGTAGCAATAATATAACCTGTTGTATTCTGAGAATCTCCCGTAAACTTGTAAGAATTACTTCTAATAATGTTTCTAAGGCCTAAATCAAAATCATTAACAACTAATCCCAGCAGTTTCATTGATGCCGGCGAATCCACATACCTAAGGGTAAAATTATTAAAATTAAGATCTTTTATCATCTCTTCGCTTATTCCATCTAGTATCTCCGCGTAATCATATGGTTGATAATGAGAAAAATCTACGCTAATGACTACTGTGGCTCTATCTCTATAACGCGCAATAACTTCTGCGATCTTTTTTATAATTTCATCGTTTGTATTCGCCTTAAGAATAAGAGGAACAATTCGCGCCTTAGGAAAAAATTTTTTTATAAAAATTGCCTGCACCCCAATAGAATGATCTTGAATTGCTTCATTATCTATTGCAACTCCTACCTTCAATAAATCATTAATCACTGCCTCATCTATATCAAGTTTTCCAAATGGTGTTAAAAACGGTAAATTAGCCGTAGAAACAACGGCTTTCCCTCTCTCAAAATGATCAGGACCTATAACAAAAAAAATCTCTCTGGGTCCCTGAGAATATTTTAAACGAAGATAAAAATCTGTTATAAGAGGGGCTGCTGTGGGAAGATGATGAGAAACTATACCCGCCTGAATATAATCTTCTTGCGAAGAATTTAGGAAATTTCCCTCCCTTTCCTCTGCTAATTCCTCAATATAATCTCCCATTTCTTCAAACTTTGTCCTAATAAACTTTTTATTGTGGCCATCCAAAAAATAACTTTTTGTGAAAGAGAAATCTAAATAATCATAAACCGAAAAAACAACTAACCCAAAGATGCTCAAAATAATAATAACGAGAATTATTTTATAAGTTTTTGGCATCAATTCTTTATTTAATCTCTATCCAATCCTCTGAAGAGACATTAAGGCTTTCCAAATCCTTCAATGATTGAATTACAGCCGGATTAGCCTTAAATTTACCCTTTGAAACAACCCTTGCATAATAATTAACTGTCTTGTTTTTACAAAAAATTAGATCTGACCTAAACCCTTTCCAAACCTTGAAGTAAACAGTGTTTCCCTCCATCATTGTCGGATAATACAAAATATCGCATTTTCCGAGATATCGACCTCTATTGTAAATTTGACTAACCGGCCTCAATCCACTTGGTAGATAATCAACAATTTGATAGTTGCCATCTAAAGCTCTGTCTGAAATATAGGGATGTAGTCGCACCAAAACTAAATCTCCTTCATTAAAGGTGTTTTTCTGTATCCCATTAACTAAATATTCTCTCTTAATTCCAAGTTCTTGATCTTTTTTAATGTTTTGGGGATCTTGAGCCTCTTGATAAAAACTTATAAGAGCAATGTCGCCCTTTACATTTTTAAATCTCAAAGTTTTTAATTCTTCATAAGATAAGTTCAGTTCATAAGTTTTGCCTTTTTCTAACAAAACCTTCCCTGAGCGATTATTGGTATAATATTCAAACTCTGCTTTTTCAGCCGAAATTTTCGGCAACTCTGACTTAATATAAAGAAGTTCTTCTAAAATATCTAAATCTCTCTCCGGATTATGGGTTAATATATACTCCCCTAATTTGTCCGCGTCCTGCTCTTCTAATTGCGCCGCAAGAACTGCAATCATTCCTGTCAATTTTACCCTCTTTGTCAAATCTCTTTCTTCTACCCAGGCTTCCGGTCCCTGAAACCGAAGATTATTCCTAATGTCGCTATAATAAATCTTTCTTGCTGTTTCTTTGTCGCCAAAATTAACCAGCCCGAGAGCCAAATATGTTTTGTCTTCTAAACTAAGATGGGGGTCTTTTATAATCTTTTGAATCTTATTCAAAACCAATTCATTTAAAGCGGAAAGGCCATAAAGGGCTTTTGAAATTCTATGAATATCCGCTTTTTCGTCATCTAACGAGTTATAAAGATATCCTACCACCTGCTCTTTGTAAATTGTATCTGGCACAAGATTTACCACCTTGCTTGTTATTTCGAGGTCTTCGTCGCCATATGGAAAAAGTTGAAGCCCGCCGTTTTCTCCGTAATAATTATCTATACTAGGAAGCTCTACTTTGCCTTTCCCTTCGTTGTAGTATTTAAAAAGATATTTCTGTGCCAAATACTTTCCTAACACTTGATCTATTCTTATTCCTTGATTGTGGGTTTTGTTCAGTAAAGAAGAGAAAAATCTTCCCCTGCCTAAATCTATAAATTTAAGTTTAGTAAATCCATATTGGTTGCCCTTTATGCCAGAGAGACCTTCTGAAACTTTGTAAAAACTAGATTTGTCCACCTTAAAATATGATTTCTCCACTTTAAACTTTCTTATAATTGTATCGCTATATTTTCCCTGCTTGGCAGAAATTAAAATTTGATGCTCTCCTTCTGAAAGAGGTCCAAGTGAGACATAGACGAAATTATGAGGAGCAGTAATTTTTTTATTCAAGTTGAGGGTTTTGCTTTCTATTTTAAACTCCACTTCTTTATTTTGGTCTAACTCTGTGCCAAAAGCCCTTATTCTTATTATCGGAACATCTCCTACCAAATAACTATCATTTATTGTTGCCTCAACAAAAAATGGAAGAGATACATTAATCGACGATACTTCTCTTCCAGCCATTAATTTTTGAGGAGAAAACGCTTGAGCAATTATTCTCCAGGAAGTAATATTATCGGGAAGTTTGAAAGAAGTATAAACTTTGCCCCGTTGATCGGTTTTTAAAGTATTATAAAAAGCCACATCTACAAAATTCATTCTTACCTGACCTCCTTTTTCTTCATTGTGAACATAAATACCGTCTACAAAATAAGTGTGATATTTGCTCACATATATGTTATACATCGGCGCATCTTCTATCTTTTTTGTAACCGTCTTTACAATAATTGTTTCTCCATTCTTCCCCAAGAGTTTATCTCCTACTTTAACATCTCCAGCATAAGTCCACCTTCCGTTAACAAAAATTTTATGCTCGGGAGTTACTTTTAGAAAATCGTTAATAATTATATATTCTCTAGCCCAGTGGTTGGAAACGCTCTGTACTACTGCCTTTACCCATCTTTTTGTCTTTCCATTTGCCCAAGTTAATATCTCGTCTCCTGGCTTTATTTTTTCAATATTTTTTAATGTGCCGTCTGCCATTAAGACCTTGGAACCCCTTAAGAAACATGCTCCCATCTCTGCTCCTCCTCTAAAAGAATCGTAAGAAGTATACGAGATTATAGGAGAAATCCAAAAATCTTCATAAAGCACTTTTAAAATATCTCTTTCAAGTCCATATGAAGACAAAGGTAGGTGAAATAATGCTTCATCTACTACTGAAACATTAACCTCGGAGGGAACGCCTTTTTGATTTTTGTCTTTAACTTCAATATTTAGATCGACATTCTCTCCCGGCCTATAATTCTCCTTATCCTTATCTAATCTTATTGATAGCCTGCGAGTTTCTTCATCAAAAGAGGCTATTACTTCATTGCTATCTACAAACCCATAGGCGCTTAAGAAAACAGCCCTATAAGCCATTGTAGGAATAAACGCCTCGGCAAACTTTTCTTGATAACTTAAAGAAGGAACAATCTCTGCTTTAGTAATGTTCTTTTGATAGCGGTAAAACAAAATATAAGAATTGGAAGGTTCTCCCTCTCCAGAAATTTTAAGCTTTAAAACAATGTCTTCTCCTTGACCAAACTCCTTTCTAAACGGTTCATTGTTAATAGTAAGAGACCCTCTTGGTTTGTCTTCTATTATCTCTAATTCATCATAGTAAGTAGACCAAATATAAATTGACTCTTTAGAATATCTTCCTTTGCTGTCATAAACTATAAAATCTATTCTGTAAAAACTTTCTTCATTCAGCGGAAAGAGACTTGTATCAAAATTGAAAGACCATTCTCCTTTTTGATCTGTTTCTCCTTGTATAGAATCTACTAGTTCTTCTTCCCTCTCTAATCTGTATCTTTTGCGAAAGGTTTTAGTAATATAATCATAGTATGTTCCTATCTCTACTTTTTTGTAAGTTATTTTATTTATATTCGCTTTTATAAGAGTATTAACTGACGGCTCGCCCAAGTATTCTTCGTAAACAAAACCCAAATCCTCTCCCTTAACACCTTCAAAATTTATCTTGTTTGCTTTCGCCGTTAACTTATAAACTCCTCTACTTAATTTTTCTTTAAAGGCCTGCAAATAAATAGTTGAGGGAAAAACTAAGACCGATTCCTCACCATAAATTTCACCCTCTTCTGATCCAGCCGGAGAAACAGTAATTTCAGCAAAAGAATAACAACCCCACGAATATTCGCTCTTTCTAGAAAATTTGTATGAAAAAACTCCCTCTCCAAACTCATTCAGAGTTAAATAACCTGTATCAGAATGTCCCTCATTATATACTTGATATTTGACCCTTAAATTAGAAACTGGGGTTCCATCAAAAAATGACGCCTTAACTTTAAAATTAACAACCTCGTCAACGACTACCGCTTTTTTAGAAGCATTAACTTCTATCTGATATGTGGGCTTTGTGTAATTTAGGATTTGAATTGGAACACTATCAACTAATTCATCGTTTGCAACAACAGCCAATGTATAATACCCCGGTTGAATTCCCTTAATCTTCAATTCGCCCCGAATGGTATTAAGAGAAGAAACAATCACTTCTTGCGATGTTAATGCTTCACCTCTTGAATACCACCAGTCCTTATAAATTCCCACCGATACCTTAAAATTTCTTATGTCGCTGTTTTTTTCTTTAACAACTCCCCAATATTTCAAAACATCGTTTGTGCGATAAACATGGCGGTCTGATGAAATATAGCCCCAATATTTACTCTTCTCAGAATCGGACTGCCAATAATAATGCGGAAAATAAGACCCTCTATCTTCTTCTTTCACAAAAAGAGGCAGTGAGGTTTTTGTTTCTATCTTGAAAAAATTTGATGAAAATTTATCTTTCTGGGTTCGACAAGGTTCGGGAACATTAAATTGAAAAAAACCCTGCGGGTTAGTAACACCAAGAGTAAAATTTTTTCCTTCACATATATAAGTAATCGTGGCTCCATTTACAAAATCTTTTTTTGACAAATCAGCAAGCCAAAAAATTCCATTATCTTTAGTAACGGCTGAATAATGAACAATTGGTTTCGTTATCTGAAACCATATCTGATACTTTCTTTCTTCTCCGTAGTCGGACTTAATGGGCAAATTTAAAAGATAATATCCTTTTTCCAATTTTTTTGGAATAATTATGGTAGCAGAATAATCACACCCTTTTCCCGTAAAAGGTTTAAAGGTAAATATCTTTTCTTCCTCTTTTGGATTATAAAAGGCTCCTTTCCGACGATAATAATAAGTCCACCCTAAAGACCAATCTCTGCTATTTTGATATGACTCTAAAAATTCTTCTGGACTAGAAAATTTATATACTTCTGCTTCAATTTCTTGAGAATTTATTTCATTACAATAAACGGTAATCCTTGGAAATGTCTGTGAGGGAAAAATCAAAAAATCATTATTAAAACTTAAATAGGGAAATTGTGACGAATAGTATTCTTTTCCTGTTTCAAATTGAAAAGTGTAATCCTTGTTTAGAGTATCTTTGCTGCCCTTAACCTTTAGCCCTTTTTTAAGAGTCACTGTATAAACTGTCTCTGGTAAAAGTTTTTGGGGGATAAAAATTATTTTATTTCCTACCGATTTAATTATTCCTTCTGTTTTTGGCAAAATAGAGAAATATTTCTCTATATCTACAAAACCCTCTCTATTTAAAGTAATTTCTATTCCTGAATTTAACGGAACATTTGTTTTTTTATCACCCGGATGGGTAGCAATAACCTGAAACGGAGCTTTAACTTGATAGGCCCAACTGTACTCCCTTTCTACATAATCTTTACTAAGAACTATTTTGTATATTGTGTTTATCTCCAATGGTTTTTTGGGCTTGATCTCAAATTTAAAAACTTTTGAATCTTCTTTGCTTCCGGCAGCCAAAACTTGATTTAAAAAATCTCCTTTTGCTGCCTTGCTTACTTTTCTAATCTCAAAATCTATTGAGGGTTGAAACTTGATCATTCTCTTTAGCCTTTTTATTGCTATATCTTCCGAACTTAAAAGAATAAAAGAAGTTTCTGGATCAATGCCTGCATCGTCTGAAAGAGTAGGAACAATCTCAAATCGCCCTTCGATAATTTGACTCTTCTGCCTCTGTTGAAAGAAGTAATAACCAAAACCAAGTAAAAGGCAAACAATTAAAATGATTCCTATAATCTTAACTAACTTCTTGGGGGAGGTATCAATGATTCTTTTTTTAGGAGGAAATATTTGATCCATATAAGATATAAGGATAATTTAATTCTTTTTATTCATAATATCATTTTTTATTTTTTTAAAAAAATTTAAAAAACTCATTGTTAATTTGCTCTAATAATTTTACAAAACTAACAAAATATAAAGAACCAAACCGCTGTAATAAGAATGCCATGGCAATGTTATTACAGCGCTATTTAAGATTAAAGTGTTTTAAAAAGGGTTTGTTATCTCCTATTTCTTGGGCAATTATTAATCTCAATTCTTTGTCGCTTAGCCCAAAGAAGTTTTTCAAAAGGTTAATTTCGTCTCTGCAATCAAAGGGATAAATCCAAACACTTTTCTGAAGAGGAATGAACCCTAACTCCTTCAGTTTTCCTCTTAGGGCTTCCCGATATATTTTCTTCAGCTGGGCAATATCAAAAATAACAATTCGCCATTTTCTATCCCATCTTTTAGGTCTTTTGATTTTAAGGGCGTCTATTTGCATCCACCCTGCTTTTGCCTTCCCTTTTTCTGTCAGAGAAATATAAATTTGATGATTTTTCTTTTCTATTTTTATTAAACCTTGCCTTCGAAGATTTTGAAAAGAGTCACTAAACTTTCTCTGAGGATATCTCTTAAATTTCCTGTAATTTTTCCAAAGATTCACAACAAAATAGGGAGACGATGCCGCCACATAAACTGCTCCCGCAATAAAAAGGAAATTTAAAATGTCTTTTGTAATCGCTGATTTGGGTTTTCTAAAATAATATTTATATTTGCTCATAGTTTGAAGTTCTTTTAATTTTTTCTTTTATCAATTTTATTATACCTTAAATCCGCTGTAATAAGAATGCCATGGCAATGTTATTACAGCGGTTTAAAAAGCAAAAAGCCTCCGGAAATACCAGGAGGCTTTTTGCCGACCACAGATCGGGATTCTGCACCCACTATCCTTATTTTACTCAAATTAAAATTTTTGTCAAGTTTTTGCTTTAGTTTGAGCAGTAACTTAAAAAGTTAGGGCTCCCCAAAGGGGAGCCCTTATGTGTACTAAGCTCTTTCTCTTTTCACACAAACTCTTACTCTTTTCACCCGAAAACGTTGTAAAAGCGGCTCACCACAACTGGGACAATAGAATTTCTTTAAACTCTTTGGGTTCTGATAAAGTTCTAGCCTACCTATCAGCACCTTCCCTTCTCCATCTTGAGAAATAACTGGATCTTTTACAAAAAACGGGAAGCAACCCGCACTGCATTTTACTACTCCGGAACCTTTAATATAAACTGCTGGCGCCCCACACCTTATACAACGCTTAATCTTAACAGAATCTCTTGCAATAAAACTTTTAGAATCGGGCATTTTCTCAAATATCAATTCCGTACCGCAGTGATCGCATTCCCCAAGTACCACTACTTTCCTACCCATTCACCAATCACCCCTTTTGAGATTTTTTAAGGAACAATTATATTCTTGCCTCTTTTATTCTTCTTTGTCAAGTATATCCTTTAGCAATTTTAAAACCTCTTTTTCTCTTTCAGGAAAATAATATAAATAACGTTCCATCACATTCCTAAACAACTTTTCATCCTGTTTTTCTTTAGCAATATCCAAAGCAACTATATGCGATTGTTCAACTCTTGGCTCAAGCGCTATGGCTTTTTCGGCAAAGTTTACCGCTGCATCAAACTTTTTCATATCCGCTTCAATATAGGCAAGAGCCCAGTATAAATATTGAAGTTTGGGACATTCTTCTATTGCCCCCTCTAAATATTTCTCTGCTTTGACAAGTTTTTGAAAATCGTTTTTGAGATCTGTCTCGTGAACAATCTTTCCATAAAAATAAGCGGAAAACACCTCATAGGGATTTTCATTGATTGTCTTTTCTAACTCCCCAAGAGTAAATTCAATTTCTGAACGCGGAACTAAATTATCCCCGTAAAGATTAGCACTAGATAAAGCAAAATGTTCCCTTATAGAATACCTTGATATTGGCGAAAGAGTTAGTGTTTTTTTGTATAATTCTAATCTTTTTTGAGAATCTTCCTCCTTTAAGGCCAGCGGTACAGTTGCACAGGCACGATAAGGGTTTATTACAAAAAAGTAAAAAGAAGTAATCATTGCTGCCAATATAGAAATAATGATTGTCAATTTTAAAAAAGAAAATTTTGGAAATTTCTTTTGAGAGATTAGATCTTCTTGTTTATCTGCTAGAAAAGCCACAAGGCCTAAAGCAAAAATCCAAAGCACATAAGTGCCCGGCGTATCAAAAACAGTTAAATTTTGTAAAAAATGACTTATAAACAACGCACCTAAACCCGCCGCCAAATTAAAAGTTATTTTCTCCCTTTTGTAACCTGTCCAAAGAGTGTGAAAAACTAAAAAATAGATTAAGATGAATGCTATTAAGCCGAAAATGCCGGCATCTATTAAAGTATCAAAGAAAACATTATGGGCTTTATCAAAACGTGTTTCCCCACCGTATTCGGGCAAAAACATCTTCGGATTGAAATGTTTTACAAAGCCATACTCAAAATTTTCCGGGCCCCAACCAAACAAGGGTTTCTCTTTAAACATTTCCCAAGAAGTAGTCCAAACGGCCGAACGAGCCCTAGTGGTGTAAATGCTTAAAATGTTCTGAGCAAAACTGTTTGGAATTAACAGGTCTATTACCAAAATCACCGTCGTAATTAATACCAGAACCAAAATCACCCTTCCTACTCTATTTAAATTTTTTTCTTGCTCATAAAATGCGAGGTAAAAAAGATATATTAAAAAAACTCCAAAAAGAGCCGAAATCTTTGCCGCCCTTCCGCCAGTAAAAAAGAGCCCTAATCCTGTGGCAAGAGTAAAAAGCCCTCCTACAAACCGATAATCATTTCTATTCATTAAAAAGAACAACCTTTCTTTTGGTTTTTCCAGAAAAATAATAAGGGAGAAAAAAAGAGCCATTAATAAATATGTTGCCAAAAAAGAGTCGTTGCCAAAAGAAAGACCGCTCTTATCTCCAGCAATAACTGTTACACCAAAAAATTTCTCAACAAAATTTAACAGACCAATAGTCGCTCCCAAAAAAGAGGTTATAAAAACAAGTTGCATCCACTGTCTGCGAGTTTTGAGAAAAGATACAATCACCAAAAAGAAAAGAAATAGGTGCACTAAAAAAACAAAACCGCCCATCCTTTCAAATTTTCCCCAGAAACTATGATGAAAATTTACCCCAAAGATCGTAGCCAAAAAATAAGCCAAAAAGTAAAGCGCAACTGCAATTGTTAAACAATTTTTTTTAGGCCTGTATTTTGGATAAAAAATTGCCAGAATTGCCCAGAGACAGAAAATAATCTCTGATAAAGCCATTACATAAAAGGCCTTTCCTGTGATAAAGGGAAAATAAAGACCTCCGTCAAAAATAAAAGGGACCAAAAGAATAAGAGCAATGCCCCAGAAGATAATCGAAGAAAGAATTTTCTCCACGCCTATTTTCTTAAAAAAATAAAAAATGTCTCTCGGTCTGAATTTGAAAAGATTCATAGTTGAATTATTAAGATTTTTAGAATAAAATCACAATAATGAAAAAAACTATCCATTTAAGGCAAACTCTTCTTTTTTTAGGAGATATAATTTTATACTACTCCGCTTTAATTATAACAATAATCTTAAATTTTCAAAAACAGGAGATTCCGTCGGCTTTATCTCAACATATACTCCCTTTCACCTTTATTCTGCCCGTTTGGCTTCTTATCTTTTTTCTTTTTGGTTTTTATCAACTGGAAAAATTAAAAACTCGATATCTCATTATAAAACAAACACTTGTTGCTTTTTTGGTAGCAGGCATCCTTTCTGTGGTTTTTTTCTATTTGACTCCATTCTTCGGTATTGCTCCAAAAACAAATCTATTGATATTTGGAACAATCTTTTTACTATTTGTCCTTCTTTGGCGATTTTTTTTGGCTCAAATATGGAAATCTTATTTTAAGAAAAATATCCTTGTTGTGGGGGCAGGAGAAGAAATAGAAAATTTTATAAAAACACTCAAAAGTTCTCCTCAGTTTGGGTACTCTATTGTTGCCACTCTCAAATCTTGGGATGCGGAAACTGTCAAAAACCTCATTTCTAAAAATAAAATTCATATTATTGTATTAGACAAAAGAAATTTTTCGTTGGGCTCGCAAAGAATGCTTTACTTCTTGCTTTCAAGGGGTATAGATATCTGGGATTTTTATTTTGCCTATGAGAGCATATTTCAAAAAATCCCAATTAATCATATAGATTATGGTTGGTTTATGAATAATCTAAAAGAGGGTGAAAAACTGTTTGTTGACAAAATAAAGAGATTAATCGATATACTTTTGGCAATAATTTTTATTATTATCTCCCTCCCTTTGAGTTTGCTGATATCACTTTCGATTAAGTTAGAAGATAGAGGCCCTATTTTTTATAAACAAAAACGTGTCGGCAAAAACCTAAAAGAATTCTATATTTATAAATTCCGATCAATGATTCCCGATGCTGAGAAATCTGTTGTGGTATGGGCTCAAGAAAACGACCCTCGTATTACAAAAGTAGGAAGATTTTTAAGAAAAACCCATCTGGACGAACTGCCTCAAATGATAAACATTTTAAAGGGAGACATTTCTTTTGTAGGACCAAGACCTGAACGCCCTGAATTTGTGAAAGAACTAGAGAAAAAGATTCCTTTTTACAACCTACGCCACATTATCAAGCCCGGCTTTACCGGCTGGGCACAAATTAAATTTCGATATGCCCGCTCAATCGAAGACACCTTTCAAAAATTAGAATATGATCTTTATTACATTAAAAACAGATCCTTAATTTTGGACCTGTATATTTTAATAAAGACAATTAACCTCCTCTTCCGAGAATAATCTCAAAACTCTAAAATATCGCTCTTATAAAACCCTATAGATTTCTTTTGTCTTTGCTATCATTCCTCTTAAAGAAAAAAACTCTTTTGCTCTCTCTAAAGCATTTCTACCATATTCCTGCCTTATTTTTTGGTTACCTAAAATTTCTTTAATTGCTCTCTTTAAGCCAGTAACATCTTTTGGTTTAACTACCAATCCTGTTTTTTTGTGCTGATTTACCCAACTGGTTCCTGTGCCAATCTCGGTAGATATAACAGGTTTGCCACAAGCCATTGCCTCAATTAGAACAATACCGAATGCTTCAGAACGATAAATAGAGGGTAAGACGAATACTGAACAAGCATGGTAAAACTGAATTAACTTCTCTTCTGGCTGGAAGGGCAGGAAAAACACCCTCTCGGCAACTTTTAGTTTTTTTACAAGGTTCTTCAGTTTGTTGCCCTCCTGCCCCTCTCCAATGATTAATAAATTGGCTGGTATATCTTTCATTGTCCTTATCAAATACTCTATCCCCTTATAATAACTCAATCTGCCAACAAACAATACAAACTTACCATATTTTTTTCGAATCTTCTCTACCGCTTTTATATCAACATTTTGGAATTTCGAAATCTCCACCCCAAAAGGGATTACAACGCACTTTTCTTGAAATTTTCTTAAAGTAGGTGAAGTTTTGACAAGATTTGGATTAGAAACAATTATCTTTTCTGCTTTCTTGAGAGTATTAAGAATAAACGGCTCAACAAAAATTTTAAAAAATCTCTGCCTTACAATGTCAGAATGATAGTGAACAACAATTTTTGCGCGCGCAGGAAACAAAAACAAAGCAAGATCTGCCAAAGGAAACGGCTGGTGAAAATCAAGAATTTGATAGTTGTTTCTTATCCTTCTAAAGGTTTTTAAAAAATCAAACGAGAGGGGCATTCCAAGAAAATTCCACAAAGTTTTTGCCCTCCAAACTTTTGTCTGATTTACCTTTTCTATTCCACCCCTCTTTCCACAACAAAGAACATCTACTAAAAAATCTGAATCTTTGTTTAACTCCTCCCCTATCTGATAAACAATTCTCTCAACCCCTCCAATTTTCGGGTAATAGAACTTACTTATTTGGAGAATTTTTTTCATCTTAGTTTAAATATAATCTTCGATAATTTTCTATCATTTTTGGGTAACTAAATCGAGAAGAAACTAATTTGAAATTCATTGCTCCCATATTTTTTCTAAGAGAGGGAGTTTTTGCTAATATCTTTATTTTCTCGGCTAGATCTTGTGCAGAACCCATTTTAAACAAAAAGCCGTTTTTTCCATCTATGATAACCTCTTTTATTCCATCTACATCTGCGCCAATAACCGGTTTTCTTGCTAGCCCCGCCTCTAATAGAGATAAAGGGCAACCTTCCCATTGGCTAGACAAAACTACTATATCTGCAAGGAATAAATAAGGCATTGTTTCTTTTTGAAATCCTTCCCAAAATAATAAATTTCGAAGAAAATTGTATTTTCTCTCAAGAAATCTTTTCTGAGAACCTTCTCCCACTATGACAAGTTTGATATTATTATATCCTTCTCGATTTAGAATCTGTAAAGCCTCGATTATAGTAACTACGTCTTTTGGGGGATCAATCCTTCCTAAATATAATAAAACTGTATCTTGATCATTAATTCCTAACTTTCTTCTAATTTTGGTAACTTTTTGGTTAATCTTTCTTAAATCTTTCGAAAAACTCTTGATACCGTTTGGAATAACTACAATTTTCTTCGAATCTATCAGGTTATATTTTCTTACTAATAATTCGTCTGCCTTACTAACACAAACTAATACATCAGTCCATCTATTTAAAATTCTTTCACCTAACAATAGCACGGGCTTAAACAGAATTCTCTTTCTTGGAAGGTGAAAACCATGCAGAGTATATATAACTTTTTTGTTTCTCTTTATACCAATAACAGCAATTCTTCCTAAAAAAGCCGATCTTGTTCCATGTAAATGGATAATATCAGGTTTTTCTCTTAATATCGCTTTTCTAATTTCCAATATTTTCTTGAAGAAAAAAGTGCGGGGCAAATTAATGATCTTTATCTTTGGAAATCTTTCTCTACATATTTCTGTTAACTTTCCTTTGGGAGCAAGAAGCGTTATATCAACAAGTTCTTGAAAACCATTTATAAGCCCCAGAATAACTTTTTGGCCTCCCCCAAAATTAACAGCCGAATCTATATAAAAAATTTTTTTCATCTTTTATAGAATTGAAATTATTTGTGTCTTTATGGTCTCGTAATCTGCAACTTCCTTTATATATTGATAACCTTTACTACCTAGAGTTACCCAATGATTTTTTTCTAACAAAAAAGAGAGTCCTTTTTGAAATTTCTCCACTTCTTCATCTTCTCCTGTTGGAGGTCCGGTATAATATCCAAATCGAGATACTATATTATCAGGATTTTGACAACTTAAAATTGCCATCCTATTCGCAAGGGCTTCCAAAAAAGAAACCGGCAATGACTCATAAATGCTTGTATTAACTAGTATCCATGATCTTCTCAAAATTTCTTCTTTTTTCATTCCTGTTATTAATCCCAAAAATTGTAAATTCTTTAACTTACGAAAAGATTGTAATTTTGGATTTACTAATTTTGGGAAGTGGGAAATTCCCATAACCAAAAATTGAACTTCTGGAAATCTTCTTGCTAATTCGCAGAATAACCAGGGCCTTTTGATGGGATCAAGTCTTCCCAAAAATATAACAATTGGGTAGTTGGACTTTTTTATCTTGGAAATATCCGGAACCCTTACAGGATTAGGAAGTGTCTTTACCGCTCCTTTTTTTAAACTATAAACTTGTATAGCCTTTTCTTGTAAATAATGGCTCTGCGCTAAGCAAAGATTCATTCTTCTAATTGAATATTTCCTCAAAAACTTTTTTATTCTCAAAATCCACCAAAACCTTTTGGGGTGATCCCCGCATACGATTCTTTTTTCTTCCTCAACAGTAAATATTTTTCTCCAATCTTCTTCTGTACGAATATCCTGAAACCACAAAATTCTTTTTGTGTTTGGGCAAAAATACTTTAGCAGAATACAATATTCCGCCACCCATTCAGAAATACATATCAGCGTGGATATGTTTAATTTCTTAACAGTTTGCACTAATCGAAAAAAAGAGATGATCTCCTCCGCTATTTGTTTAAAAATACCATCTTGTTTCTTTCTGATAAAATAAACCGGAACTCCATCTGAAAATTTTGGGTTCAGAGATTCTTCTTGAGATACATCGATTATAACAGTGTTTATTTTTTCTTCCTTAAGCATTTTGGCAATTGTTTTGGCTACCATCCCAAAACCGCCATATTTATTAAAATCGAATTCTTCCACAGTTAAAATGGCTATTGTTTTTCTCATAGAAACTATCTCTCAATAAAATCTTCCTCTTGTGAGCCAAGAAAAATATCAATCTTATTAAAAAATAATAATATCTCCCACCCTGTTATTAAAAACAACAAAATAACCCTTGCAGAGAAATAAGACCCAAAAAACATATCTAAAATAGTAGTTAAAATAATAAGATATCCTAATACGCCGAACGTGAATAGACCTCTTATAAATTCTAAAGTTTTATTTGATTTCTTTTGAAATTTCATTCTTAACAATTTATTCTTGAAGATGTTTTTGGGGGGAAGTATTTTATTAAGAATATCGTTTAGCAACACTATAATTGCTCCTATGCTTCCAATTACAAAAAGAATTTCTTGATTATAGATAAGGCTTAACCCCCTTCCTAAAGATAAAAATAGAAATGCATTAGTTACATTGTGCCTTAAGTCGTCTAATAATGCTCCTTTTCTGCTTACCGTCTTTCTAAATCGTGCTATTTCGCCATCCACTCCGTCTAAAATATGGGTAAATTGATAAATAATAGCCCCAACAAACCAAAAAGCATAGGAGGGGCTCAAAAAGAACCCACACCCTATTAAACTAATAATGAAGTTAATCTTAGTAACTGTATTGGCAGATATCTTTGTCTTTAACAAAAAGAATGTTATTAAAACTGAAATTTTTCGGTGAAAATGGCGGGATAAAAAATATTCGTTTCTATCGGGCAAAACTCTATCAGATAGTTCTTTTAAGGAAAGATTTATTTTTTTAAAGGTATTCATATTTTCCTTTCTTAATGATATTAATAAGTGTTCGGAGTTGTTGTTTTGTATTAATGCCAAACCAAAAAAAATCTGAAGTTGTCATTCCGCCTACTTGATGCTTTTTTATGAGATCATTTACCACATCATTCCATTTTGTTTTGTTCTGCCGTATCATTCTCTCACTAATATGTAAAACTTGTTTTACATCTCCAAAAAACAATCCTGTATCCAGAGCATTAAACCTACGAAGATACTTTGAACTTTTCAAAACTATATTTCCCTTAACTAAAAGTTTTGTTGCCCCCTTTGGCGAAACATATTGCATTTTTTTGTCAACCATTTCTACCAACCAAAAAGAGGGTAGATTTTCTAACATTTCTCCTATAGAACCAGAAAAAAAATGGTCTCCCATTAAAAGCATAAATTTTTTTGTATTACATTTTCGAAGTCCTAAATAAGCGCTATAGCCGTTTTCTTTTTGGAGCCACCAGCGATTATGTACAAGTTTAATATCAAAATTATTTTTGATGTATATCGGAAGCGATTTTAAATAACTCTCTACAAGAAATTTTTTAAATCCAGTTACAAAAATAGCCTTTCTAATCCCAGCAGCATAAAGCCAACACAAATTATGCGCCAAAAGAGACACACCTTGAATCTCTACACATGCCTTAGGTATTTTCATCCCCAACCTTTTCCCCTGTCCTGCCATAAGAACAATAGCAGTGACATTAGTATATTTTCTCATTAGCAGTATTTATATAATTAACTAATTGTAGTAATATTTATTAACAGTAAGAGTCAAATCTTATATAAAAAGTAAAAATTATATGCGGCAAAAATTAGCAAATTTTCTTACTCTACCCCTCAAACTAGATTTAAATTACTTTATTAAAAATAGCATCTGGTGGACAGTAGGAGAATTTTTAGTTTCTCTTCTTTCTTTCTTAACCCTCGTAATTTTCGGATACACCATACCCCAAAAAACTTATGGTACATACCAATATGTCATTTCTATTGTGTCTCTTGTAGCAATATCATGTCTTCCTGGTATGCGTAAAGCCGTGGTAAGTATGGTAGCAAAAAAGCAAGAGTCCTTTATCTTTCCTGCTAGCAAAGAAGTGGGGAAATGGTCTCTATTGGGAATCTCGGCACTTTTATTAATTTCTTCTTGGTATTTTTTTCACCAAAACTATATCTTGGCTGTTTCATTTTTTATCGCTGCTCTTTTTTTCTGGCCTATTCGCATTTTCAACCTCGCCTTTGATTTTTGGCAAGGGAAAGAACTGTTTCACTTTGAGCGAAAAAATTATGTCCTTATAAATCTAGGTGAGGCGGTTATTTTCATCCCTGTTTTATTTCTTACAAATAATTTGTTAGTTATTTTGCTTGCTTATTTTTTATCGAGAAATCTTTTTAGAGGCATTTTTTATTTCTATACTCTTCGACACGTTTCAACGCTGACATCACAATTTAAAAAAATCTTTAAAAAACCTCTTTCTTTCGGAAAACATCTAACCTTTTTAAACCTTTTGGACTCAATTGCTAATCAGATTGATAAAATAATGATGTGGCATTTTGGTGGTTCTCTTACAACTGCCGTTTATTCTTTTGCCCAAATGCCCGCTCAAAAAATTCAGGAATTAATCCCTATTGCTCCCCTGCTTCTTCCTCGTTTGAGTAAGATCTCTCTACAAAACAACAAAAAGAAACTTTTAAAAGTTTTTTTGCTATTAATGTTACTTATCATTCCTATAACTGTTTTAGTTATAAAACTGGCTCCCTTTTTCTATAAGGTTTTCTTCCCTAAATATAATTCGGCGCTTCCCTACTTCCAGATACTGAGCCTGGGCCTTCTCTTTGTTCCTTTTTCTCTCTTTCACACAGCCCTTTTCGCAAAAATGGATTCTAAATCTCTTTTTTATATTTCACTGGCAAAGAACTTGTCGAAAATTTTATTATTTTTTGCTTTGGTTCCGATTTACAAAATATGGGGCGGAGTAATAAGCATTCTAATTGCTCGTTTTATCGAAAGTTTTCTTGTTGCTTTTTTCTTTTTCAAAACCAATAGATCTATTTTTCGGAATTCTTCAGAATAACATCTCATTAATCTTTTTTCGTGTGAGGGGGCCAACAAACCCAGTTCCCTTTTCCAGCCCCAAAGGTTCTAAGATCTCCTCCCGATATTTTTCTTGAAACCTAATTACTGCTTGGCGAGTGAGTTCTAAGAAGTTGCCTGTAACAAGCCCTTGGGGATAAATTTCTGGGCCTTGACTCTTCAAAAATTCCTGCAAACATCTTACTTGAGAATCATTCATTATCCCATAATAAAGGTTTTTGGTAATCTCTTTACAACTAATCTCTGATTGGTTTTGGGCGATTAGTTCTGCAAGCATTGCCTGAAGTTGGGCTATTTGTTGCTGAATCTCCAAAATCTTTGCTTGCAATTCTTCAATCGTCATCTCGGTAATTGGCTTCTCTTGATGATTGTTCTCTTCAACGGTTTTAATCTTAATCGAAAAACTAAAACTTGCCTCTTTATCAGTAAAATTCTTGGTTTTATAAGTAACGCTGGGTATTAAAATTAAAGAAACATTCTCTTTGGCAAATTCTGGCAGTTCTATTTTCGCCACCCTGCCCTTTGAGATTGTTGCTTCTTTAATCTCTAATTCTGTGCCATTTTTACGAACAACATAAGGAAGGGTTATTTTAGGCGCAGTATTATTTTCTACCTCAACCTCTAAACCTTTATTTCCCCCTATAATCTTTAACCAGCGCGCCGACCAATCCTTTAGAGAATACACTAAAGAAATTTCTGACTGTTGGGTAGTAGGCAGAAATATTAATGCCGGCGTAATTTTTATATTTTTCAAATTTTCATTTTCATAACAATAAAGAGGGTTTATGGAGCAGTCATTTATTACCAGCGCAATTGTCCAATCGGTAAAAATATCTTGAATGGTTTTTTCATATCCGTTTTTCTCAAGAGCATAATTTAAAGAATCTATTCCTGTTTTTTTTGAATGAAGGGCGTCTTTTAAAACTTCTATCCCGTAATGATCAACTAAATATTGAGTAAATAAATTAACTATTCCATAATCCTGAGCCATATTGCACCATTCTGTAAGAGAATCAGAGGGTGCTCTAAGAAACTCTCTTACTCTATTGTAAAGATTACTATCCTGATTAAACTGATCATCATAGCCCAGAAGCGTTGGGGCATAATCAGCGTATGCTTCGTTCAACCACACTTCTTCTTCTCCTGTTTTAAATACCTTCACCTTTTGGTTAAAAACTATTAAATGTACAAATTCATGGGCAAGAAAACTTTTAAGCCGCGAGTTGCCCAAATACTCTGCATTTAAATAAACCATTTCTCTTTGGTTGGAAGAGGGAATTTGAACCTTATAATACTCATCTACTGTGCGATGATATCCTCCAATATTTTCTTTCATCTGATGTAAAAAAACCGTAATATGTCTATCATTGTCTATACCGGGGCTCCATTCATAGCCATAAACAGAAGTAACTGTTGGATAAATTTTTTGATCAAACTCCTTTCCCAAAAGCGACAATTCATTAAGTATTTCCTGTTTTTCTTTGTCACTAAGCGACTCCCACCATTCTTCTTCAAGATAAAAATAGGCCTTAACAGAGATATGCTTTAAAACCCCTTCTATTTTTTCTCTGCCTGACAAATCATATGAAGGATCAACAAAAAAAGTAGTTTTCTGATTATAACTATCAGCAAAGACAAAGTTTGGCAGAGCAATCACTGCCAGAAAAAACAATCCTATAAAAAATGTTTTCCCCCTTACTTTTAGCATAAGATTTCTCTATTTTACTATAAAAAAATTTTTTTGAAAACTGTTTTCTTTATATCGCCCCTTAAAGAAAAAACCTGTTGCGAGGTTGACGCTGCAACAGGATATGGTCATAAGGTGAAAGGACCGGCTGCCGGTCTGGTTATAAGGCATTAGGCAATAGGTATTATTTTCTCTCTTGTAATTTTTTTATTTGAATAATTTTCCCTCATGCCCAACAACTAATGACTATACTGGCTGCTGGTCCTATCTCCTAATGACCATTATGACTTCTCTCTACAGATTCTCCAAAATTTCTAAATATTGTTTTACGCTAATTCCTAAAATTCTGAGATTATTTTTAATAACAAAAACCGGCAAATCTCTTTGCCGGGGAATAACTATTGGTCTTTTTAAATCTTCTCTCCAATAAATCCTGTGGTCGCCTTTTTCTCTT